>CAYXKC010000049.1:0-11291 GCA_964465295.1 uncultured Methanomicrobiaceae archaeon | reverse complement strand
TAATCGACGTGTATCAAAAAGGCCTGCCGCTCTTATGCATTGTGCTCGTGAACGGAAGGGCGGCGATGACAGGAATGAAACCGGTGAATGACATCGGGCCTTACATCGAATGGGCGTCGCCCGTCCGGGTCGACTGCGGTGAGGAGTCGCTTGACGTTATCGCCGAAAAGCTTGAAGAGAAGATAGAGAAACCGGAGATTTTGCTTGTATACGGGCAGTGCCCAAAAGGAGAGGAGCATGAAGCCGTTAAATGTTGAAGTATGTGATGTAACACTCAGGGACGGGGAGCAGACCCCCGGGGTATCGTTCACCTGCCGGGAGAAAGTAATGATCGCCGAGAAGCTCGACGAGATTGGGGTCGAGGTGATTGAAGCCGGATTTCCGAATGTTTCGGAGCAGGAGAGGGCATGTGTTAAGACAGTAAAGGGTCTCGGGCTTGATGCGGGGATCTGCTGCCTGGCAAGAGCGGTTCGTGAGGATGTCGATGCCGCAATCGACTGCGACGTAGACCTCGTGAGCATCTTCTTCGCGACATCGGATCTCCATATCAGGGTAAAATACAGGAAAACACGGGAAGAGATGCTCGAACATGCACTATCCATGGTCGATTACGCAGTCGATCACGGACTCAAAGTCAGGTTTTCGGCCGAAGAGGGATCAAGGACGGATATTGGTTTTCTCAAAGAGATGTTTCGCCAGGGTGCGGAGAGGAGAGCGGCATACTCAAGCATCGCTGATACAGTGGGATGCCTGACGCCACTTGAAACCTACGATCTCGTCAGGGAAATTCTGCCGGAGTTAAAGAATCCTCTCTGTATCCACTGCCACAACGACATGGGTCTTGCTACTGCAAACACCATTACAGCGGCGCAGGCAGGCGCATTTCAGCTTCATACCACGGTCAACGGGATCGGTGAGAGAGCGGGAAATGCCAGCCTCGAGGAGGTTCTTGTAGCGCTGAGGATGAAGGGAGGGGTCGACAGGTATGACCTTACAAAGCTCAATGAGATATCGAAACTCGTCGAAGACTTTTCCGGGATCAAAGTCGCAAAGAATAAAGCCGTCGTGGGCGAGAATGCGTTCACGCATGAAAGCGGGATTCATATCGCCGCAATACTGAAAGACCCTGCCACCTATGAATACTTCATGCCCGAGATGGTCGGCGGGAATAGAAGGTTCATTCTTGGCAAGCATACCGGAAGGAAGGCGCTTGCGCATGTTTTATGCACTCTCGGGTGTGAACTCAGCATGAACGAGACAAACTGGATTTTAGAGCAGATAAAGGACCGAAGCGAAGGCAAATGCGAGATAACTCCGGAACTTCTGATGAAGCTAATCAAAAGGGCAAAGGAGTGTGCCTGAATTATGGCGACGCTGGCCGAAAGACTGCTGGGAGCTCCCGCAGGCTCATTTATCGATCTCGAACTTAGCCGGGCATACGCCCACGACGGGACCGGCATCCAGGCCCTTCTCTCCTTTTCACAGATGCAGACGAAGGTCCGGTTCCCGGAGAAGATATCGATAATATACGACCACATCGCCCCTGCGAACAACAGCGAGACTGCAAATCTCCAGCACGAGCTCAGGGATTTTTCAAAGCAGGCGGGACTTAACTTCTACGAGATCGGAGAGGGGATATGCCACCAGGTCATGAGCGAAGGAGGATGCCTTCCCGGGGAGGTGATCGTCGGGGCGGACTCACATACATGCACACTTGGTGCATTCGGGGCGTTTGCAACCGGCGTCGGGGCGACGGATATGGCCGCAATCTGGGCGACGGGAGAGACATGGTTTAAGGTTCCGGAGACGACCGGGATAACACTTGAAGGAAGGCTGAAAGGGCGGGCCGAACCCAAGGATGTCGCACTTACGTACGTGACACGTCTCGGCATGGACGGCGCGACCTACCGGGCACTCGAATTTATCGGGGACGGTGCCGGGTCTCTTGAGATGGAGGGGAGGCTTACAATCTGCAACATGGCAATCGAAGCCGGTGCAAAGGCGGGTCTGTTCTATTCGGACGATAAGACCATCTCGTATCTTGCGGAATTCGGGAAGACAGCCAGGAGGCAGGAGACGGAGGACTGCACATACGCCGGTGAACTGCACCTCGACCTCGACGATATTGTTCCCGTGATCTCCGCACCGCACAGGGTGGACAACGCGGTCCCGGTCGACAAATACGAGGGGACACCTCTCGACCAGGTCTTTGTCGGGACCTGCACGAACGGGCGTTACGAGGATTTAAAGCGGTTTGCCGACATCGTCAGGGGGAAGAAGGTCGCAGTGAGGACAATTGTCGTTCCGGCATCGAAGAGGACGCTTCAGAAATGCATCGAAACCGGAATCCTCTCAGATATCGTTGCCGCAGGCTGTTCGATAGGGACGCCGGGATGCGGCCCGTGTCTCGGGGCACACATGGGTGTCCTCGGCGAGGGAGAGGTTGGTCTTTCGACTGCGAACAGGAACTTCAAAAACAGGATGGGCGTCGGGGCAGAGTACTATCTCTGCTCTCCGTCGACGGCCGCGGCAAGCGCCCTGAAAGGCGAGATTGCTGACCCGGAGGCCTGCAGATGAAAGGTACAGGCCACGCTGTCTGCGTCGGAAACGATGTGGATACCGACATGATCATCGCCGGCAGGTACCTGCGGACCAAGAACAAACAGCTCTGGGCCGAACATGCCTTCGAGGACTACGACACTTCGATCGCAGGGAGACTTGACGGCTCGGTCATCGTTGCGGGAACCAACTTCGGCTGCGGCTCCTCACGTGAACAGGCCGCAGCGGCACTCAAGGCCGCCGGAGTTAAGGCGGTCGTCGCCAAGTCCTTTGCCCGGATCTTTTTTAGGAACGCGATAAACCTGGGAATTCCGCTATTCGAGATCGCAGACATCGGGTGCAGTGACGGCGACGAGGTTTCATTCAACCTGGAGAACGCGGTTGTAGAGACAGGCGGCCGCATGTATGAAAGCGTCCGCCTCTCCGACAGGATGAACGAGATAATAGCAGCAGGAGGGCTCCTCGAATACCTCGGGAGGAGGAAGTGATCTTTCCGGCCCACTGCAAGGAGGTCGGATACGCCTCCGGGATGCCGCTGGGGAGAAAAGTGTACTTCCTGAGCCGTTATCTTATCGTCGAGACCGAAGGAGGTTACGAGATTGGAGAGGTGCATCCGGTCCCCGGTGAAACAGGGCTGATGAGAAATATTGAAAGCTATACTACTCTCGCCGGTGCTGATGAGACGACGGTCTGGCCGGAGAAGGTTATTCTCCATAACAGGGCGGACCTGATCAAAAAGGCCGCTTCCACCGGAAAGAAGGCGACGGTTTTCAGGGGGATCGATGAGCACATGAGCTTCGTGATCGATCCCGACCCCTCAGTTCTCCTGAAGGTGCACCTGTATGATGCACGACCACCGGTGGCAGTGCTCTGCGAGACCGCGAAGAAACTTGATGACGCAGGTCTCTTCGGGCTGGAGGAGATTGAGTTTGTCCACCACGTAATCGACATAGAGGAGATCGAAGCGGACGTCTACCCGTGCAGGGCCGGAGGGTTTGAGAAGACGCTCGACAACGACAGGCCGGAGAAAGGAGAAGTAATCGCCGGGTGCATGACCGCAAGACAGCTCCTATCCGAGGAGTACGGCGACGACTTCGAGGTGATCAACACCTGCCCGGCCGACCGGGCGGACGAGGAGCCGTTCGTTGCAAGATGCTGCCGCTCGGAGAGACGCGGAATGGTCGAAGGAAAGGCGGGCTGCATCGTCCACTGGGGAGCCTCGCCGAAGGATATCGCGGACGCGGTATTCGCAGTCGTTGCGGCATACAGGGAGAAGAATAGATGAAAATCGCGATCGTCGAAGGTGACGGAATAGGCAGGGAGGTCATTCCTCCTGCACGCCGGATTCTGAAACTGCTCATGCCTGATGCTGAGTTCTTCGATGTGGAGGCAGGCTACGGGAAGTGGGTGCGGACCGGTTCGGCATGCACGGATGAGGACATCGACTCGCTAAAGGCTTCTGATGCGATCCTCTTCGGTGCGGTGACGACCCCTCCCGACCCGGATTACAAAAGCGTCCTCTTAAGGATAAGAAAGGAGCTCGACCTCTATGCAAACCTCCGGCCGGTGAAGGGCGGAGGTTTCGACATCATGATCGTCAGGGAGAACACCGAAGGGCTCTACTCCGGGATCGAAGAGATCGGACCTGAAAGATCGACGACGCTTCGTGTTGTGACAACAGCGGGAAGCGAACGGATCGCCCGGTACGCCTGCAGACTTGCGAAGGGGCGGAGGAACTCCCTCGTCGTCGGCAACAAGGCGAACGTCCTGAAATCGGATGTTCTCTTCAGGGACACCTGCCTATCGGTCGCTGCGGAGGAGGGAGTTTCAGCAGGGACGGCATTCATCGACGCCCTGACCCTCGACGTCCTCATGCATCCATCGGATTATGATGTGATCGTCACCACAAACATCTTCGGCGACATTCTCTCCGACGCCTGCGGGTACCTCACCGGGGGTCTCGGGATGCTGCCGAGCGCAAACATCGGGGAGAGGCATGCATTCTTCGAACCCGTCCACGGGAGTGCGCCCGATATCGCCGGGAAGGGGATCGCAAACCCGGTCGCGGCAATCCGCAGTGCAGCGATGCTTCTTGCCCATCTCGGGAAGACGGAGGAGGCCGCCGCAGTTGACGATGCCGTCGGTTTCGTTCTTGCCTCGGGGGTTAAGACTCCGGATCTCGGCGGGAGTTTTTCAACCGGGGAGGTGGGGGCGGCTGTTTTTGAGCGGTTAAATGACTCCCTGAAATAAAATAACCCTTCATCTGCCTTTTTTAGCCTCCGCATATAATTTTCATTTGGTAGCCATTTATCACCTGATGAAGACAATTATGAAATCACTGGTTTTATGTCCGGAAGAGAATATCGCAGTATCGGCTTCAGGAGTTTTGGATCAATCCTGGCCTGTATAATAATTATGGTATCGGCAGCATGCATCCCTGCAGCAGCTATACCGGAAACCGGGGTGCAGTGCAACGGGGAGATGTCCGTGAAGATGATCTTTTCGCCCGGGGAGATCACGAACCTCAGCGTCCAGGCGGAAGAACGGGCGAAGGCTGCACTGGATGCAATCGCGGCCATTCCTCCTGAAGAGAGGACGCCCGGCAATACGCTGGTCGCGTTCGACAGTGCAATAACCGATTACAATGATGCAATGACGCCCATGGTTCTTGCGGGTTATCTGTCACCGGATCCGGCGGTGGCTGAAGAAGGAATGGCGGCAAAGGATTCACAGACCGCCTTCTTTGCAGGGGTTTACACACGGAGCGATCTCTATGAGACGGTTAAGGATCAGGTTCCTGAGACTGAACACGGGTTACGGCTATATGAAGTTGTCACAGGAACTTTCAGGCGCAACGGACCTGGACTCCCGGGGGAGAAACTCTCAAATGTCCGGGAGATGAAGACAAAACTGGGCGCACTTGAGACGGAATTCAACGCCAATCTCAACAACGACGATACGACGGTTTTGTTCGGCGAAGACGAACTTGAAGGCCTTTCTCCGGGTGAACTCGCGGCTTTTTCCCGGAATAAAGACGGGCAGTATATTGTCCGGCTCAGCAATCCCGCATCTTCCGCTGTTCTCTCTTCTGCTGAAAATGAAGAAACCCGGAAGAGGATGTATGTCGCATTAAAAAACGTTCAGGCGGACAAGAACCTGGGAATTCTCTCCGATGCGCTTGTCCTGCGCAGCAATATCGCTGCCGAACTGGGATATCCGACATGGGCGGATTACATGCTTTATGACCGGATGGCGGGGAGTAAGGAGAACGTAATGGATTTTCTCTGCTCCCTTATTGACCCACTGTCTGAAAAGAAGGACGAGGAGATCGCCCGCCTTTTGGAATTGAAGCAGGAGATCGATCCTTCTGCGACTGAAATTTTCCCCTGGGACTTAAGCTATCTCCAAAAGAAATATCTCAGACAGAACTTCGACTATGACGAGAGCAGTTTCAGGGAATATTATCCCGCCGGTGAGACCGTTGAAGGGATTTTAGAGACAACCGGAACGGTCTTCGGGGTGGAATTTTCCGAAATCGCCGGTGCGCCGGTGTGGGACCCGTCGGTAAGGGCCTTTGAGGTGGTAAACGCCTCCGACAGAAGGACAATCGGTTACCTTTACGTCGATCTCTACCCGAGGGAGGGCAAATTCGGCGATTATGCGTGCATGCAGGTGATCTCGGGGAGAGAGAAGACGGGCGGATACAGTCTTCCGGTGGCTGTCATTACCGGCGAACTGAATCCGCCACAGGCAGGTAGTCCCCAGACCCTTTCGCTCTACGAGATCGAGTCTGTATTCCACGAGACGGGACATTCGATGCACATGGTCCTGACCGAATCCCCGTATGGAATTCTTTCCGGTGCTAACGTCGCCTGGGACTTCTGCGAGACCCCCTCCCAGGCCCTTGAAGAATGGGCGTACGACCCCGGGGTCCTCGAATCGATCTCCTCGCATTACATAACGGGCGAAAAAATTCCTGCTGAACTCGTTGAGAAGGCGATAGCTGCAAGATATGCGGATATAGGATTGTTATACAGCACTCAGCTTGCATACTCGCTCCAGGACATGTATTACCATACTGCAGAATTGCCGGTTGATACGACGGCGATCTGGTATGATGTCTACGGGGAGACGGTGGGCCTCAGGCTCCCGGAGGGTATTCACCCCGAGGCTTCATTCTCTCATATCATGGACGAATACGACGCCGGATACTACGGCTATATCTGGTCGAAGGTCTATGCGCTGGAGATTGTCGAAGAGTTTAAGGAGAACGGGATGACGAACCGGACTCTCGGCTTAAAGCTCAGGGAGGATATCTATTCGAAGGGCAATACCGAAGACGGCATGACCATACTTGAAAACTTCCTCGGAAGGGAGCCGGGCGTCGAATCGCTCTACATCTTCCTGGGGCTTGAACCCGGAGATCAAAAGGCACCTGTATACAATATCCAGTATCCTTTTTACGACGGGATTTCAATATTGTAATCCAATGAATTCACCGCTCACCATCCGGACGCCGTCTTCGATCCTTAGGTCGTGGAGGAAAGAGGATGCACCTTCGCTTGTCAAATACGCGGACAATCCGAAGATCGCGGGGAATATGAGGGACGGATTTCCCAATCCTTATACGATAAGCGATGCGGAACAGTTCCTCAGGATGGCGACCGGGGATAAAACCGCTCTTCTTCTTGCAATCGAGATCGACGGCGAGGCCTGCGGCGGGATCGGCGTTCATTCCTTTACAGACATCTACAGGAAGACCGCCGAGATCGGGTACTGGCTCGCCGAGCCCTTCTGGGGACGGGGCATCATGACCGCTGCGGTGAAGGCGATGGTGCCGGTAGCCTTCGAACACTTCGACATCGTCCGGCTCCAGGCGGGAGTCTACTCGACGAACCCGGCATCGATGCGGGTTTTGGAGAAGGCCGGATTCGAGAGGGAGGCTGTGCATAAGAAGGCGATTTTCAAGAACGGCGAGATCCTAGATGAGGTTGTTTTTGTTCGGTTTTCGGAATAATAAATTATCAAAATAAGAAAGTGGAGCAGGAGGGATGCCTGCCCATCCCGACTGCGACTATCGCCATTCAGGGGGTGGGTTGAAGGGAGGGGGACTCGTTTCCCCCTCCCTTTTGTCTAATGAGAAACTCACATATCACAACCAAGGATCACATTCCTGATAAAGTAAACCTTAAATATACCCTCCAAATCAAAAAATAACCGAAATAATCAGGCAAAATAGAAGCCCGTCAGTCCATGATCACGGGTCGATCCGATACTAACACCGGCTGAAAAAAAGTGCCAATAACGGGCCGTTATATCTCTTTATTTTATACCCCATTTTCTCTAAAAAGCACGATATCCGCCAGGAATTCATGACCCACAGATTCGATCGATAAATCATGAAAACAAGCTCAATTTGGCTTTTTTTGAGTGGTTTTTTGTTACGGGATTAGGGGGTTTTTGGATCACGATTACATTTGAAGCAGGAGGGATGCCCGCCCATCCCGACTGCGACCTATCGCCATTCAGGAGGTGGGTTGAAGGGAGGGGGACTCGTTGCCCCCTCCCTTTTCCCTAATGAGAAACATCATGTTACCCACCCCCAACCATTTAACCCCTCCCCCGTCAAAAAACATCCATGGATATCCTCACCCACGCCCTCTCCGTCATCCTCATCACCGGGAACATCGACATACTCCTGGTATGCTTCGGCGTCATCGGGACAATCCTCCCCGACATGGATATCCTCATGCAGCGTTTTTCCGGAACCGACCCCCGGCTGTATATCTTCTCACACGGCGGGATCACGCACAGCATCGCGGGGGCGGTTCTCCTGTCTGTCGTTGGTTTCTCTTCGATATGTGTGCTGCAGCTCGCAGGGGTTCTGCCGCTTCCGGCCGATCCCGGGTTCCTGGTTTTGGGCTTCGGGATGATGGCAGGCGGAGCGCTCCTGCATGTGGCGCTCGATTACCTCGCCTATCCCGGAATACCTGTTTTCTACCCGGTCTCGGATCGAAAGTATACGCTCGGGATCTTTCCCGGCCCGAGCCTCTTTCTCACGATCGTGAGCGTTCTGTTTCTTGTCCTTCTCATCACCGGATTTGCAGGAGCCGGCGGGATTTACATATGGGGACTTGTCTTCTCCGGGGTCATCGTCTTTTCTCTCGTAAAGAAGGGTCTTATTGCCGGGATTTTCAGGGGCTGCGAGACGATCCCGACTTTTCATCCCCTCCGCTGGATAATCATATCCGAAAACGGTCCGGAATACTTCGTCAGCAGGTACTCGCTGACCGGAGGCGTATACGGGGAATCGGTATACAAAAAACGGGACGGTGTCGGGGAAGAGGAGATCGAAGCCATTGAAGACGACCCGGAGATGAAAAGGCTTCGTTATTATTCGTACATTGTAGTATTCGACCGAAAAGAGGGAAAAGTCCGGGCTTACGATCCTCTGCGGGTTTCAGGGCTGAGATTCTACCCGCCGGATTTTAGAGAATATGTGGCTGAACCGGATTCAACTTTTCACTAAGATGTGTTAACAGCCCGTATCACAACGTTTTCACCGGGTATTTTTCTCATTCTTCCTCCAAATCAAAACGGTAAAAAGAACAAAGACGATTATAACTGCAAGAGTGGGGACGATGAGAACTACAGGAATCTCTTTTATATTAACACCCATGGTTCCTGTAATCCCCTCATCACTTTCATTTATGCCCGCTGAATTAATGTAAGGATTCAAATCGACGAACCAGATCTCGTATTCGGACGGTTCATAGCCTGCGAACTCCTTCGGGTAGGCTCTTAGAAGAAGCTGCCCTTCGTCGAACTCGACGATATCCCCGACTTCGAATTCTTCGTTACCTGTGATTCGGATTTCTTTCCTATCTCCGTCTGGGATGTGGTACAGGAAGATCCTGTCGTCGTTCTTGTAAAACAGGTGATCGCCATCGACGGCATAGGTATAAAGGCCGAAAGATAAATCGTCCCTTGTGTCGATTACATTATTTTGAATTGTACTTAGATCTGTTACATAAAGATTGCACTGAAACCGGTCTCTATCTCTCCCTGTTATTCCCCAGCCTTTCGTCCAGACGAAATATTTGTCTGAAAAGCAATCTTGGTTGACATCCACCTTTTCATCTGGGGATATATCAGTTGCCTCAGGAATTGTAATCTGCTCAACTTCTTTCCCTGCTAGTGCCGGTACCAGATTGAAAACTGCAATACCTTCACCTGGAACTCTGTCATTAGAGTCCTGAGGACCAAAACTATGGGCAAGAGTTGCAACTTTATACTCTCCAAATCCAATGGGATCACTAATTTGAGTTTTATCATCAATTATAATTACTTTCTCAGTCTCACTAGAATAGACTCGCAATTTATTTAAAACTGAAAATGATTCAGGATCATACCATGAATCTTTCATCAAAATTATATTGTTATCGGCAAGTAGATCATCAATATTGTGATCAGAGAGAGAATCGATATTTACATTATTTAAACCATCAAAACTGAACAATCCATCAGAAGAAGAACTTGTTCCTGTAGGTGTCGTCTTGTGCGTCGAAAGAGAGTAATAAGCGACACCGTTCGAGATATCAACAGATTTAATCTCCATCCAGAAAGAAATCCAGTCATCTTTTTTGTCGGCAAGTTCTGTAGTATCGAAAGTTTTTATTTCACCTGTCCTGCTGTCCCATATGTAAATGAGAGGGCCTTTGTCTTTACTGTAAGCAACCTTTCCCTTGCTTAATCCCATGTGGGAGAATTGATCAACTGCAGGATAGGAGAAAACATCGCAGGTATCTCCGTCGATATAGGTATAACCAACATCAATTGACGAAAAATCCTCAGCACTAGTGGGGATAACGATAAAAATCAGCATGAATGCCATAGCTAAAACAGGTATTTTTAAAGTGCGGCACCTCATCATTTCTCTCGCCTTACTGCCAGAATATTCAGACCGGATCGTCATCTAACAAATAGATAATTTCTATCCATATATATCGTTTATTCCGAATGTATCTACACAATATACCAGATTTCAAATCAATGTAGAGACTTTCGGAATAATACTTATTTTAAATTATATCTTATCGCGATCACGTGGACCGCATGCCCGGCACTGCATATGAAATATGATATTTCTGGAGGACACCTCATGCCTGAATTCTCCTTCCGCAGGTGTGATCCGCACCGATGTCGGATATATGATATGGATAAGAAAGCAGAGCTATCTCAAAACTGCCGGGAAACGATCAAAAGATACAAAATCCATGAATATTCGGCAAAAAAAGAAAAAAAGGACAGAGGAAAAACAATGAACAGAAAAACAATGAAATTCTCAATTGTCGCCTGCCTTCTCCTTTTGGTAGTGGCTGGATCGGGAGTCGCAAGTGCGTACTCCATATCGGCCCATGCCGACGAGAAACAGCTTGAGATCATAAAGGAGATCTACGGGCAGGAGATGACACAGGGAGAATTCTGGGAAATCGTATTCCCAGATGAGTATAATAAGTTAAAAGATAATCTTTCACCTGAAGAATTCAAAGAATTCTGCAATATGGAGAAGTACTGGGGAGACGACCACCCGGAACTTCCTTACGGGGCTAATGTATGGGACGAAAACGGCCCTGTCTCCCTTGCATCCATCACAGATGAAGAGAAGAGCAGATTTGGGCTTGAAGACTTGAAGACAGATAAAAGTGGATATGTCATACAGGGATTAGATA
>CAYXKC010000048.1:0-11525 GCA_964465295.1 uncultured Methanomicrobiaceae archaeon | reverse complement strand
TCTCAGAAGATCTTGTGAGGTCGGCAAACCAGATCACCTCCGATCTCGATATGGAGTCGGCAACCCAGCTCATACTTGAGACGCCGCAGGGAAAACTGATAATATCGCCCGTCGGCGATCTCTTCATCTGCGTAGTGGCGGAGAACGATTCCCAGCTGGGCCTAATCAGGCTTGTAATCCAGACAATAAAGCACGATCTCGGCGAAGCCTGAATAATTCAATTCAGTTTTACCGATTTGGTAGAAATCAGGTCTTCTTTTTTTAGTTTGATTTATTAATTATTCTCTAATTTCGCTATTAATGTGCATAAGCCCCTTACGGGACAGCCCGATGCTCAATTCGCTACACGAATTTTCGCAAAGAAGATAGCCCGGCCTGAACGCTACCCTTCCGGGTAGCCTCGGCCGGGAGGAACTTCCAGTTATTTTTCAGGAATAGAAGAAAAATACCGGAGCAAAAGGGGATGTTTGCTCATCTTTCTTTTAACCATCTCTTTTGTTCTTCGAAGATCTCTTCCTAAACCGGGTTCTCTCCCGGCCGCAAGGCCGGGTTTATCGCGATAGCACAGGCCCTGAGGTCAGGGCGTGTTCGCGAAGCGAACTGAGCAAGGGTTGCCTGCTGAATAATAATCCATTTCTAGAAGAAATATTAAAATTAGTAAATTACCTATATTTGTAAAATAACTCTCTAATGGCAAGGGGAATTCCAATAATTGCTGCGATAATTATTTGTAATCTGGTTGTTGCAAATTTATCATTTATTGTTAAAACTGGTTCCATTAAATCAAAAGGGACATTTGATAATATTCTAGACAAACCTTGTAGAATTAAACCCGATATGTAACAAATTACAGCAAAACAAAGTAATTTGATAATGCATTCAAATAGATCCCATAAATCTTCTGCTACAGATAAGAATTATTCTTTATTTTAATACAATTATTTCACTAACCTTAATACTTAAAAATCCCAATATCAGCGAACGGGGAGAGACTGGTTTTCCCGGATTCTGGTTGATGATCTGATGAAGAAATATGCTATTGTAATAATTATTGTTGTCCTGGTGGTTTTGGCCGCATTTTCGGGATGTACCGGGACAAAACCCGGGGAAGCTGATGTTAAGTCAGGGAGTGCAATGGATGGTATTGCAAAGGAACTCGTTGTATCGATCGACAATGGTCTTGAGGAGATTGACATGGGTCTTTCCAAAAACGCGAAGGTTCTGTCTGAAACAGGCCTTAACGGGGAAGAGGCTGAAGCAACTCTCACCGAAAATCTCCTGGATTACCCGTGGGCAATATCCTCACTTGTAATCTCCAAAGAAGGAGTGGTCGTGACCGCCGCTCCTAAAAATTACGAGGAGATTGTCGGGACCGATCTAAGCTGGCAGTCGCAGGTGGAAAAGGCAAACTCCGAACAGGTTCCAATCGTCAGCGACGTTTTTACGATGTCGGAAGGTTTTACCGGGATATCACAGAGTTATCCTATATTTTCTTCCTCCGGTGATTACCTGGGCTATACTGATATTACTTATAAGCCGGATGTCTTCCTTGGCAGGCAGGTAAAACCGGTCATTGGGGAGACGCCGTATGATGTATGGGTTGCACAGACCGACGGAACTCTTCTCTACGATACAAAGAGTGAAGAGATCGGCAACAACCTTCTGACCGATCCGATGTACAGCGATCCCGCCCTGCAGGCGGTGCTGACCCGTATCCTGGCAGTGCCTTCCGGTTCAGGGGAGTACATCTTCTCTGACAAAACATGGAGCCGCAATGTCACAAAGACTGCAGTATGGAATTCTGTAAAAACAAATGGTGCCGAATGGAGAGTAGTTCTCACTTATTCCGATGAAGAAACCGAAGATGAAGGAGAAGCCTTATTGAGACCTGCTGCAGGAACAACGGATGCACGTTATGAGAACCTGAAGGCATTTGTCGCTGATGCTGCGGCATATGCGAAAGAGAATGGAAAGGAGGCTGCATTGGAGGAGTTCAACGATCAAAACGGTTCGTTCATCGACGGCGAACTCTATGTATTTGCATATGATATGGACGGGACAGTACTTGCATTGCCAAATCAGAAAGAGTTGTTGGGAACCGTCCGGACAGGAATCCCCGATTCAAACGGCGTTGAGTTCATCGAAGGCCTGATCGAAGCCGCCGGGTCGGGCGGCGGTTCGATCTATTACATATACCCGAACCCTGAAGACAATTTTAAAGAGCAGTTCAAGATCTCCCACGTAATGCCTGTTGATGACGAGTGGTTCGTCGGGTCAGGAATCTATCTTCCCGGAGTACCGGCGGAATTCAATGAATCTGAGAAGGATGAACTTGTAAAACGGGTGAAAAATGCACGGGATTATGCTCATGCAAACGGAAAGGACGAGGCTGTTGCAGCATTCAACGATCTTGACGGGCATTTTGCAGACGGCGCTAATTACATCTTCGCATACGATAATGAAGGAACGACTCTTGCGTTACCGCACCAGCCTGAGATGATCGGATCCGACAGGTTCTGGTTAACTGATACGTACGGGGTAAAGATCATGCAGTGGGAGATCCCGGTTGCAAAGCGGGGCGGAGGATTCGTATATGTTCATTACTTCGATCCCGATACTGGTGATACACGCCTGAAGCTCTGCTATGTAACGCCTGTAAATGACGAATGGTTTGTTGGGTCAGGGATTTATACAGAAAGCCTTTGAGTGATAATCACTCTTCAATCTAAAAAAAATCAAATCTTAATTTTAAAATTTTTTACGCCCGGCTTCATCTCAAGCGAAACGTCGAAATTCCTGACAGAATGAGTAAGCGCACCCATGCTTATGATATCAATATCGAGGGTTGCGTAATCTTCGAAGTTCTTTGCATCTATTCCCCCGGATATCTCGATTAAAACCTTATTCCGGAGTCCTGAACCCTTGATCATCTCCAGGGCCTCCGAGACCTTTTCAGGCTTCATGTTGTCGAGCATGATGATATCCGCACCTGCCTTTGCCGAATCGAGTGCGGCTGTCGGGGTTTCGGCTTCGATCTCTATCTTTTTGTACACGGAATACTCTCTTGCCTTTCTTATCGCCTCAGTGGCTGAGCAGACCGCGAGATGATTGTCCTTAATCAGGAAGGCATCGGAGAGATCGTACCTGTGCGGATCGCCCCCGCCTGTTGCAATGGCTTTTTTATCAATAGCCCTTGCACCGGGGGAGGTCTTTCTGGTACCCGCGATCCTGATCCCCGGATTGATGGTTTGTGCCTTCCTGACTATTTTATTCGTCTTTGTCGCAATACCGCTCATCCTTCCGATGATGTTCAGTGCAGTCCTCTCTGCAAGGAGAATTGACTTTGCATCTCCGCTGATCTCCATCAGTTTTCTGCCGGGGGCAACCTTATCCCCGTCTGTGGCTGTCAGGACTACAGATGTCCCTGTATAACCGAAGATGAAGGCTGCTTCCGCGAGTCCGCAGATGATTCCGGAATCCTTTGCATGGATCTCAGCGTATGATTCCCTGTCTGAAACGATCGCATCGGATGTGATATCCCCTCTTGCGGTATCCTCGAGCAGATATCCCCTGAGGATCTCCTTATCGATATTCATTTACTAACCCCTTATCCCGATCATTCTCTCGATTGAACCCCTTGCACGTTTCATGACACTTTCATCGAGGAGAATTTCGTATTCTTCTGATTCAAGCGATTTCTTCAGGATATTGGGTGTAATCTTCTTCATGTCCGTGCATATGGATTTATCAAATTTTATAAACTCCCTGTCGGGATACTCTTTCGAGAGCCTGTATGCCATGTCCTTCTCAGTAAAGACGGCCCATTTTTCAGCATTTCCTGCAATCTTCAGCATTCCCCCGGTGGATGCAACGAAATCTGAGGCGTCGCGTATCTTTTTATCACATTCCGGGTGGCATACAATGCAGTAATCCTGTTTTCGGGCTTCTTCGGCATCAGACAGGTCAAAGACCGCATGGACAGGGCAGTGGCCGCCAGGTGGAACGGGAATTATCTTCTTCTCAGGCACCTGCTCCTGGACCCATGAAGCCAGGTTCGAGTCCGGCCCGAAGATCACCTCGGTCTCATCAAGTGATGCAACAACGGCGGCAGCATTTGCAGAGGTGCACGCCACGTCCGCCTCGGCCTTGCACTCTGCAGTCGAGTTTACATAGACAACCACCGCCGCACCCGGGTGCTCTTTCCTGGCCTCACGTATCATTTCCGGGGTCAGCTGATCGGCAAGCGGGCAGCCGGCATCCCTTACAGGCATTATAACCTTCTTTTCGGGATTGAGTATCTTGGCCGTCTCCGCCATGAACTCCACACCGCAGAATACGATGATATCCTCGGTCGCCTCCTTCGCCTTTATTGCAAGCTCAAGGCTATCCCCGGTGATGTCGGCAAGGTCCTGGATCTCCGGGGCCTGGTAGTTGTGAGCAAGTATAACCGCGTTCTTCTCTTTCTTAAGTATCTCAATCTCTTCTTTGATGCCCATTGGAATCTTTATCTCTTATTTATGTCCCGATCTTTATAGGGTCTTCGAGGCCTTTCAGGAGTGTGATTATCGACAGTGCCGCAAGATAGCTTGTCGCCGGGTTTTCCGGGCACGGCTTGTTCTCGATTTTAAGGTTGAAGATCCCGAAATCCCCTTCGACTATTATCTCGTGGGTATTTCTCTGGAGTGAGGGGTCGGCCCATAATTCAACGTCAACATCATGCCCCGTAGCGAGCTCGAGGGCGATTGCAACGTTGATGTTCTTTGGAAACCTCCTGATACATTCGTCGGCTCTTCCGCTGAATACAAGCGTCTTTTCGTCCGTCTCTATTCCGAGCGAACGGGGGTTCTTGGTAGACCTGAGAAGGAGCTTTGAGATATGTGATATTCTCCCGATCTTCAGGTTGTCGAGCCCCATTATCGCGCCGCTCGGGATGTAGATCTTTCTCCCGTTTCTCCCTGCAGCCTCCCTGAGATCGGATTTCAGTTCAGGGTCGGCAAGGGCGCCCACTGAGAGTATTACTATATCCTTATTATTTTCGAGAACGTCAAGGGCAAATTCGTGGACCGCGGCGACCGATGCCGCTTCGACGACTATATCGAGGTCTTCTTTTATAAAATTTTCAAAAGATGAGAAAGGCTTTGCACCGGTAATTTCAGCGATCTCTTCCGCCCTTTTCTGCACGAGATCGAAACAGGCCTTAATCTCAAAACCTTCCGTCTCCTTTGCGATTACATGCGCAACATTCCCGCACCCGAGAAGGCCCACCTTTATCATTGTTTACTTATTGCTGCTTATTTACGGTTAATTGTTGTGATGATGCCCCGCGGTTTCCTCGATTGATCGCGGCAGTCTTGCAATGAAACCAACATTGAATACTCATTAAGAGACACTTCCTGCATTGGAGCTTATAGTTGCCGGCTTTGAATTGCAGCCTGCCCGGAGACGGGAAGTGAGGTTTCGTTTGTCAACGAAATAGTAAAATGCCGGTTAAACAGATTTAATCTTCTAAATGAAGGAGGATAAGAAATGGAGATAATTGATGTAGTGCAGTTTCAGCTTTCAGGGACGAACTATGCAATCGATATCAGGACTGCAAGGGAGATTGTCGAGATAATGCCGATTACACCGGTACCAAGAGCACCCCCTCATATTGCAGGCATAATTAACCTGAGGGGCGAGATTACCAATGTTATGAATCTGAACACTCTTATGGGCCTTGAATCGGACGATAAGAGGGAGGGACGGAAGATCATTGTTCTTGTCCCTGAAACGGCAGGGGGCTCGGTTATCGGCCTTATAGTTGACGACGTTCACTCGGTCCTTCAGGTGAACAGTGACAATATCGACAAGATGGACGATTCGATCTCAAAAGAGGCCTACGTGAAGGGGATTATAAAATCGGGCGGTGCGGCGGATGCGAAGAAGGATCTTGTAATCTGGATCGATATCGAAAAACTGCTCATGGAGACTCTTGGAAAGGCGGCGGCACCCGCCTGATTATTTTTAGAATTTGGGTTCTAATAACTGTGCAATATTGTTTTTTATGTCATTGAGAGGCCACGGCAGGGCAATCCGGTCTTTACTGCATCACAATATATATAAACGATGTATTGTGAACATATTATCCAATGTGTGGTGAATGTTTTTTCGCCGGTGAATGCTTTTATCTCTGATAGCAACGGCACTGAAATCCGCACATGTGAAAGATTCGCTTCTCCTGTGCAGCTGATTCGCCCAGCGGAAGCCCTGTCGGCATCGTCCGTATTTTTTGCAATTTTTAATTTCTTTAGCTGTGTCTTTGGCTGGTTTGCCGAATTCAGCTATTTCTTCGGCTATTATTTCAGCTGGCTGCCCCGCACCTGAAATCAGACTGCTTCGTGAACAACTCCGCAGGCTTTTTGGGTGCTGAACTGATTATGATAATTTAGAGAGTGATAATTATGCGTGGAAAAGAGATCCGCCTGGAGCGGATAATGAAAAGAGATACCGGAACAACGGTAATAGTCCCTATGGATCACGGGGTATCTTCAGGTCCGATTCCCGGTCTGATAGACCTTGACCGGAGCGTCGAGCTCGTTGCCCGTGGCGGTGCAAATGCCGTAATCGGGCATATGGGCCTTGCACTGCATGGTCATAGGAAAGGAGGGCCCGATATCGGGCTTATCATGCACCTGTCGGCGAGCACCGACCTGGGCCCCGATCCCAACGACAAGGTTCTTGTGAACAGCGTCCAGAACGCACTGAAAATGGGTGCTGACGGCGTATCGGTCCATATCAACATCGGCGCCGAATCCGAGGCGAGGATGCTTCAGGACCTGGGCTCGATCGCAATCGAATGCAATGAATGGGGTATGCCCCTCCTTGCGATGATGTACCCTCGCGGAAAGAAAATAAACGATGAAAACATGGTGAATTCGATAAAGATAGCGGCAAGGGTGGCCTCCGAACTCGGTGCGGATATCGTAAAGACCGTATACACCGGCGACCCCGACACCTTCAGGGAGGTCACCGAGGGCTGCCATGTCCCGGTTGTTATTGCAGGAGGCTCGAAATCGGACGACCTGATGACCCTCGAGCTTATCGAGGGGTCGATGGAGGGCGGCGGTGCAGGCGTATCCATCGGAAGGAACGCATTCCAGCACAAATTCCCCGACAGGTTCGTAAGGGCTGCGGCAATGATCGTGCACGAGAGAAGATCCGCCGAAGAGGCGATTGAGATAATAAACCAGGATTAAAAGGAGGTATACCGGAATGATTGGAAAACAGATACGACTTGAAAGAATAATGAACAGAAACACGGGCAGAACCGTAATAATCCCCATGGATCACGGCTTCACCCTGGGACAGATCGAAGGGCTCGGCGATATGCCTGAAATTATATCATCGGTTGCAGAAGGAGGTGCGAATGCAATCGTTCTCCACAAGGGAATGGTCAAGGCGGGACACAGGAGGCATGGAAGGGATATTGGTCTAATCGTCCACCTCTCTGCGAGCACCTCCTTAAATCCCGACCCGAACGACAAAGTGATGGTATGCACCGTCGAGGAGGCGGTTGCACTTGGTGCCGATGCAGTATCCATACACATCAACCTCGGTGCGCCCAACGAGTCAAAGATGATCGAAGACGCCGGAATGGTCTCAAAGGAATGTACGAAATGGGGTATCCCGCTACTTATCATGATCTACCCCCGCGGCGAGGGCATCGACCCGAATTCGCCACAGTCTGTAGGCCACTGCGTCAGGGTTGCAGAGGAGATCGGGGCCGATCTCATCAAGACAAACTACACCGGAGACCCTGAAAGCTTCAAAAAGATAACCGCGGCATGTTCTGTACCCGTTCTCATCGCAGGCGGGGAGAAGGCGGGGGACCTCCAGACGCTCGAGACGGTCCTCGACTCTGTTGAGGCAGGCGGTGCAGGTGTATGCGTCGGCAGGAATTCGTTCCAGAGAAAAAATCCGTCCGACTTCATCGCCGCACTCTACATGGTTGTTAACGGTGAGGCGACACCGGCGGATGCGATCAGGGATATGGAGAAAAAGGCATGAAATTATTCTGGATCGACCTCCGCGACTGGGACAAGGATGCAGCGACAACTGCAATCGAGAGCGGAGCCGATGCGATTGTAGCGGAGAAGGCGGCATTAATAAGGGAGCTCGGGCTGGTAAAAGTCATCTCACCCGATGGGGATCTGGTGCCTGGAAGGGACATTTCCGAGGTAGAGATAACAGACAAGAAGTCCGAGGAGAAGGCAGCTGAGCTTTCAAAGAGCGGCTATGTCATAGTTTCGACCACCGACTGGACGGTAATTCCTCTTGAAAACCTCGTTGCACAGTCCGACAGGATAATCGCCGCGGTATCGGATGCAAAAGAGGCCGAGACAGCACTCGGGGTGCTCGAAGGGGGAGTTGCAGGAATACTTCTCAAAAACACCGATCCCAATGTGATAAAAGCTGTATCATCGTTCGTGAAGAAATCCGGCGGGAAACTCGAACTGTCGGTCTTCACAATAAAGAAGGTCGTCTCCGCCGGAATGGGGGATCGCGTCTGCGTCGATACATGCACAATGATGCATGACGGTGATGGGATGGCTGTCGGAAACACTTCATCGGCATTCCTGCTGGTCCACGCAGAGACTCTGGAAAATCCTTATGTCTCGCCAAGACCCTTCAGGGTCAACGCCGGGGCGGTTCATTCCTATGCACTCGTTGCCGGTGGAAAGACCTCCTATCTCTCGGAGATATCGGCGGGAGACCGTGTATTGATAGTAAACAGCAGGGGAGAGTGCGAGGAGGCGACGGTTGGCCGTGTAAAGATCGAAAAGCGGCCCCTGCTGCTTGTAGAGGCCGAACCTGAAGGAGGAGGTGTACCGGTATCGGCGGTACTCCAGAACGCCGAGACGATACGGCTCGTTCGTGAAGACGGGAGTGCGGTATCCGTTATAGATTTAAAGCCCGGGGATCGTATTCTCGGGCGGATGGAGAAGGGCGGAAGGCACTTCGGCCACGCAATCGACGAGACGATTCTTGAGAAATGAGGCGAATTGGATGAAGAGTATTGGTATCATCGGCGGAACGGGCGGAATGGGGGGGCTGTTCTCTTCGCTCTTCTCGAGGGCCGGTTTCGATGTGTCTGTATCCGGGAGGAGAACCGAACTCTCGAATGCCGATATAGCAGAATCATGCGATATTGTTATGGTATCTGTTCCGATAAGGGCGACACCGGGCGTCATCAGCGAAGTTGCACCTCTTTTGAGAGAAGACCAGGTATTCTGCGACCTGACATCGGTCAAGAAGATACCCATTGAAGGGATGCTCAGGTCAAAAGCTTCAGTAATCGGATTTCATCCGATGTTCGGCCCGAACATTCCCGGGATACGCGGCCAGAATATCGTTGCAACTCCTGCAAGATGTTCTGAGGAGATACTTTCGCAATTCACCTCGATATTCACGTCCGAAGGAGCCCAGGTGACTATTATGACCCCCGAGGAGCATGACAGGGTTATGGCTGTCGTGCAGGGGCTTGTCCATTTCGCGACCCTTGCTGTTGCGGATGCAGTCCGGACGAGCGGGATCGATCTTGAAAAGATACTTTCTGTAATGAGCCCGGTATACAGGATCGAGATGGGGCTTATTGGACGGATACTCGGGCAGAGCCCTGATCTCTATGGGGACATTCTAAGGATGAATCCCGGAGTAAAACCTGTCCTTGAAGGTTTTTTTACGTCGGTTGAAAGACTCCGGGAATCCGTCTCGGACCCCTGTGACGAGAGTTTTCAGGCTTTCTTCGCCGCTAATAAGGAATGTTTCAGTAATTATATCCCTCTTGCAACGAGAGATACCGATGCTCTAATCGAGGCTCTGGTGAACCTGACATGAATACGGGATGTGCTGCACTTGGTCCTGAGGGAACCTTCTCCCACGAGATCGCCCTGAAGATATGCGGCGGGGATGTTAAGCTCTGCCCGACGATTGGCGCCGTATTTGCAGAGGTTGCTGCCGGGGACTGCATGGGCGTCGTTCCTGTTGAAAATAGTGAGGCAGGAGGTGTCGGGGAGACTCTTGACGGCCTTATGAGGACAGACTGCCATATCGTCGCCGAGTACTATCTCCCTGTAAGGCACAGGTATGCCGCCGCCGGGCGGTCTGACGGAAAACCGTCATGCATATACGCCCACCCGCAGTCGCACGAGCAGTGCAGCATTTTTGTCGACGAACTCGGAGTTCCGGTAATCCATACCGCCAGCAATGCGGCAAGTGCCAGATCCGCTGCAGAAAATCCCGGGACTGCAGCTATAACCTCAGCGCCTGCTGCAGAGATACACGGTCTTCTGACCATGATGGAGAACGTCCAGAATTCTGAAAACAATGTCACAAGGTTCCTTTTAATCGGGAAAGGGCCGTATTCGAAAGGCTACCTCCCGGAATCTCAGGACTGCAAAAAATGCAGTATTCTGATAGATCCACGGGAGGACCGGCCAGGCCTTCTCTACGGGATAATCGGTGTCTTTGCGGCTTTGGGGATCAACCTCTCAAGAATCGAGTCCCGCCCATCGAAGAGAGGGATGGGGAGCTATGTCTTCTTCATCGACTTTGCCATGACTCCCTTTTCGGGCGATGCCGTCAGGAGACTCAGGGACTTCACACACGTAAAGGAGCTTGGCTGCTACTCCGTGAAGGAGGTTTAATAATGGAAGAAGTGAGAATTGAGAGACGTCAAAACGTCAAATTATTGTTTGAAGCACCGCCTTCGAAGAGCTATACGCACAGGGCGCTCTTCTGTGCGGCTCTTGCAGACGGCATGTCGGTAATTGAAAATCCGTTATCTTCCGATGATACCTGTGTTACATGCGAAGCTCTTGAAAAGCTCGGGATTCCTGTCAGGCAGAGAGGCAGGACCATTCTCGTTGAAGGGTGCGGCGGGTTTATGCCCCCCACCGGCGCAACGGAGATCGACTGCAGGGGATCAGGAACATCTCTCCGTTTCCTTGCCACATTTGCGCTTCTTTCTCCCGGACCGGTAACACTTACCGGAAACGAACGGATGAAGGAGAGACCAATAGGCGATCTTGCCGAAGCGCTGAAGAATATAGGCGGGGATGTCCGTTTTACAGGAAATCCCGGCTTTCCTCCTGTTGAGATATCCGGAACTCTGCTTGGCGGTCGCGTTGCAATCGACGCATCGAAGAGCAGCCAGTTCGTATCTTCTATACTCATTGCCGCACCATATGCAAAAGAGCCGGTTGATGTAATCCCGGAGGGCCATGTTGTATCCGGGTCGTATCTTGACATAACGACAGAGGTCATGAGGAGCTTCGGTGTGAATGTTGAGAGGCTTTCAGGCGGAGGATTTCATGTTCCCGCCTGTGCATACTCCGCAAGGAAGTACAGGGTTGAGGGAGACTACTCGTCTGCCTCATATCTTTTTGCAATCGCCGCAGTATGCGGGGGAAGCGTAACGGTAGACAAACTAAACCCGGGGTCCGTCCAGGGCGATATGATTATCCTGGATATATTATCAGCAATGG
>CAYXKC010000047.1:0-11548 GCA_964465295.1 uncultured Methanomicrobiaceae archaeon | reverse complement strand
TCGGCAAATGTGACTTTATTTTTGAAGCTCCCAAATTCATAGAGAAGCTTACGCCCGACATCGGCGGCGATCTCCTCTTTTTTTCTTCCCGAAGTTTCGACACCCAGTTCGGCGGCGATCTTTTGAAGCTTTACTTCATCGGTGATATCGTACCCCTGTGCTTCGCCGATTCCGGTCTTATACAGGGTTTCGACGATGTCCCTGCCGTGGTCCGAGTGTGCCGCCGCACCGGTTGCGAGAGTATCAAGCAGGTTTCGTGAAACGATGAGGTCCGCATCCGCCCCGCATACACCTCGTTCGCGGTGATGCTCCGGAATGATCCTGCATGGTCCCATCGCACACCGGCTGCATGAAAGCCCGTCCGAACAGTATTTGCATTGCGGCTGCTGCATCTCGAAACGGTCCCAGACGGTCTCGATTCCTTCTCTCATCGTGTGCTGGAGCATCTTCTTCGCCAGCTCGTCGATCGTTCTTTCCTCTGATTTCTCCTCAATCACCCTGGGATTCATCAGGGACATCTTTGCGCGATCCAGTTCGCAGGTCTCCAGTTTCCTGCCGACAACGGCAGGTTTTGGGTTTTCCTCCATTTTTATCACCCTTCATAATGGCATCTCAAAGATGCCGTTAAGCGGGAATGATATCGCATGATATATATCAGTTTCCCGGACGACAGGGCTTTTTTCACATCCTGCGGGACAAACGTAGCAAAAAAAAGATAAGGCTTTTTGCGAAGATCCGGCAAAGAAAAATGCAGGGCCAAATAATTAGGTTTAAGTATTGATTTGACCAATATTTTAAGGCACAAACGACTTGCTGATATAGTGTAGTCCGGCCAATCATGCAGGACTCTCACTCCTGCGACTGGGGTTCGAATCCCCATATCAGCATGATTTTTTTTAAGACTTTGTTACAATAATCACTGACATTCCATAACCAACTCCCGGATCTTCTCTTCAAGCACCTTTCGTTTCTTCTTGTCCTTCGAAAACCATGATCCGTTGTTTGCCCCGGATGGATGAGGGAGATTGTAAACGGTGATATTCCGGCCGGAAAGGATCTCATACCCCGTATCGTCAAACCACCTCTCCACGTCCTTTCCGAGAGTTATTATGAACCTGATATCTTCCCGTAAAGCCGATTCGATCTCGGGCTTCAGCCACCGGTCGGAACAATACAGGGCATTTTTCCACCTGAAATTCAGTGATTGCTCCTTATGCTTGTCAGTGCAGCACTTGTGAAGATGAGTCCAGTATACAGAATTATAAAGAGTCTTCCTGAAGTTTTCGAGTTCTTCATTGGAGAGAGGAACGGCCATATATTCACTGCTGAACTTTTCGACTTTTTTGCAGACCCATCTCGGGATTGCATTCGTTGCAAAGAGATGCTCCCGCCATTTTCGGAAATCCATCTCTTTCGCTTCGTTATAGAAGGGGATGAACGCCGTCGTAGGATCCCTTGATATGATTATTCCAATAAACTGGTGTTTTTGGGGAGGGGGAACCCAGACCGCCGGGATCTCGAGCATATCTTTGAATTCACATTCGTCAGGACACGAATCTTTTTTATTCATCTTCCTGCAATCTTCGAAATGTTCGGTGAAACCCATTATCCATTGATTGTTTCAGGTTGGGATGTAATTTTCCATCATTGATCAATAAAATAAAAAAATCACCCTAACCATGCAACTTCACCAAAAAACCACCCAAAAAAACCCCAAATCAGGCTCCTTTTCACCAATATCCCCCCAACCAAAACACCCCTGAAAAACAACCAAAATACACGTATTTCATGAAAAACAAACCCCGGATTCCATCGAAACATAGGCACGTGAGAACCCCTTTTTTCATGACGATGATTACATCGAAGAGAGAAGAGATCGTCGAATACAGGCAATCTGTGAAGGCCGGAAAAATAAGATTTTTATGAGATTTGGACAGTTATTTAAGCTTTACTTTATCAGGTTAGAATCGGCATTAACCAAAAAGATCAATCCCTCTTCCGCTTCTTATTCACCTTAACCAGGGTAACGTAACCGCCTGCAGGCCTCTTATTTTTGTCGGGACCCATACCGGTATCAGCCAGGGATTTACGAGCGGATCGATCTTTAAGAGCTTGCAGTACCAGCGGCCGTCCTTCATAGCCCGCCCCGATCTCCTCATGTACCCCAGGAACACATACTCCCCAACCTTAAGTTAGAAAAATGTGTACATCTCACACAAAATAACATGCAAAAATGTGTACCTGACACACATAATATATACTTAAAAGTGCAAATTTCATTTTATGAAACGGTTCATTTACGATACTCTGCTCAAATGGAAAGAAAGTGAGGATCGTAAACCGGTGATTATCGAAGGAATTCGCCAGTGCGGAAAAACCTGGATATTAAAGCATTTTGGCGAAGAGGAATTCAAAGATATCGCTTATTTCAACTTCGAATATGATGACCGGCTGCAAAATATATTCGAAGGCGACCTGAATGTTTCAAGAATTATCAAAGACCTTGGCATTCTGAGGAATAAATCCATCCAGCCCAAAACAACCATCCTCATATTAGACGAAATTCAGATCTGCCCCCGTGCGATAACGTCTCTCAAATATTTCTGCGAAAACCTGCCCCAACTCCACGTTGCCGCCGCCGGTTCCCTGTTGGGAGTAGCTGTTGCACAGATGGGGAGAAATGTCTCATTTCCAGTCGGCAAAGTGCAGATGCTTAAGATGTATCCTCTTAATTTCCCGGAATTTCTTCTGGCAAAGGATGAAGAACTCCTTTACGAGTACCTGAATGATCTGTCACAGGATGAACAGATTTCCGCCGCATTTACCGGCAAACTGGAAGAAGCCTACCGTGAATACCTGATTACAGGAGGTATGCCGGAGGTTGTCAGTTCATGGATAAATAACCACGACATCGGGCTTGTTGAAACGATACAAAGCGGGATTCTTGGTAATTATGAAAAAGATTTCGTGAAATATGCGTCTGTCTCCGAATTTCCAAAACTCACCCTTATATGGAATGCAATCCCTGCACAGCTTGCAAAGGACAATCAGAAATTCATATTTTCTCATGTAAAGCATGGAATGCGTGCACGGGATTTGGAAGACTCCCTTCAATGGCTGATATCGGCAGGGCTGATCTACAAGGTCGAAAAGATCGAACGACCACATATTCCGGTTACAACATATGCGGACCTTACATACTTCAGGATCTATTTCTCGGATGTAGGACTTTTACGAAAGCTGAGCAAATTCCCGGCAGAAGTCGTCTTTGAGACTTCTTCCCAGACCGCCGACATGCGGGGGATTCTAACGGAAAATTTCGTGCTGACAGAGCTTATTGCAAACGATCTCCAAAGACCGTTTTTCTGGAAATCCGGCGGAACAGCCGAGGTTGATTATATCATACAGGAAGGCGTTGATGTCGTTCCGGTTGAAGTGAAATCAGCAAAAAAAACTCGTTCAAGAAGTCTTACAGAGTACAGGAAGAAATACAGCCCGCGTATTGCTGTCAGGACCAGTCTCAATAATATTGCCAGGCATTCGGATGAATACGGCGAGGTTCTGGAAATTCCATTATACCTTATCTGGAGACTTAAGGCATATCTCAGGTGATTTTTCATTTGGGAAATATATCTATTGAGTTCTCTATAGTCCTCTCTAAATTATTCTATAAAAAGATGGCATCGATGAATACGATTATCTGAAGAGGCTTATACAAAAAACCACCCAAAAAAACCCCAAATCAGGCTCCTTTTCACCAATATCCCCCCAACCAAAACACCCCTGAAAAACAACCAAAATACACGTATTTCATGAAAAACAAACCCCGGATTCCATCGAAACATAGGCACGTGAGAACCCCTTTTTTCATGACGATGATTACATCGAAGAGAGAAGAGATCGTCGAATACAGGCAATCTGTGAAGGCCGGAAAAATAAGATTTTTATGAGATTTGGACAGTTATTTAAGCTTTACTTTATCAGGTTAGAATCGGCATTAACCAAAAAGATCAATCCCTCTTCCGCTTCTTATTCACCTTAACCAGGGTAACGTAACCGCCTGCAGGCCTCTTATTTTTGTCGGGACCTCTTCTGCCGGAAGCCTTCTTCACAGGCTGTTCGCTCCTGATCGTTACGCCTCTCTCCCTGCAGATCTCATTCATCTTCGGGGGAAGCTCCTTCCAGCGCCAGAGACCCCACTTCCGCCATCCGGGCGGAAGGCTCTTCTTTTCAGCCCAACTGTCAAGGAATTCGTCCCACCGCCCCGCAAGTTCGGGGTGCATTCTCCTGACCTCTTCATATTCGCTCTCGAGCATCGCGGGGCATAGGTAGCACCCGATCCTCTCAAGCCCCTTTTCGTACAGCGGGTTTACAGGGATATCCTGCCACCAGATATACAGGAAGACCTCAAACGCCCGCCAGCTCCGGATAGGAGACAGGTTTAACTGAAGAGGATTTGACGGGTTCTCCGCGATCTCTTTTATCTCCGCACGGCTCCATGATTCATACCACCGGTTGCCCTGGACGGTCACACACGGACCGGTATCGGCCAGGTATTTTCCGAGCGGGTCGATCTTTAAGAGCTTGCAGCACCAGCGGTCGTCCTTCGTCGGCGGCCCGGATCTTTGGACCTGCTTCCAGAAGTCATTACCCTCATCGACGACCGTAACACCCGAGGAACGGACGAATTCGATAGTCTCGGGGAATTCAAGCCCCGTATCTACAAAGAATGCTTCCGTAATCCCGGCTTTTCGTGCAAGATTGAGAACCACCGTGCTGTCCTTTCCACCTGAAAAAGAGACGTTGGCCGCCGGGCGGTCCTTCATGTGCTGCTTTATTATCCGGACGGCATTTCGCTCCAGGTTCTTCAGGTGGGTCTTATTGGCCCGGATTACATCCTCCCAGCCGGGATCGGGGATCTGAACAGGCTCAACCTGAACAAGCTCCTTCACCTTGATCATCCCGTCCTTGACGATCCCGGTCCCGTACTTGTTCCGGAATTTCACGATTACAGAACCGTCGGGGATACTACTCGTAAGAGAGAGTCTCTTCCCGCCGACCCTGCCCTTACTCGTCGAATAATCGGTATCGGCCTCGATATCAATGATTCCTTTCGTGACATGACCGATTATGAACGCAAGGGCCTCGACCGCAATATCGAACCTGTACTCCCGCTCCACCGGATCGAAGATGAGCCAGCCGAGCTTTTCGCCGTTCATTATTGCAAGATCGGTCCTGTCCGCACCGCCGGATTTATTGAGAAGAATTACCTTCGACAAAGGCACAGGACCGAATTTTTCCTGTATTAGTGTTTTGATCAGATTATAATCGGCCGAAAGTGCCGGCCTCAGCTCGTAGGGTTTTAAGAGCGGGATTCCTTTTGATTCGCCGCCGCATGAGCAGGTCTTACCAACGAGAGGGATATTGCACTTCGGGCACCAGTATAGTATTTTTTTAAGGGGTGGATCGCGGTTCACATTAATAAAAGGGGTTTTGAGGGTGATAATGGTAATGTTAACGGCTTTTTTATAAAGATTTCAGGGAAAAACCGCAGAAATAACCCGGAATCAAAGAGATGTCAATCCACCGGATCCGGTTTTGAAGATTCCCGGACCTCCCCTGCAAGCAGAATCCCGGCAGTCTCCTCCGGCATCTCCTGCATGCAGTGGTGTGAGGATTCAAGTTCGAAAAAGGTCCAGTTGTCACGGGCGGCGTTCTTTTTGAGCTCTTTATAGATGCACTCCCCGACCGCAAGGAACTCGCTTTTATTACAGTGCACATAGACCTTTGGGATTAGCCTGATCAGTTCTTCGTCGTAACTGAGCGGATCTATGAAAGGCCCGGCAGGAGAAAGGCCGAACTTCCGGTATGAATAGCCACACCTCCCCATCACGTCATAGAGCGACTCCCCGTTCTTAGGAAATGCCGAATCGAGATAGAATAATCTTTTTATCCGCTCGGGAATCCGCGAGGCGACACCGGTTATAACCATGGCGGCATAGCTGTGCCCGGCCAGTAAAACCCTCTCCCCCGACCTGATCCCCTCTATCAGCCCGCAGACCTCAGAGATGTGGCCTTCAAGAGTCGTCTCTTCCGGTTCGGCCAGTGTCGGGGCAAAGACCTTGTGGCCTGCACTCTCCAGGAAAGGTATTACATCCCGCCATACCGAACCGTCGTTGTGACCGCCGTGAACGAGGATATAGATTGCCATGATTATCTCCTGTTGAAGTCATTATCCCGGGTTGCATTTATAATTCACTTACTAGCTGTATCAGGTAATGAAATTCAGGATAGTAAATATCCGTTGGATATGAAAATATTATCATCTCAAAAAGATATCAGGATCTATTATTAAACACAATCAGGAGGAGAGTGTCATGACGAATAATGAACCTAAATCTGGATCAATCAGCGTCGATTCAGTACCCAAAGGGCTTCCAATCCGGCTTGAAGGTGAAACTGTCGACGGTAAGGTAACGCCCGACATTCCAGAAAAGTAAATTCTGGAAAACGCATTGTAGAAGTAGACCTGCCCGACGAATTTAATTTCTCACGAGAGATAAGGTATTCTTTGTAAAAAGCGTTTTTCCGGGATTCAGAGTAATTACACTTACCTTGTTTCCTTCTACCATTACAGATGAATTCCCCGGTTCAAGCCTATACACCTTATCCCCGGGTAAAATTCCTGCTTCTCCCTGTCTTTCATTTGAAACCTGAAAATTCTATATCGACATTATCCCCGGAGTATCAAATAACCGCTCCCGAAAAACTGAAATTTAAAATAATAAATGAAATTAGAAGTGGCATCTCTTATATTTCTTCATTCTCCCCGGATATCGGCCTCTATCATCCCGGAAATTTTAAAACCGTAAAGTATTCCTGAAACCATGAGGGTCGGCACAGCAAAAAAGCCAGCAAAAATCATAAGGATGAAACCCGCATTTACATCGCTCATTGCATAATCTGCACTATAACCGGGAAAAATCAGGCTGAATATTGTATTGTATAAAGGAATCAATAATATCAGTGCCGATACAAAAGATGCTGCAACAAGCGGGACTTTTAGAACCTTTCTGAATTCTTTCGTCATTGCGGCGAACAGAAATAATGATGCGGGTGCAATCAGGAGATAAAATATTATCTTATAGGTCGGAGCGAAAAAGCGGAATTCAAACAAAATACCGGGTGAAAATATGTAGATAAACTCTATCATCAATATAAAAAAAAGAACCAGGGGGTAGGGAAAGCCGGCCCACCAGAATCTGGTCTTTCCCCGCAGATAATATAAAAAGAAAACCGCACCTGCGAGAGGGATAAACGGGAAAATGACCGGAACAAGAGTACCGGAAAAAAATATCGAAAATATCAGAAGATAGCCCATAAACACCATGACCGGCGAATATATAGTCAGGTAATCACCGATATCGGAATTCATCAATATTCCCTCGCATATAGAATCCTGTTAAAGCCTACAACAAACGGAAAAAATGACCAGCAATAGCAATTCCTCAAATTTTTACCCTGGACATAATATATTAATTTATTATTATCAATCCATAATATAAATCAATAACGACATTAACCATAGAAGATATTATCATCTAAAAAATATATTACCATTCATTATTTAAACATAATCAGGAGAAGATCATGACAGACAATGAAACGGGATCGATCATTATCGATTCCGTGCCAAAAGGACTCCCGGTCAGGCTTGACGGTGAACGGGTTAGTGAAAAGACGACACCTGCCGTCCTTGAGAATGTACCCATAGGAAAACACATTGTTGAGGTGGACCTGCCGTATGAATGCAATTTTTCAAGAGAAGTCCGCGTATATCCGGGATCAAATGCCCGGGTCTGCCTGAGGGATTATACTGATGCGGAGAAGGGAATAATCAGGAATATCGGAATTTATATAATAGCTGTATTCATTCTTCTCTCAGCAATAGTGGCTTTCAACCGCCTGGAGTATTTCACTTCCGACGATCTGAATATAATCCTGATATACATCGCCTGTTCAGGAGGAATGGGGGCACTTTCGTTCAGCCTGTTCGGTTACGTGGATCACCTCTGCAGGAAGAACGATTTTGACGTGAGGTATAAATGGTGGTTCATTTTAAGGCCGGTAATCGGGATAATCTACGGAATATTTGCATTTTTATTTGTCGCAGGGGGCCTTATGACATTATCCGGAGTCGATCCCGGGACCGCCAATCTCTATGCTGCAAAAACGGTCATGTTCTACTGTGCACTGGCTTTTCTTTCGGGATATGCCGAGCATTCTTTCTCCATTCAGCTTAAAGAACTGGCAGAAGCCATATTTAAGAAGAGCCAAAGCAGTTAGACCAAAAAAGATCAATCCCTTTTTACGGTAAAATAAAAGGTGGTTATGATTTTATTTTTTTCAAAAGTTATTTTTCAAATTTTTTAAGGCTTAACGCATCCCCGTAGATCCTCGCCCTTCCGTTCGCCTTCTTCTTCCCCTTAACAGTCCTTAACTTCTCAAGGAATACAAGGTCCGGGTCCACGTCATAGCAGGCGGAAATCTCATCAAGTATGTCTTTTCTGGAAGGGATTGCACCCTCAAAAGATAGAACGAACTCGATCTCCTTCCTGTTCTTTTCAGGATTTTCCATGTAGCTTTTAAATTCTATATCTATTGTTCCAATAAAGATCACCTCACATTTTTGCCTGCATGTTTGTCTTCGTTCCTCTTAAGAAAAGAGGTATTTGTCCAGCCACCCGAGCTCCTCTTCAACCTTCCTGTACTGGTGGACATATGTCGACGGGTGATGAGTCTCCCCCGGGAACACCAAAAACCTCACCGGCGCCGAACCGTCCTCAATAAACGTCATGTATGTCGCAATTGCACTTGAAGGCTCTACGCTGGTATCCTCAGAACCGATCATCATCAGGAGCGGAGTCCGGACATTTTCGGCATTATAGACCGGCAAAATATCGAGGAACATAACCGGATTCTGGTAAGGGGTTTCGCCATAGTACATCTTCGTCATTACGATTCCGTTTGTATTGGCGATCAGGGCATTACCCTCGGCGGTTCCCGCTCCGGAAATCGCGGCTTTGAGGGAAGTATCCTCAGTTATCAGGGCAAGAGTGAGGATTCCGCCGTTCGACCAACCGGTCGAGGCTGTCTTTGACGGGTCGATTATGCCCAGATCTGTCAGATAATCCTTTCCAGCCAGAAGATCCTCCACAGGCAGGTCGTAATAGTGGCCACCTTCTATCGATTCGGCGAATTCAAACCCGTAGTTCATACTGCCGTGATAATTTGCAGAGAGAAGAACCGCCCCCGTCTCCGAGAGCAGGCAGTAGGGGAACTCCCAGGTGTCCCTCCAGCTGTCGAAGTCGGTGTAGGTCGGCCCGCCGTGAATAACGAAAACAAACGGGTAGTCCTTTCCCTCCATATAGCCCGGCGGATATCTTACTATCCCTTCGATCTCATCGCCGAGAGCTCCGGTCCAGTGGATTACCTCCGAAGAGCCGCCAAACTTCGATACAATTTCTGGATTCAGAAAGGTCACCTGTTTCCCGTCCTTTATACTACCGCCCGAAATCGTGGCAGAGTAGAGCTGTGGCGGAACGGAGGCCGAGTTGAAGTCGTAGACAATCTCCTTCCCTTCGGGTGTGGTCTCAAGTGCGAAGATGTTTCCCGAATGAGTCCCGGAAAGGATTTGCATATCCCAGTCCGAACCCTTACGGGTGTAGACTGCAAGTTCGGGGTTCGCCCCGTTTGCAAGTAGTGCGAAGAAACCGCCGTTGAAGGGAGTCAGCTCGACAAACTCGTTGAAGAGATCGAAATGAAGCCCGTTCTCCCATCCAAGCGGGACCTCCTCTATCTTCCCGGTGTCAGGATAGTATGCAAGAACACCGGTCGTGTATCTTACCGGGTATGTCATTCCCCCGTTATGCATCCGCTCGATATAGACGACAGAACCGTCCGGCTCCCATACGATTGTATTTATGTCCTGGTAGCCTTCAGTCAGGTTAAAAAGTACAGTCTCCTCGCCGGTCAATGTGTCGAGGAGCACATACCTGAAGAGGGCTGCCGACATCCATTCCTCTGGATTTATCGACGATTTGTATAGTATGTACCTGCCGCAGGGAGACGGGGAGCAGATTGATATAACATCGTTATTGTCCGAGACCTGCTCCGATTTTCCGGTCAGCAGGGAGTATTTTTTGATAATTACGGGATCAGGGATTTCATCGAAGACGATAGTATCGTCATAACGCCCGGCAGTCATAGTCTCTTTGTCTGAAACGGTGTCGAAGTAGAGCAGTTCATCATCGTTCAGCCACTTAAAACCGGAAATGAGAGCCCCGGGAGCATCCTCAATTTCATTGACAAACAGGTCATCAAGTGATACGACTTTCAGGACTGTGTTCCCGCCGTCCTTCTGAAAGGCGGAATATACAGCTTTTTTACCTCCGGGAGAGAGATCGAACAAGATCACCGACTCGAAATCACCGGAAACAGCACGCTCGTCTCCTGAGCGGAGATCGATGAACATGAGTGTGTTGTTCGTAAATTCGGGCGAGAGATCCGTGCCGTCGGCCCTCAGGTAGACGATATAATTCCCGTCCGGGGAAAGCGAAAAGGGCCCGGGAGCATCCATATGAAGTAGCTGATCTATCGTAATCGTGCCGAAGTCGCCCCCGGACACGGGTATAACTGCAATTATTGCAAATATTAACAGAACAAGCGTTAAACCGGGAACCTTTTCCATGATACCAATACTGTCGCCATCTGCAAATACCCTTTTTATTTCCGTAAGGAATCATAAAAACAGATTTCCCGGCAGTAAAACGCGGCATTTACTAATACGGCCAGAAAAAGGAATGAAAAACCTGATTTTAAGCACATAACACAGTATTGCCGATTCTGCAATAACAACGATTATTTCTCCGTTCAGCGGATACCACGACATATCCAGAAACAAGGGCATCAATCCCTCAAAAAAAGATGTATTAATACGGGTCCGGCAAAAGATTTCAATATAACAGTTATTGTGAAGTAAAAATCATAAAGGGCCGGAAAATGGATTTTTCAGCATACTTTCTGCTGTTGGTTAATAACGCAGTTAAAAAGCGTTTTATACAATCAGGCTATAGAGTGAAATCTATGAAAAAGCTGGTTCATTTATTCTGCATTTTTATTACAATTACTGTTATCGTTCTCGCTGCAGGCTGCACCGAAACGGAAGAAGGCAGTCCGGCGGGAAGCTCCTCCGCCTCTCCGGCGGATGAATTATACGCCGGTGCTCTGGAAGAGATGAAGAATGCCAATTACAGGACAGCATCGTCGATGTTCGAAGAGGCATACACGCTCTATAAGGATTCGGGTGATGACGAAGGGGCCCTTGCAGCCATTAAAGGCATGATGCGTGCTGAAATGTCGACATTTGAGTTTCCGTTCAACAAGACCGGAGCCGTTTCAGACATGAATAAAAAGATCCCCGGAATAACAGTTGAAGAGATCGAAGACTGGCTTCAAAACTATGCCCAGAAGATCGAATCCGACGGCG
>CAYXKC010000046.1:0-11647 GCA_964465295.1 uncultured Methanomicrobiaceae archaeon | reverse complement strand
GCGAAGGTTGGCCTAATTTACGGGTTGACTTATTCGTTGTGTATTCTTCTGGGAAGTGTTTTGACACCATTAATGGTAACTGATACGGGCGGAGGAATATACGAATACAACTTTCTTTTAGATTTAATCCTGCTTCTTCCGTTATTGCCTGTAGTTTTGTTGCCTCATCCGGTGATTTTGGTTCTCTTTGAGTATCCGCTGTCTGGTACCATTTCCGGAGCCGTCCTAGGTTTTCTTGTGGATTTAATTAAAGGAAACCGGGAAGCCGGGATCGAAAAAAGCCAGAGGGAAAAAGGTGTCTTCATCAGGATTCCTTTTGGTAGCAGGAAAATCGTAATATCTGAAAAATTGGTGAATTGCTTTATCATCGCGGAATTTTTGATTCTGGTCTTTTTTGTTATTATGAGCAGTATCGGTCCAATAACTGGAAAACCTGGTTTTACACATGAAGATCAGGTTGATGGAGTGGATGGGAAATATTTGAAAGGAGGATCCTCAGACTATACAATTAATTTTAATAAATATTCAGGAACCTTCATTGAAAGTTATCCAGATGGCTCAAAAGAAAACGGGACTTATATTGCTAATGAAACCGTTTTGACTTTATATTATTCTGAAGGAAAAACTATGGAATATTTTATAAATAATAGCAATTTATTAAGACCAGCAAACAGGAGTAAGTTCAGCAGCGAAATGGATTGGAAATATAATAGTTATTCTAAACCGATGCTTATGTAATTTTACTATAAACTAAATATCTTTTCACGATTATTATCTGATATTAGCAGTTTTGATAAGAAAATTTTAATATTGACATCTTTAACCAGACATTTCTTAGAGAAAATACTTTATTCAACTTAGCATTCTTTAAAAAAATACAAAAAATGCTCATTATTAACGATTCTTTCACTTGAAAAACCGGGAGACAAATTATATCAAACATCATGGATAACCGCTGCTCTCTTTTCAAAAAACACTAAACCTCCTGCCGGCGTAACATTCTATAATGCCTGAATGCCCCGGGTTAAAGAATGCCCTGCAAAAGATCAATAATAAAAGCTATCCTGCATACAAAGATCTCAAAGGCCGGCATGACTTCGGGGACTTTTCACTGGTCCTGGATCATGTGCAGGGCGATCCGTTCGCTTCGCCGAGCAGAATCAGAGTGATAATCCCCGATAACGTTTCCGGTTTTCCTGCATGGTTTTTTGCCAATCCCAACCGCATTACCGCATTCGAGGATTTCATCGCGAGGGTGTTCGGGGAAAACCTGAAAAAGAATTCGGGAGGAAGGAAGGGGAGCGGAAAGAGCGGGATTATCTATATCGATCCTCCCGGACAGGAGATAATAAAAAGATCGTCCGTCGTAAAAACGGCTGATTCAACAGAGGTAAGGTTCTTTGCCGGCCTTCCTGCAAGAGGAAGGAGAATCGATTCAGGTGCGGCGGCGGAGATGCTTCTCGGGATAATACCTGAAGTCGTCGCACTCTCCCTGTATTATGATAAAACCGAGAAAGACGCCCTTTGCAGTCACGTCCGGCATTACGAGGATGCGGAGTTTATCCGTTCGGGACTGAAGAATGCAGGTCTTATTGCGTTTATCGCCGACGGGGCACATCTCCCGAGGATCAGCGGTATCGATGACCGTCCGATGGCCTTCGGGAATGCCGTTCCTTTTTCCAGTCCTGAAAGCCTGAGAGTCACCTTCGATACCCCCTACTCCGGCACGATAACCGGAATGGGAATTCCTGAAGGTGTAACTCTGGTTACCGGCGGCGGCTATCACGGGAAATCAACACTGCTCAGGGCGATCGAATGCGGGATCTGGTCGCATATCCCCGGAGACGGAAGGGAGTTCGTAATTACGGATCCGGCGGCTGTGAAGATCCGCTCCGAAGACGGGAGAAGAATCGAATCGGTCGACATCTCGCCTTTCATCAGCAACCTTCCATTCCGTGAGGATTCCCGGCGGTTTTCGACGGACAATGCAAGCGGAAGCACCTCCCAGGCCGCAAATATCATTGAGTCGATCGAGTCGGGAGCGGAGGTCCTGTTGATCGATGAAGATACCTCGGCAACGAATTTCATGATAAGGGATCGCAGAATGCAGCGGCTGATATCAAAGGAAAACGAGCCGATAACCCCGTTTATCGACAGGATCATGGGACTGTATGAAGAAAAGGGAATATCAACGATCCTTGTTGCAGGCGGCTGCGGCGATTATATCGATGTGGCTGATACCGTGATCTGCATGAAGGAGTATCGTGCCTTTGATGTAACAAAAAGAGCGAAGGAGATCGCGATGGGGGATGAGGGAAAGAGGTCGCATGAAGAAGAAGGTGAATTTAATCCCTGCCTTTCAAGAATTCCCGATAAAAAGAGCATTAGTCCTGCAAAAGGTAAAAAAACTGTAAAGATCTCGGTAAAAGAGGCGGGGAAGATCGAATTCGGTTACGAGCGTATAGATATGACAGCTGTTGAACAGGTCGCGGGCAAAAGCCAGTTAAGGGCGATCGGTTTTGCATTGAATCTCTCGCTGAAATACATGGACGGCAAAAGGAATATTTCGGAAATTGCAGAACTTGTACAGGAGGAGATCAAAAAATCCGGTATCGATGCGGTATCGGCAGGAATAAGAGGAGACCTTGAATCATTCAGGAAGACGGAATTCTGTGCTGCATTGAACAGGCTGAGGACACTGAGGATACTATGACTGAAGAAAAAAAGATCCTTTCTGCCGGAGAACTGGAGGACAGGATTGGCTACCGGTTTAAAAATCCGTTACTTCTCGACCGTGCACTTACAAGGCTCGCATATTCTCTTGAGAACGGACTCCCCGGGGGTTTTCATATGGATGCCCTGGCGACCCTCGGCGATGCCGCAATCGATCTTGCTGTACTGGAGTCGCTTATAGAATCCGGAATGCATGACAAGGGCGAACTTTCGGTTGCAAAATCCGATATCGTAAATATGACGGTCCTAAGGAAGTCCGCAGAAGATCTCGACCTTTACAGGTACGTGAAATGGGGCAGGGGGGAAGAGTCCCAGCATATATGGACGTCCGGCAGGGTTATGGCCGAATGCCTCGAAGCTGTTGCGGGGGCGGTCTATCTCGATGGCGGGATATTTTTCGTTGAAAAGCTGCTTGAGAAAACAGGTATAATTTAAAAAACGGATTTTTTAATCCGGGGAATCAGGTTTTCTTCCTTCGATCATAAAATAGACCTTCTCCCCCATGAGGCATGCATGATCGCCGATCCTTTCAAGATACCTCGAGATCATCACGTACTCCAGGCATCGCGAGATGTTCCTGCTGTCCTCCATCATATATGTAAGACACTCCCTGAATATCGATTCCTGCAGGCTGTCCACGTGGTTGTCCCTCTCTTCAAGCCCTGGAAGCTTTGAGGAGTCGTTCGTTATGAATGAATCGAGCACATCGTTCATCATACCGGCCACATAATCGCCCATATGGCAGACACTGTTAAACACCCTGAGATGCGGCGTATTTGGAAGGTTTGTAGTCAGCTGTGCAATATCCTTTCCCGTTCTTCCCAGCCTGTACAGGGAGGTGTTCATCTGCGAGATACAGGATACAAGCCGGATATCGCCTGCAACAGGATGATATAGCGTCAGTATTCTCAATGAATCCTCGTCTATTGCATCATTGTATTCTGCAAGCCTTTTTTTCCTGTCATGGACCTCCTCTGCAAGTGCAGTATCTGCATCCTTTAGAGCCTTAATCGAATCCTCAAACATCCCCGAGGAGAAATCCCACATCTCAAGTGTCAGTTTTTTCAGTTCATTAAGTTCAGATTTGAATTTATCGCTCATTTCATGCGCCTCTAGCCGAATCTTCCTGTAATATAGTTGTTCGTCAGCTCTTCACCAGGGTTTGTGAATATCTTTTCAGTCTCATCGAATTCGATCATCTTCCCAAGATACATAAATCCCGTATAATCCGATACCCTCGATGCCTGCGACATACTGTGGGTAACTATGATCACCGTATAATCCTTCTTCAGGTCGTCGATCAGGGACTCGATCTTTGCCGTTGCAATCGGATCGAGCGCCGAACATGGTTCGTCCATTAAGATTATCTCGGGTTCGACTGCAAGAGTTCTTGCAATGCACAGCCTCTGCTGCTGTCCGCCGGAAAGCCCCGTCGCCGGATCGTCCAGCCTGTCAGAGACCTCATCCCATAAGGCGGCCTGCCTCAGGCTTCTCTCCACGATCTCATCCAGTATCTCCTTCTTCTTTATACCGTGAATCTTCGGGCCGTATGCAACGTTTTCATAGATCGATTTTGGGAACGGGTTGGGTTGCTGAAAGACCATCCCGATCCTCTTTCTCATATGAACAACATCTATGCCAGGAGAGTAGAGATCCTGCCTGTGGAACAAAACCTGACCTTTTACCCTGCATCCGGGTACAAGATCGTTCATCCTGTTGAAACACCGGATCAGTGTCGATTTCCCGCAGCCGGAAGGTCCGATAAGGGCTGTTACGCGGTTTTTGTATACAGGCAGATCTACATCATCCAGTGCCTGCTTTTCGCTGTAAAACAGGCTCAGGTTCTTTGTTTCGAGTATCATTTCCATCTTTGTCATTTCAGCTGCCACCTCAGGGATTTATGATAATGATTCCTGACGAGAATTGCGACCGAATAGATTGCAATAACGAATATCAGCAGGACAAGAGCTGTGCCGTACTGGTTGACCGATGCTCCCGGGACGTTTGTGGAGAGTATAAAGAGGTGATAGGGAAGAGACATAACCGGGTCGAAGACCGAGTCAGGCAGAAATCTTGAAGTGAATACGACCGCAGTAAACATGATCGGGGCAGTCTCGCCTGCAGCTCTTCCGATTGAGAGTATCGTCCCGGTGATAATCCCGGGAACGGCCGGGGACAAGACCACTTTTCTTATAGTCTGCCATTTTGTAGCACCGAGTGCAAGACTTCCCTCCCTCAGCGGGTCCGGAACGCTTTTCAGCGCCTCTTCCGTCGTTCTTATAATCGTCGGAAGAACCATCAGCCCGAGTGTAATCATACCGGAAAGAAGGCATACTCCAAAATCAAGGAACAGGACAAGGAAAGCGAAACCGAAGAGTCCGAAGACTATCGACGGGGTTCCGTTCAGGAGATCCACACCCGATCTGATGAACGATGTAATCCGGCCTTCCCCGGTATATTCTACAAGATATATGGCCGCACCGACACCTATCGGGAGGGCAAAGAGAATCGCTCCGCCTACAAGATAGAGTGTCCCTACGATTGCCGGAAATATTCCTCCCTCTCTTCCGAGATCCTGTGGATATCCTGTCAGAAATTCCCAGGATATTGCAGGGAGACCTTTTGAGATTATGTCAAAGAGAATTATTGCAAGAATTACAAGCACTATTCCAACAGAGATATGCAATAATGAGAAGGCAACCTTCTGCATCTTTCCTGGTTCAAGTTGCCTGATGTACTTATACCAAAAAAGAAGTATCAATGCAGCTGCCGCTCCTAAGAATACATTGATGGAGAGCAGGATTATTGCACATAGTCCGGCAATTCCATATCCAAACCATCTCTTAACACCATCTGATATTTTGTGAGTGGGAAACTTTTTTGATAAGTGTCTTTTTCCTGAACCCGGCTTCTTTCCTTTCAGATGTTTGATTATCATCTGTGCGGAGAAGTTTACGACAAGAGTTATTACAAGCAGAAGTACGGCGATACCAAAGAGTGCGTGATAGTGCTCACTTCCGACTGCAACCTCCCCCATCTCAATACCCAGAGTTCCTGTAAGCGTCCTTACCGGGGAGAGGATATCATAGATCGGATCGGGGATGATTGCCGCATTTCCGGTAACCATCATCACGGCCATCGTCTCTCCTATCACCCGGCCGATTCCAAGTATAATCGCTGCTGTAATACCCGAGAGAGCAGCAGGAGTGACGATCCGGCTGATCGTCTGCCAGTGTGTAGCCCCGAGTCCTAATGAGCCCTGCCTGAAACTTACGGGAACAGCACTGATTGCATCCTCTGATACGCTGATTATCGTGGGCAGTGCCATTATCCCGAGAAGGATCGAACCGGCAAGCCAGCATTCGCCTGAAGGAATATCAAAGGTCACTCTCAGCCAGTCTGTCAGGACAATAAGCCCGAAGAAACCGTAAACAACAGAAGGGATTCCTGCGAGAAGTTCAACTGCAGGCTTGATTATCGATCTTACCCGGTAAGAGGCAATCTCTGATATGTAGATGGCGCATGCAACACCCAGGGGTGCAGCGATTATCATGGCACCAAGTGTAACAAGAATGGTCCCGACCCATAAGGGCAGTGTGCCATACTGCGGATTTACACCTGCCGGATTCCATACCGGCCCAAAGAGAAAATCAAAGAGTCCTGCAGAGCCGAATGCCGGAATTCCGTCCTTTAACAGGAATAATAATATGAAAAATATTGTAAGAACACCAAAGACGGCTGCAGAGAACAGCATCCCGCGAACTACGAGATCCGAAATGCGGAGTCTGCAGAGAAAAGAACGGCACTTTGGATTATCCTCTGAAAATGCGATCCCGTTTGCCATAGTAAAAAAATGGGATTTATCTCCTGTTGTTCAATTACGCTACAGGAACGTATCCTTCGCCGGATACGATCTTCTGCCCTTCACTGCTCAGGAGGAAGGCAAGATAGTCGGCAGCAAGACCTGTTGCTTCACCTTCTGTGAACATGTTAAGGTTCCTTGCAACCGGATAATCGCCTGAGATTACGTTCTCAACCGTTGGCTCGATCAGAGCACCGTCGACTTCGATGTCAAGTGCCTTCACGGTATTGTCGATGTATCCCATGCTTACATATCCGATTGCACCGGGAGTCTGGCTGATGGTCTGAGCAACAGCGCCGTTCGAGTTCTTTTCAAGCTGCCGCGGAGTAAAATCTTCCTTTCCCATCACCGATTCATAGAAGAATTCTCTTGTTCCGGACGAAGAATCACGACCTACGACGACAATCTCAAGATCTTCTCCGCCAACTTCATTCCAGTTTGAAATCTCGCCTTTGTATATCGATTTTATCTGTGGAATTGTCAGGCTCTCAACCGGATTGTCTTTATAGACGATCAATGCAATACCGTCGCTCGCGACAACATATCCTACAAGGCCCGGGTATTCCTCTGATTCGGAAGACTTGAGATCTCTTGATGCCATACCGATGTCGGCCGCACCTGTTCCAACAGCCTGGACACCGTGTCCTGATCCTCCGCCTGATACCTGAATATCGGCATATTGGTCGTTCTTCATATATGTCTCGGCGGCAGCCTGTGCAACAGGCAGTACAGTTGTCGAACCTGTTATTGTAAGAGTCTGAACAGTCTTTACTTCATTCTGGGAAGCTGATTTATCACCATTATCGCTTCCGGTACATCCGCATACAAATATTGCAGATATTACAATAGTTGCAAGTGCAATCATTACCAGACCTGATTTCCTGTGGCTTGTCTTCATTGAGTCACCGATACGAAATCAATACCTGGAATATAAAGATTACCCGAAATAGAACATATTTTGCAATTATTAAGATAGTCCGGCACTGTTTCAATATTCTTATATATATTTCAAATTAAAAATACGGACATGGACATCCGGAAGATCCAGATGAGCGGGGGTTCGTCATATATCGTTTCCCTTCCGAAAAAGTGGATAACGAGGAATAAAATAGAAAAAAACGACCCCGTGGGTCTGATTGAACAGGATGACGGTACAATTCTCATCACCCCGAACACGACAGGAGATCAGGTCCAGAAAGTCTGGAATTATGAAGTAAGTGCAGTGACCGATCCTACGCTTTTTTTAAGAAGCCTTATCGGTGCCTACTTTGCCGGATACACGTCTATGCGTATATGGGCACATGCAAGGCTGCCACCCTTTGCCTCTGAAAAGATCAGGGAATTTACAGGCATGGCGATAGGCCAGGAGGTCGTAGGCGAGACAGAGACCGAGATAATATTAAAGGATCTCCTGAATCCGGCCGAGATGCCGCTTGAAAATACAATTTTAAGAATGTCCGTCATCGTCCGGAAGATGCACGAGGATGCGGTTCTTGCATTGAAGACCGGTGATCTGGATCTTGCCAAAAATGTCATCTCAAGAGACAATGATGTAGACCGTCTTCACTGGCTCATCGGACGCCAGACAAATCTCATTCTCGGAGATATCAATCTTGCAAGGAAGATGAATGTACCTCCGGACGGCATACTGAATTATTTCCTTGTCAGCAGGATTATCGAGCGGATAGGAGATCATGCCAGCCGGATTGCCCATAATACAATAAAGCTCGGGGAATACAGGCCGCCTGAAGAGATTATTCTAATGATCGAAGAAGTGAACCGCGAATCATTGTCGATCTTCAAAAACAGTGTAAAATCTTTTTTTGACCGTAATTTAGAGGAAGCAAACGGGATCATAAACGATTCACTCCTTTTCGAAGAGAAGTGCAGCGGGATAAACCGGCGGGCGCTCGATTACGAGGCTCATGTTGCAATTCCGGTTGTTGCAATCTCGGACAGTATGAGAAGAGTCGGGGATTATTCGTCAGATATATGTGAAAACGTTATCAACTATGTAACCGGAAAGCTGGAGAACATTTTAAAAAAGTAAATTTTTCAATCATTGGATTTTTGATTCAATCCCGGAAGTTCTTCATATAACAGGTATCTTTCCCCGGTTATCTTCCCGGATTCAAACATATCAATAATTCTGTTGATATCCCTGAGACTGACCGGGTGATAACCTGTCAGTTCACAGCATGTATTTATGGTTCTTTTCTTAAAATCGATGAAAGGATAATCGGCTATCCTGCTGTTGTGGACGTGCCCGTGTATCATCCAGCCTGAATGATCTTCCGGCCTGAACTTCGGATCGTGGATAAGCAGGTACTCCCTGCCTGAATAGCTGACCATGAGCTTTTCAGGACAGCCGGCCATACAGGCATCATGATTTCCACTGATAAAAACAATCTCCCCGTTTAACTGTGAGAGATAGGCGTTGCAGGTATCAAAATCCAGGTTGTAGGTGAGGTCTCCAAGATACCACACCGTATCTGACTTTTTTATCCTGTTATTCCAGTTTCTTATCAGGATCTCATCCATCTTTTTTGAATCGCCGGGATAATATGGCCTGGCTGCACCCCCGATTATCGCCTTATGCCCAAGATGAAGATCCGATATGACGAAGCAGTCGTCAGCACCCGAATATCTCTGTTTAAAAGATTCATATCCTCTTATTCTCCTGAATTGCCCGAAGCTCTCTTTTGACCTGTAAATATCATTCCTGTCAGTCCACCTCTTTAAGACGAGATCATATGTCTTTAGAAATCCTCCGTCATCGCTTAGTACAATACGAAAACTTTCTGCTGGAAGAACGAATTCCCTGATCTTATATGCCGGTCTTTTACGTCCAAAAGAGATAAGCCTGGTTAAAGGATTCATTTTCCGGTTCTCTGCATGCCTGATTATCACTTCAGAATCCAATAACCCCGGATATGGCATAAGGGGAATATACAACCGGTTTTTATCATCACGCAGCTTCCTGAAAGGCTCCCCTTTTATTGTAAGTATACTCTCCAGTTCACTGCAGAACTTTTCGATCTCCGGCGATGCCCAAACTGCCAGCGAGAGCCCGTGATTCTTTTCAGGAGTTCGTCTTAAAAATCCGTTGATGAGATAGGGGAGATACGGGATACCAAAAGAGGCTTTTTTTATCGCCTCCATAATCTCCCTTTCGGAATTTTTATGGCTGCAGTCTATAGTGAATAAGACGATCTCAGGACGGTCGTAGAGTTCATGGTAATAAATGGAATTTCCAATCTCTGCCATTCGTTCCGAGATCCTGTGGCCAAAATGAACAGGGTCCAGTGAAATCTTAATCGAACGAATCAATTCAGTATCTCCCGAGAGATTCGAGTTCCTCCCTGACCACCATACGGATATCCTCGAGATCGATCGACTGCCGGGACGAATTCTTCATCATCTTCTCCATAGTCCTGATGCCCTCACTTACAGACTTCCCGTATCTCAGCGCAATCTCTATAGAATCATCGCTAATCCGTACCACCTTTGACATGTTACATAATGCAGCAGGAAGAATCATAGCTGTTACTATTTGTTACAATCCCTGACAGGTGTCGTTACAATATGTAACTTGTCCATATTCCCGTACCGATAGCAACAATATTAAAAAAAAGAATGATAATTAATTCTGATGATAAAACCCCTGACATTATCGGCGATTGTGATAATCGCATGCATCTCATTCTTTCTGCCCGGCTGCCTCGATACCGGAGATAAAAGTACCCGGCTTTCCGGTTACGGTGAAGTCTATACAATTGAACCCGGGGATCTCGCAACCATATCGCTTTTTGACGGCAGTGGAAGCCTGGTGGAATATTACTCTCCTTCAGTTCTAAAACAGATGAATATTCCTGCAGAGACCGACTACAGTATCGGCTATGTGGATATTCCGCCCGGCAACAGCACCCCTCCCCATTATCTGCTTGGATCAGGTGAGATCATCTATGTAATTTCAGGCAGTGGAGAGATATCGATCGATGGAATAAAGCATGAGCTTTCAGCGGGACAGGCGGTATTCATACCTGCAGGTTCGGTTCAGTCCTTTACCAGTACAGGGGATATAAATCTCGAATACCTGACATCCGTTCAGCCATTCTATAAGCCCGAGATCGATATACTTGTTAAAGGGGATCTCGGCAATACAACATACAAGAGCCACCCGCAGATTCTCGTCTCAACTCCGGAACAAAACCAGTTATGGAATCCTTCGGAGGGGGTTATGGTTTATGCATTGATGAACCCGGGTATGCTGAAATTGTCGGAGAACGAGATCCTGCCCGGATACAGCATGGCGATTGCCGTTTTTGCTCCCGGGGCATTGATTCCAGAACATGTACTTACGGGGTCAAACGAACTCGATTATATTCTCGAAGGGGAAATAGAGATAAAATCGGGAGATAATTCATATATTCTAAAAGAAGGACAGGCCGCAATTGTTCCTAAAGAAGTAATAAGGGAGATAAAAAACACCGGTGAAGGCAAAGCTGTTCTTCTCTCATATGTAAATCCATACTGGAAAGAGGATGAGAGCATTACAATTTAATTTAATTTTTTATACCAGACATTCATCGATTCGAACTTTCCGCAGATATTCGTGTTGTTCTTAAGAGTCCCGCAGTATTCGTAGCCGAACCTTGCAAAAAGACGATTGACCGGTGCAAATGCCGCTCTTGCAATCGTATATGATGTGATGAATCCTTCTTTTTTCATCTCCGCCTCCATCAAATCCAGGAGAACTCCGGCAAATCCACTGCCCCTGCATTCGGGAAGAGAAGCGAGATCGGTCATCTCGACATTCAGGTTCTCCCTGTCAGTCTCGCAGGATGAGGCCGCAAGCAGCTTCCCTTTCGACCAGATGCCGAAATACTCTATGTGCTCGTCCATGGTCTCCCTGATATAATCCGGATCGTGAATAGGAAACGGATAACTCTCAAAGACCCGGTCATATAGCCTGGAAAATTCCCCTGCATCGGATCTCAAACCTTTTCTTATTTCAACAGGTTCGCCTGCAGGAGATATCATCCCTGTATT
>CAYXKC010000045.1:0-11941 GCA_964465295.1 uncultured Methanomicrobiaceae archaeon | reverse complement strand
TCCTTCTGGATAAGGGACAACTCCATAATAAATTAATCATATAGGTTTACATAAATAGATTCGGGTTATTCTCTGTGGAATTCGAAAAAATACCAACAGTCCCAACGGCCGAAGAGATACTTGACAGGTCGCTTGGAAGGGCGTCAGCCGCAAAGAAGGAGAAAAGGAATAAAGAGCACGCGAACGAGGAGTTTATACGGTCCGTCTACAGTTCGGTCTATGACAAACTCAATGATGTTGTCTCAAAATTCCCCAGTTTCGACCAGATATCTCCTTTTTATATGGATATAGTGAACATCCTGCTGAGCGTGGACAGGATAAAAAAATCCCTTGGTGCGATCCAGTGGGCCGCATCGCAGTCGCGGGAGGTGGGGAGAACATATGCCCGGAGAATGCGCACAGAGGAAAACTCTGTAGAACTCCGGAAGCAGGCTACGGCAAGGATCGCCTCCATTCTCTACCAGGTGGACGGCGACCTGAAGTATCTTAATGAAACGCGCAACATACTCAGGAAACTCCCCGACATCCGGGAGGATGAGTTTACAGTGGTCGTGGCAGGCTATCCAAATGTAGGTAAATCATCATTCATCGCCCTTGTATCATCGGCAAAACCCCAGATAGCCGGTTATGCCTTTACTACCAAGAGTATCATGGTTGGTCATCATCCTGTCGGAAGGGAGAGGATCCAGATAGTGGATACCCCTGGTCTTTTGGATCGGCCTCACGAAAAGAGGAATGCCGTTGAAAACCAGGCGATAACCGCGATAAAAAATGTCTCTGATATGATCCTCTTTATTATCGATGCAAGCGAGACGTGCGGCTACTCTACAGGGGAGCAGTTCAGTCTTCTTGAAAACCTCAGGACAATTATCGGCGAAATCCCGGTTGTCGTTGTGATAAACAAGTCTGATGTCCGGAAGATGGAGGGATATCCTAATATGTCAACCAGCACAAGAGAAGGAGTTTCGGATATTATGAAGATGATTATTAAAGAAAGGGAATCCAGCCCCAAGTCCCGGCAGCAAGGCATCCTGTGAGAAACCCGAGTATTGCACCACCGTTAAGTGTCGGGAGTCCCGCCTGCGGCCTTCCCTTCACAACAAACCATAACAGAACTGAGAGCCCTGCAAGAGTTCCGGCCATTGCACCGATCACGGGGAGTATGGATGTGCTGATGAATACATATGCAGATACGACCAGTATCGTCGGCATGATAAGGTCTCCCATACCCATAATAAATGCACCCCGCTCCTCTTTTTCGTCACTGATGTCCATGTTGTCTTTGATATAGGAATAATCCCGGGATTTTGGAATTACTACTAAAATGGGGGATTTGGATTTTATTACCCCTTCTGCGAGGGAGATCATGTGTTTGGTCTTGTATACGGATATTGCATCGTATAAGGCAAGCAGGATGAGGAGAATGATTACCGGGAATATCTCCAGCGAGATACCGAAGATCGATGCCGCACCGGCACAAATCAGTATTCCCAGGAGATCGACGACATACCATTCCGGATATTTGTAGAGCAGGACCATCGCCCCGGCCGAAAGCAGGACCACCGACACTGCCGAAATTAGTGCCGATCCTACAAGAGGGTAAATTATCGCGCTGAAGATATACAGGAATATCAGGAATATCGAAAAATTGATGATGTATCCAAGTATGCGCTTCAGTCCGAATTTAATAAGCAGTAACAGCAATCCGGTGAAGACGAGGAGGATTATGAAGAAGAAAAATATATTCTCTACAGCCCCCGGATCCTCAAAGGCCGCATATCCTGCGTCATTCATTGACGGGGTGATCAAAAGTGCACCGCACTGGACGGCGACCATCATCACAAACATTGCGAGCAGAGGAAGATTTTCTTTCAGATTCATATTTTATCAGCCTTTTGTCTCTCCTTTCAAAAAACAAATTCATATCTTTCTCAAAGGAGTAGTTATATTAAATAAATATCGACAGTTAGATTAATTAATTCTCTGTAATTATTAAAGAATATGGATGAAAGAGAAAAAACAAAGGATCTCATACTCGCAGTTATCCTTGTCATATCGACACTTGTAATGGTGATCAGGTTATGGCAGGACTGGATCGTGGCATTATCCACGGGGCTTATGATGATCTCTCTTGCTGGCCTGATACTCTCCCTCTGCAAGAGGCTCGAGAGCCTTGAAAAAGCAATATCTGCAAGAGAGATGACCATGCGTATGAATCTTGAAGAAATATCAAGAAATATGGAAGAGAAGTGCGACAGGATGGTGGGGGATGTAGAGGCTGCGGTCGGTTCCCTCTCACGCCGTGTATATCGCTGAATAAATCAAATCTTTTTTGGTGAAATTTAATGGGCGTTGCAATAAGAGACATTATCGCCGAATATAAAACTCCTGTCGACTGGGGGGAACTGAAAGGCCCTGCCGCGGTCGACGGAAATAATGCACTTTACCAGTTTTTAACAACAATACGCCAGCCTGACGGGACCCCTCTTATGGATAGTGAGGGGAGGGTCACATCGCACCTTTCAGGCATATTCTTCAGGATTATCAGTTTCCTGGAGAACGATATCAAACCGGTTTTTGTATTTGACGGGGCCCCTCCAGAATTCAAGTCAGGGACGCTCGAACAGCGCAGGGAGAAGAAAGCGGTAGCCGAAAACGCATACCGGCACGCAGTCGAGGTCGGCGATACGAGGGCCGCCTTCATCCATGCAAGGGCTGCTACAAGGGTTGATGAATCTATAATCGCAGGTACAAAGAAGCTGCTCAGCTATATGGGAATTCCTTATATTGATGCGGAGAGCGAGGGGGAGGCCCAGGCTGCATACATGGTTATGAACGGCGATGCACGATACTCCATCTCCCAGGATTACGACTCTCTTCTCTTCGGTGCCCCTAGGCTCGTCCGCAACCTTACAGTGAGCAGGAAAAGGAAGGTCCGGGGGCGGGTTATGACAGTCAATCCGGAGGAGATACTACTTGATGAAGTTCTTGCAGGAAAAGGCATCACTCGTGAAGAGCTTGTCGAGATAGGGATATTGGTAGGTACTGATTTCAACAGCGGAGTTAAGGGTGTGGGTGCTAAAACAGCACTCAGGATCGTTAAATCCGGGAAATTCCTTGAAACCTTCGAAGAGAAGGAGCCTGAGTTCGATCCGTGGCCCGTTAAGTCATTTTTCCTAAATCCTCCCGTTAAAAAGGATTATTCACTTTCATGGTCGCATGTCGACAGGGAGGGTGTCGTCTCATATCTCTGCGACAGGCATGATTTCTCTGAAGAGCGGATCAATTCCGTTCTGGAAAGGATCGGGGTAAAATCCGGGCAAAAAACACTTGACAGCTGGTTTTAAACCTGCCAGTATCTCTTTTTCCGATTATTTGAATATTATTCAGGTAGAATAACTTTTCATGCAGTCAAGGGAGATCACCTACTCGCGTAATGTTTTTCTGCCTTTAACCAATGTATGCAGGAACAGGTGCGGCTACTGCATCTTCAGGACTCCGGTCGGAGAGGGCTGCGTAATGCCCCGCGCCGGTGTCGAAGAGATTATCAGAAACGGAGTCTCTGCAGGGTGTACCGAGGCACTGTTCACTTTCGGCGAGAGGCCTGAGGAAGAGAAGGGCTTTACAAAATACCTGGAAAAAACGGGTTACTCTTCAATCCTCGACTATTGCTATGCGATGTGTGAATTCGCAATATCCTCGGGCATGCTTCCACATACGAATGCAGGTATTCTTGATTACAATGAACTGGAGATGTTAAGGGGGGTCAACGCCAGCATGGGCCTTATGCTGGAGACGACTGCAGATATCCCGGCACACAGGAACTGTCCCGGTAAGGAACCCGGGATACGGATCGCGATGATGGAGGATGCAGGAAGGCTCAGGATACCGTTTACAACCGGGATACTGGTAGGTATCGGGGAGAATCCCTCGGATCGCGAGGAATCTCTTGAGGTAATCGCCGGCCTTCACAGGCGTTACGGCCATATCCAGGAGGTCATCATCCAGAACTTCTGTCCCAAAGAAGGAACCGGGATGAAGGACTATCCCACAGTCGGAAGAGACGAGTTTTGTTCTGCGATATCTGCTGCAAGAGATATACTTCCTGCGGATGTTTCTGTCCAGATACCTCCTAATCTGGCCGATGCCTCATTTTTTTTAGAATGCGGTGTCGACGATCTGGGGGGCGTATCCCCGGTCACCATCGATTATGTCAACCCCGAGCACCCGTGGCCTGCAATCGACGAACTGAAGGTTATTGCCGGCAGGCACATGCTTCGTGAGAGGCTCTGTATATACCAGAGATATATTGGGAAGGGCTGGTTCCCTGATGGTCTTAAGTGCTTGATTGACAAACTTAATGATGATATCAGAAAGAGAAATGAGCAACAATAATTTCGGGGTTTATTTGATATGGCAAATAATGAACTTCTTTACGAGGGAAAGGCAAAATCGATCTACGCAACTGAAAACCCGGGCGAACTGCTGGCTGTTTTCAGGGATGATATAACGGCATTCAACGGAGAGAAGAAGGACTGTTTTTCAGGCAAAGGGGTTTACAACGCGACAGTGTCCGCATTTTTTTTCACAATGCTTGAAGAGAACGGGATTAAAACCCACTTTAAAAGACTTGCCGGGGAGAGATCGATGGTGGTATCTAAGCTTGATATGATACCCCTGGAAGTACTCGGAAGAAACAGGGCGGCAGGTTCTCTTGTGAGAAAGTTTCCATTCAAAGAAGGCCAGGTCCTAAACCCTCCCCTGGTAATGACGGACTACAAGTGTGATGAGCGTGGTGATCCACCGATATGCGACGATGTGATATTTGCACTTGGCCTGCTAACTCCTGATGAATTAAGGCAGATTCGAGAAATAACGTTTAAGATCAACGAACTGCTCTATAATTTCTTTGACGCCCTCGATCTTGTTCTCGCTGACTTCAAGATTGAATTCGGTAAATCCGGCAATGATATAGTTCTTGGAGATGAGATCAGTATGGATTCAATGCGCCTGTGGGATAAGGAGACTGGGGAGTCTTTGGACAAGGATGTCTACAGGTTTGGCAAAGGCGATGTAATGTCCGCATATGCCCGGGTGGTTGAAAAGATCGAGGAATGGAAGAAAGGAAATATTTAGGTGAATAAATGAAATTCAGCTTGAAAATTACCATCTCGCTTAAGAAAGGAATGCTTGATCCCGAAGCTCTTGCAATTAAACACGCACTGGACAATCTCGGGTTCAATGTTGATTCACTCGGTACTGCAAGAATATTTTATATCGATATCGATGCGGTCGATAAGGATTCCGCTGTGAGCACGGGCAGGGAGATGTGCGACCGGCTCCTTGCAAATCCTGTGATTCACAGCTATGATATAGAGGCTTTGGGAGTATAGGAAGATGAGGTTTGCCGTAATCCGGTTCGGTGGAAGCAACTGCGATCTTGATGCAGTTCACGTTCTCCGTGACGTATGCGGAGTTGATACTGATCTGGTATGGTACAAGGAGGGGCTCTCCCGCAGGTATGATGCAATTCTCATACCCGGTGGATTCAGTTATGGCGATTACCTGCGTGCAGGTGCAATAGCCACAAGGACTCCGATAATGAAGGACGTAATTCGTCATGCAGATGAAGGGGGATTGGTTATTGGCATATGCAACGGTGCCCAGATCGCTGCCGAGAGCAGGCTTGTGCCCGGTGTATTCACTATAAATGAGTACCCAAAATTCATCTGTGATGAGGCTTTTTTAAGAGTTGAGAACAATACATCCCCTTTTACAAGCCATTATAAGGAGGGCGAGGTCATCAGCATTCCCATTGCACACAAGGAAGGGCGATATGTGGCTGACGATGCCACTCTCCGGAAACTTGAGAATGAGAACCGTGTCGCTTTTAGATTCTGCGATAAGGATGGCAATGTAACCGCCGGGGCAAACCCTAACGGCGCGGCCGGGAATATTACCGGAATTCTCGGCGGCCGGGGCAATGTTCTTGCCATGATGCCGCACCCTGAGAGGGCTGCAGAGGAGATACTTGGCTCTGCCGACGGAAAGAAGATATTCGATTCTATGATCATGTACCTGGAATCGTGTTAAAAAAAAGAAAGGTGTCTAAAATGTCCGGAGATGAAGTAACCAAGGAAGAGGCTGAGAGATTGTCAGAAGAGATAGAGGCCTGGGCGGAGTCATATGCAGAGGAGAACGATCTCAGGCTCAACGATGATGATCGCCAGAGAAAGGCTGTTATAAAGGGCCTTGCAAGGAACAAACTGAAATTCGGGGAGAGGTACTGCCCGTGCAGGATTCGGTCAGGTGATCCTGAAAAGGATAAAGAGATCATCTGTCCCTGCATCTTTCACAAAGAAGAGATAGAAGAGGACGGGAATTGTCACTGCTACCTGTTCTACAGGAAGTGACTGCCGGTTTTTTCTGGCAGGCTGAAACCAGCTTCATGTACTTTTTTACCGATAACGGACAACTTTTTTTATAATGGTGCTCGCCGTAATCCCCTTCAGGCCCGAGAATCCCAAGACCAGGCTTTCATGCATCCTCTCACAGGAGGAGCGGGAGAAGTTTGCTCTTGCCATGCTTAAGGATGTAACTGTAAATACACGTCTTGCAGGCTGCAGCAACATCCTTCTTTCGACAAGCGATTATTCGGTTGAAGGTGCATCGACTGTGGTTATGGATCTAGGTTTAAATGAAGCACTGAACAGTTTTCTCCCCGGGGCCGGTGAACCTGTTCTTATAATAATGTCCGATATTCCGCTTGTAACCCCTGAAAATATCCTTTCAATAATTTCAAGTAAAGCCGACTGTGCGATAGTTCCGGGGCGCGGCGGGGGTACAAATTCAATATTTATAAAGGAGCCTTCGAGATTCAGGGTAGATTTCTACGGGGCGAGTTTTCTCGATCATGTAAGGATTGCAGGAGATGCCGGCCTGAGTGTTGAGGTGATCGATTCTTTCCGAATGTCCACAGACATCGACGAGAAAGAGGATCTTGTTGAGATACTTCTACACGGCGGAGGGGAGAGCCTAAGATACCTCAGGTCACTTGGATTCGGGCTCTCTGTCAACAAGGGACGGGTGGGAGTTGAGCGCGACTCCCATAAATAGGCACTCTGAAGGCTCAATCGGGTGTATGCCCGATTCTTCGTTAATCTCAATTTCAAGGCCCCTTATGACCGCTATGGGGGTACATTCGTTCGCTTCACCCATTACAAGTTCAGCCGAAGATGCAAGATTGTCGGCAATGGCAAGCTGCGTAACTTCGAGCTTTCTTCCGAAAAGGTCTTCTTTTCCGCGCTCATCTGTCACAGATGTAATGCCATAGCAGCCTATTGCAACACCGGAGCAGCCAAGCCGCATCGCGTGTGTCCTGGAGTCTGCGATTATGACTCCGGTCCGTGCCCCCGCAAGTTCCATTATCTCTTTTTGTATTTCTCTGGCGCTTGCATCCGGATCTTTCGGAAGTGCAACAACGGATCCGTCCGGCGCATTCGACCCGTCTATGCCTGCGTTGGGCAGAAGGGTTTTGTTCTTCATGCAGAGGAGAAAACCGGGAATACCCCCGATTATATCATCGCTCTCATCAATAACAGCCTGGGTGAGTGCGGGGTCTATGCCGTATTTTTCTGCATAATCAAGGGCCAGCTGTGACGGCAGGATCTCATCAAGCCTGATTATCCTTCCTTCTGCGGTTGCCAGCGCACTCTCGGCGATGACGATTATGTCTCCGTCAAAGATCCCTTCGCATTGAGCTGAGTTTTCCAAAAGGATCTTCGCTACATCATCCCCGGGAGAGATAAGTCCTGTTTTTATTCCAAAAACCCTGAATGAACGGCTCATTTCAATAATTAAATTTATCGAACACATCTATTAGGTTTCTGGTTTCGGTAACATCATGGGCCCTCACCATGGAGGCTCCTGATTCAAGCAGCCTGTATGTTACAGCAAGCGTTCCTGCAAGTCTTCCCTCCGGTGGTGCTGCTACCAGATCCCCAATGAAGGTTTTTCTCGAGACGGCAGCAAGAACAGGTCTTTTTATCTCTTTAAGTTCACCAAAGCGCCTGCAGATCTCCCAGTCGTGTTCGGAGGTTCTCTCCTTTGTCCATTTACCTACTGCAGGATCGAGAACGATCTCTTCGATCCCGTACTTGTCTGCACGGCTTAAGACCAGTTTCAGTGCATTGAGGGTTGCATCAAAACCCAAAGGGTCTCCAGGCTCGATATATGATGCCATAAGAATTGCAGGAAGGCCTGAATCTCCGGCTATCTTTGCAAATTCTTCGTTTGCAAGTCCGTGGATGTCGTTTATGCAGCTGATGTCATATCTTAAGCAGGTTTCAAGAACCCCGGGGTGCATCGTGTCGATCGATACCGGGATGTCGCTTCCTTCAAATGCTAAAAGAGCCTTTTTAATGCGTTCTGTCTCTTCCGCGACGGTAATCGGGGCTGAAAGCGGAGCAGTGCTTCTTGCGCCGATGTCAATAATATCCGCACCCCGGTCTGTCAGGCACAAAGCCTGTTCATAAACGTCGCCGGGGGGGGTATAGGATCCTGAAAAAAAAGATTCGGGGCTGCAGTTTACAACCCCCATAAGGCGTACGGGATTATCCCCGCCGATTTCAATATTCTTAATTCTGCAGGTTTGCATGCCTTCTGGCCGACTCAAGCGTGTTTTCCATCAGCGTGGCAATCGTCATCGGCCCCACTCCTCCGGGCACGGGAGTTATGGCAGAGGCAATGGATTCAACCTTCTCAAAGTCGACATCCCCGCATAGCTTTCCGTTCTCGTCCCTGTTGGTGCCTACATCAATTACGATCGCTCCTTTCTTAACCATCTCAGGCCCCACGAATCTGGCCCTGCCTATCGCGCATACAAGTATATCGGCCTTTGAAGTCTCTTCTGCAAGATTTTTAGTCTTTGAATGGCAGACCGTTACTGTCGCATCCGCATTTATCAGCAATGCGGCCATGGGTCTTCCCACATCGACGGATCTTCCTATTACGACCGCCTTCTTTCCTGCAGGATCGATGTCGTGCTCCCTGAGGAGGGTCATGATCCCGCCGGGGGTACACGGGACGAAATCCGGCCTTCCGCTGAAGAGCCGCCCGTTATTTAATGGGTGAAAGCCGTCAACGTCCTTTTCCGGCAATACGGATTCGATGACCTTTTCCGTGTCTATTCCGGCAGGAAGGGGGAGCTGGACGAGGATCCCGTGGACCGATTCGTCTCTGTTGAGTTTTTCGACTGCATGAATAACATCCCCTGTAGAAGAATCTCCCGGAAGTTCAACTCCTGATGATTTGATGCCGACTTTCCCGCAGGCGTTGTGCTTCATCTTCACGTAGAGCTGTGACGCGGGGTCGTCCCCCACAATCACCGTTGCAAGGCACGGCCTTAATCCTGAGCTTTCAATACCGGATTTCACCAGTTCAAGCCTTTTTTCAGACAGTTCTTTTCCGTTCAGTATCATGAGACTTCAGGATATATCGTATATTTTGAGGAGAAGGCTTCGACTTCCTTCTTAACCTCTGTGATCTCGGCCCTGGAATTCTTGTCTTTGCATACGTCTTTTAGGACCCTTGCAATCCAGTGTCCTATCTGCTTCATCTCCTCTTCCTTCATTCCGCGCGAGGTGACTGCCGGTGTGCCTATACGGAGACCTGATGTCACGAAGGGGCTGAGCTTTTCTCTGGGGATCGTGTTTTTATTGACTGTAATTCCGGCCTCGCCGAGGTATGTTTCCGCCTCAAGTCCTGTAAGGTGGTCGCCGTTTGTGCTCAGGTTCGTTAAGTCGAGAAGTATCAGGTGGTTGTCTGTACCTCCCGATACAAGGTCGAGTCCTTCTTCGATAAGTACTTCGGCCATCGCCTTTGAATTTTTAACAATCTGCTTTGCATATTCCTTAAATGAGGGGTGAAGAGCCTCTCCGAAGCAGACAGCCTTTCCGGCGATTACATGCATAAGGGGGCCGCCCTGCATTCCCGGGAATACCGACCTGTCTATATCCTTTGCGTATTCCTCATCGCACATAATCGCACCGCCTCTCGGTCCGCGAAGCGTCTTGTGCGTCGTTGTCGTGGTGAAGTCGACCACTCCTACTGAAGTAGGGTGAACGCCTCCTGCAATAAGTCCTGCAATGTGCGCGATATCGGCCATACAGTATGCGCCCACTTCTTCGGCTATCTCTTTGAATGCCTTAAAATCGATCTCCCTCGGGTATGCACTCGCACCGCAGACGATCATCTTCGGCTTCTCTTTTCTTGCCTGATCTGCAATCTGGGCATAATCGAGTGTTTCGGTCTCTTTATCAACACCATAATGTGAAACGCTGTACCATTTTCCGGTAATGTTTACCGGCGATCCGTGGGAGAGATGGCCGCCCTGTGAGAGGTCCTGGCTCATCATCAGGTCCTTATGCTGCATGAATGCGAAATATACCGCCTGGTTTGCCTGGCTTCCCGATACTGCCTGGACATTGGCGTGTTCCGAACCAAAAAGGCGGCACAGCCTGTCGCGTGCAAGATCCTCTACCATATCGTGGAATTCACAGCCGCCGTAGTATCTCTTGCCGGGATAGCCTTCGGCATATTTATTTGTCATTATTGAGCCTACAGCCTCCAGTACCGCCCTGCTCACTACGTTCTCTGATGCAATGAGCTCAAGGCCGTTTGTCTGGCGCAGTCTTTCTTTCTCTATCAATCCAAATATTTCCGGATCAGTATCTGCCAGGTAAGACATATGCAAGAGTGTTGGTTTTAAAAAGATTATATTGTTTCTACATGCACCCGTTTATGCCGTAGTATGTCTGAGAGCAGTTGAATACACTTTGAGGATTTTAATTCTCATGCGCATCTGGCCCCTGTTCGTACTATGCCGGGATGCTTATAGCAGCGGGAATAAAAATATAAATCATTTTTTATGCCAAATATTATTAAAGTTATAAGATTACCTTTCATATAACCCGGGGAATTCCAGATGTCAGGTATGAATACGGATGCAAAAGTAAGGGATCTCGAGCATGTTCTCGAGGAGAAGGAGCGGGAAGTTCAGATGCTGAGAGATAGTATACACGAATACAATACACGAAACCCTGTAAGTGAAGAGAGGATAAAGGGTGTTGAAAAGCGGTTGAACGAGCTGGACAGTCTTGTAAAAGGTCTGATGGAAGAGATGCTCGATGTGAAGGCATGCCTGCAGAAGATATCAAAATCTCTTGATGAAAATCCGGTGCAGGTCCCAAAGAGAGTTCCGAGGGAGTCAAAAGAGTCGAGAAGATATCCTCCCGTCGTTTCCCCTTCGGCAGCTGCAGAGATGAAAGCTTCGGCGTCGGAATCCGGTTCGGAGACAGAGGGTAGCAAGAGGGAGAAACTAATCATACAGCCCGACGGGACGATGAAGCCTGAACTACAGTCCGGCGAAGAGATGATCGTTGCCGATCACAGGAATGGCAGGCCCCTTGGAAGGAGAGGCGATCCCCGTGAAAGGAAACCTCTGATATATGCGGATGACGATGATTCGATCGAAATTAAGAGAAAGAACAAATAAAAGGCAAAATCCGAATATATTAACAATACAGCTCAATGAGGAGTAGCGGTCTTTGTATATAACCGAGCTTGAGATAGATAACTTCAAGTCTTTTGGAAAAAAGACAAAAATGCCTTTTTATGAAGGGTTCACTGTCATTTCCGGACCAAATGGTTCGGGTAAAAGCAATATTATCGATAGTATTCTTTTTTGTCTTGCACTCTCCAGTGCACGCGGTCTCAGGGCGGAAAAACTCACTGATCTCATCAATCTGAATTCAGGTAAAAATACAGCCGAGGTATCCATTACCTTTTCCGACGTCTCACCGATTTTGCAGGAACAGGTATGGGAAATATCAAAGCAGCGTCTTTGTTTTACGGTACTCACGAATCTTGCGATACATATACT
>CAYXKC010000044.1:0-12133 GCA_964465295.1 uncultured Methanomicrobiaceae archaeon | reverse complement strand
CTGAATCCATGAAAAAGAGCAGGATTACGATAACCCATATTGCAAATCCCAGAAGGCAGCTCTTCAGGCCGATCAGGCTTCGGAAAGCTTCAATTCCTCCAGATTTACGGTAGTACAGCAGGTAAGTTCCGGCAGAGGCGAAGAAAGGAAGGAGTCCGATATTTATCCATGAGAATAGGGGTTTTGTCATAAGATTCTGGTTAGGGTAAAGTCTGCCTTCAATAAAGAAGAGAACTGCAAGCCATATTATACATAACAACAACCCGAAAAACGGTCCGGTATTTTTGTCGATATTATCCGGTTTCATGAGCCACCTTTAAATTGATTGTCTGTTCACTAAAAATTCACAGTTTTCCTTTATCTCACCATCTCCAAAAAGGAGGCCTGCCGCTAAATATTTCGGGATTTTTCTTCTTGGCTATCCTGGACCATATCCCGAATATTGTAAAAATAATGATAAAGCCTCCAATAATAATTACTAAATTCGAAATTACCGGGTGCATAAAAAAAATGCCGGTTATAAGAATCCAGAAGAGAGACCCGAGGAGGTAACTCTTTAAAAAGATCAGTTTGCTTAGCGATTCAAAACCACCAAATTTTCTGCTGTAAAACAGGTATATACCAAAATATCCAAAGAAAACCGGACTGCTGTAGAACAGCCAGACATAGACCGGGATTTTAAACAAACTTTCTCCGGGAAAATACTGGTGAAATATGGCAGTGAGGCAGAATGCCCAGATAATAAAGAGGAGTATTCCGAATATCACCCCGACTGACTTCTCCCATTTCTCAGGTTTTGATTCCATATAGCACAACCCTCTTCTCACTGATAATCAGTAACCTCAATTTTTCCTTTCATTCTTATTTGTGATGTCTTTAATTTCCCTGTTCTCTTCTTTTATGTCGCTCATAGAAACTGTTAACGATTCGATATTTGATGCCATCTTCTTGTTTATTTCCTCTGATGTCTGGAAATGTTCTACAATTTTCTGTAGGATCACAAGAATCAGGCCAATTACCACGACATAATATGTCAGGGTAAAAACAAGTCCTGGCTGAAAAGTTATTGCTCCATATAAAATTACAATTAAACAAAGAATGAACGATATTATCAGGCTTTTTCTTTCCATTAGTTAAAAACCTCTTAGATGAATGAAATTATTTTCTGTGCGACATTCTGCCTGCTTATATCACTGTTTTGAATTTTATTTTATCCTTATCTTTAATTGAAAACCGGAAAAAGGAGAAAATTTGGGATTTGTAATCTTAGGTGTAAGAAAGCTCCATTGAAATTCCGGTTAACGTCCGGCATCTAATTTTTAACTTCGTTAATGCTGATAAAGATAAATGCAGGTTTCATATCGGCAGCAACCTGGAAGATGACTGAGTGATTTTCTTCTCCTTTTCATCCCTGAATTATCTGCCGGATTTTTTTTAGGAAAGGTCAAAGTGGAGGATCGCTCCTCCACCTTTAGCCCCCAATATCCAATTTGTCTTTAAGTGATATACCTGCTCTGGCCAAATCGTCTAAAGCTCCGGTTACCTTTAGATGATTTGGCCAGAGCAGCAATAAATGATTAATTCTAACCGCATTATGATGACAGAAAAAGTATCGGTTTTATTGATTGCCGCCCTTATCGCGGCACTGCTCGCAGCACCTGTCATGGCAGGCGATGCAACAGATAAAATCTCTAAAGAAGAAATCATCGTAATCCCGTCGGTGGACCAGTTCGTTTCAGGTCTTACAGGTATAAAAGCTCAAAACGAGATCTCCCGGGGAGAGATGGTGTACCACACCCGCTTTGTCTGGCCCTTTACCTCAAAGATCGATGTCACCCTTACATGGGACGAGAATTACGGTGATCTTGAATTGTACGTATATAAGCCTGACAATACCTATGTGGGACATTACACGGATCTATATGACAGTTCTGTAAAAGACGGCATGATTGACCTTGATGTTAAGTCTTCATCAGGGTATCTCCCAATGGGGGACTGGAAGTTAAATGTCTACGGGAGGCAGGTCTCGGGTTCTTCGATCAGTTATTCGCTTCTATGATTCAGAAAAATTAATCTATTCTTTTTATAAGAATTAATCATGGATCTCAAGGGGCCGGCAGTTGCTATTATTTTGATTGTTATTCTGGCCTATGCCCATCAGGCCTCCGTCGAATCAAATATCATCGTCACTCCCGGGGAAGGTTCCCCTGATCTAATAAGAGAGGACAATGTCCGTGTTCTTGAATGGTGGGAAGTCACGCCGGTGCATTATCTGGTGTCTTTTATTGCAATTTATGCTCCTCTTTTTGTCCCGGTGGGGAGCATTATCGCAACTCTTGTCGGGCTTTCATTTGGAATCAGGCTGATAAAACAGAATAATGTGCTTGAAAACGACAGGAGGCAGGAAATTTTCAGGGCTATAAAGGAGAACCCGGGCTTCAGCCTGAATGAAATAAAAAAATTGACGGGTATCAACCGGAGCTCCCTGAAATATCACCTTGAGATATTGATACGGGAAAAAAAGATTACTTCAGGTAAGATATCTAAAACGCGTCATTATTTTGAGAATGACGACAGGTACTCGCAAGTAACAATGAATGCCCGGCTGGTTCTCAACTGCAGGACTACAAAGGAGGTTTTCAGGTATATTCAAATGCATCCCGGATGCACCCACAGGGATCTAACAGAATATCTGGAGTTGTCGGGTTCAACAATATTCTGGCATATCGAAAGGCTGCATTCGGTGAAACTTGTAACTATCCGGAAGAAAAATTATCAAAACCGCTATTATGTTGATAAGGATGCTGCTGTTTTGGTTTATAGTCCTGTATTGCAACAAAAAGAGCCGGAATTAACCTGTATCTAATAATTGTTGTTCCCGGGCATGATTATTGGGTTAATATTAAAAAAAGAATTTTTGAGAAAACCGGATTCTCAGAAATCGGTCATAATCCTGAACTGATCGATCTCTGGATTGTTTATCTCTTCTATGAACTGCTCGGCTGCGTTTGCAATATTCTTGCTTGCAGTGATTGCACGGCCGACGACAACGATGTCTGCTCCCGATTTAAGAGCTGTCTTGACAACATGCTGCCTGATTCCGCCTGCTGTTGCAACAAGGAGTTTTCCTCCTGCCGCTTTCTTGATTGCAGGGATATCTCCCCAGTTGTATTCATCGCCCTCGGTGTCGATTGCACGGTGCATCTCGACGATGTCAGGAACCGCTCCCTTCTTTGCAAGCTCCTTAACCAGGTCTGCAGGCTTTGCGACATTGAGCATATCGATGATCGAGTAGATGCCGGTCTTCTTTGCCTCTTTGATAAACTTCTCGATCGTGGATATCGGTGCAAGTCCCGAGACGACGACAGCGTCTGCGGATGCGTTTGCAGCCATCCTTGCCTCGAGGTTTCCTGTATCAAGCGTCTTTAGATCTGCAATTATGAATGCATCGGGCCTGATTTTTCTAATCTCGTCGATGAGCGAAAGGCCGAACTGCTTGATAGTCGGTGTTCCGGCTTCGATAAGTACGTGGTCGTTCTTCGGGACTTCCTCGAGAACCTTTCGGACAGCGTTCATATCGACGAGATCGAGTGCAACCTGAAGGTAAGGGGGATCCCACAGCCTTTGGACCTTGAATCCCATGACAGCATGCCCTGCACGGTCTTTTTCGTCCATAAGGGTCGCTTTGTCGGGGAATTTATCGAGTGCGCGTTTTATCGCGAGCTTTGTAGAGCCGTAGTTGTAGCGGTAGATGCGGTTGTAGTCCTTTGCGTCAGGGTGGAGGAATACGCTTGCAAGGATTACAATATCCTCGGGATCGCATCCGCAATCGTCAAAGACGCCTTCTTCATACGAGTCTGCGACAGCCTTTGCCACAGCCGCCTGGACCGCACCAAACATTGCATTTACCTGTTCGCCTGTCTTAAGCGTGACCTTCGGAATAATCAGAGTTGCAGGTTTTGTAAGCAGGTTCGGTCTTATTACCGCAAGAAGCGGGGTGTGGCCGGGTGACATCTGGGATGCCGCGTTGGCAAAAGCCGTTCCTACCGGGCCCGTTTTATCTCCTATTAAAAGATCTATGTGCGCAAGTTCTGCGCCTTCTCCTTCGAGTGCTTCACCAATCAAATACATGGAATGTTTCCTTCCTGCCCTAATTTATTGCTTTAATGATAAAAATAGATGCTTGCCGCTCCGTCATTTGTAGCGTAAAATCAGTGGGGTCGGTGAGATTTGAACTCACGATCGACGGGTCTCTCCGAACATGCGTTTTGAGCGTGATTTTGGTTAATCAAGGTTTTGCATCAGCGCTCCAACGGATCATCACAGGATTTCTCCTCAGCAGACCCATTGTTCATCATACGCAAAGACCGCTGGAGCCCGTCGCCATGCCGGACTAGGCCACGACCCCTACGAATCCATCAATATAAGGTCCTATTCAAATTTAACAATTTGGATTTGTCCCGGGAATGGGAAAATGTGGTGCACATCAAATATATTTTATTTTAGGTTCAACATTTCCTGATATGAGTATGATAAGCTACGCAAGCGGAATTTCCAGTGAACCTCTGGTGGGAGAGACCGTTGGGGAGATGCTGGACAGAATATGCGCAACTTATCCTGAAAATGAAGCGATTGTATCTGTCCACCAGAATATCAGGTGGACTTACGGGGAATTTCTGGAGAAGGTTGAGAAGATTGCATGCAGCCTGATGGCCCTCGATGTAAACAAGGGTGACAGGGTTGGAATATGGGCCATGAACTATGCCGAGTGGGTTTTATTGCAGTTTGCAACGGCGAAATGCGGCGCGATAATGGTAAACATCAATCCGGCGTACAGGACATTCGAACTCGAGTACGCGATGAAGCAGTCGGAGCTCCATACGATCTTTCTGCAGGGAAGATTCAAGACATCCGATTATGTCGGGATGTTTTACGAGGCATGCCCTGAGGCCGTCGACGCCAGGCCGGGAAAGAAGATCAGTACAGAAAAATATCCGTTCCTCAGGAATGTCGTGTTCATCGGAGATGTATCCTACAACGGGATGTACACGTGGAACGAGTTCATGGCCCGCGGGGAAAACATAAGCCGCGACGAGCTTAGAGAGCGGGGAAAGACCCTGACATTCGACGACCCGATCAACATCCAGTATACGAGCGGAACTACCGGATACCCCAAGGGCGTCGTCCTGACGCATCACAATGTCGTGAACAACGGTTATACAATCGGCGAGGGGATGAAATTTACCGAAAAGGACAGGCTCTGTATTCCTGTTCCGTTCTACCACTGCTTCGGGATGGTCCTTTCAAACCTCGCCTGCGTAACCCACGGTACCACTATGGTCCTGCCGTCCCCTACGTTCGACCCGGAGGCGGTTCTGAAGACAGTCGATGAGGAGAAGTGTACGGCCCTTCACGGTGTCCCGACGATGTTTATCGCCGAACTAAAACACCCGAACTTCAACAAATACAGGTATGATTCGCTCCGGACCGGCATCATGGCAGGCTCGCCCTGTCCTGTTGAGGTCATGCGGGCTGTCAATACAAGGATGCACATGACCGACATCGTCATCGTATACGGCCAGACCGAGACCTCGCCCGGCGTAACGATGACGACGACAAGCGACCCGGTTGAAAAGAGAGTATCTACCGTCGGCAGGGTCTTTCCGCATGTCGAGCTTAAGATCGTCGACCCGGTGACCCAGAAGATCGTTCCCCGCGGAGAGCCCGGCGAGATATGCGCAAGGGGTTATGTGGTTATGAAATGCTACTACAACAACCCGAGCGCCACCCGACAGACAATCGATGCCGATAAATGGAACCACACGGGAGACCTGGGCATAATGGACGACGAAGGCTATTTCCGTATAGTCGGGAGACTGAAGGAGATGGTAATTCGCGGCGGGGAGAACATATATCCGCGTGAGATCGAGGAGTTTCTCCACACCAACTCAAAGATCGAGGACGTATATATCATAGGACTGCCTGACGAGAAGTACGGCGAGGAGCTTATGGCATGGGTGAAGGTAAAGGATAACCATAAACTGACAGGTGAAGAAATTAAAGAGTTCTGTGAGGGGAAGATCGCAAGGTACAAGATCCCGAAGTACTACAAATTTGTGGACGATTTCCCCATGACGATTTCAGGCAAGATCAGGAAGCTGGAGATGCGTGAAATATCGATAAAAGAGCTTGGTCTTGAGGCCGAGGCGAAGATCGAGACCGCCTGAAAAAATAATTTAGAATATTTTTTGTTATAACCGGGTATTCCCCGGGAAAAATATGCCGGATGAATTCACCCGGCTTCTTCCTTTCTCCTTACAAGATCGAATGCTGTCTCTGAAGCCTTATTCAGCACTTCCTCCTCGCCCGGGATCTCTCCCCCGTGCATAAGAACTCTCCCGTCGCAGATTACGGTATCCACCGCACTGGAACTGCACGAGTATATAATATTCGAGACCGGGTTGTAGAGCGGGGTATTGCACGGGACATCCGTCCTGATGAGGACGATATCCGCAGGAGCACCCTTTTCGATCCTTCCCGGCCCGAATCCGAGGGCCTTTGCACCGGAGGATGTTATCATTTCGTATGCCTCTGCTGCAGGCAGAATAATGTCCGAGTTGGATGCGAACTTCTGGAGGAGCGAGGCGAATTTTATCTCTTCGAGTATATCGAGATTGTTGTTCGAGGAGCAGCCGTCTGTTCCGAGGGTGACGTTTGCACCCGAATCGATGAGCTTTTTGTAAGGCATCGCTCTTCCTCCTGCAAGCTTCATGTTCGAAGCCGGATTGTGGGATGGTGAAACCCCGTATTTTCCGAGCAGTTCGCATTCGGCATCGTCAAGCCAGCAGCAGTGTGCAGCGATTGTCTTCTCTGTCAGGCACCCGCATTTCTCAAGAAGGGGTGCGGGCCTCATCCCGTGCTGTTCGATGCATCCCTTTACCTCGGCTTCGGTCTCGCTTAAATGAATATGGAGATGGACGTCTTTTTCCTTTGAAAATTCCGAGCACCAGGAAAGCCCTTCTTTTGAGACCGTATATGGTGCATGGGGGCCGGTCGCCATTTTTATACGCGGATTGTCCCGGCTTTTAACGTGGTTATAGAGGGCTTCGGTTGCCTTGATCTCAGATTCCCTCTTCTCCTCATTCCCGAAATCAATGAAACCATGGCATAGGACGGCCTTCATGCCCGTCTCGTCCACAGCTTTTGCCGCATGCTCCATGAAGAAGTACATGTCGTTGAATGCCGTTGTTCCTGAGCGGATCATCTCAAGGCAGGCGAGTTTCGTTCCCCAGTAGACATCCTCTCCTGTCAGGTGCGCCTCGAGCGGCCAGATCTTCTCGCTGAGCCACTGGTCGAGGTGCATGTCGTCCGCATAACCCCTGAGAAGGCTCATCGCCGCATGTGTATGTGTATTTGCAAATCCGGGTGTGGCAACAGCTCCGTTACCGTCGATTATGAATTCGGCCTCCGATTTCAGCCCGGCATTGGTTCCCTCGCAGGTATCTCCTATCTTTCCTGATTCGTCTATGTAGATACTGCCTTTCTTTCCGTTGACAATTACATTTACTAGCAGGACCGAGTTTTTGCCCCTGAATAGATCCAAATCGTCATTTTCCATAATTCATACTTCCATTAATTTTTATCAGGCTAATTTCTCAATAATTTCTTTGAGTATACTCTCTGTTCTTTCCTTGTTGCTTCTCGACTTTTCAAGGATATAATCGTAGCTCAGCTCGTCGGCACCAAGCCCGTGGCAGAAGTTGTCAACCATGCAGACTGCGGCAAAAGGAATTGAAAGCTCGTTTGCAATCGTTGCTTCGCTTGCAACTGTCATCCCTACAACATCTCCAAGACTCTTGAGCGCCCTGATCTCGGCCCGTGTCTCAAGCCTCGGGCCGTCCGTCTGGACATAAGTCCCTTTTTTCACTGCCTCGGGGACGATATGCGAGAGCTCTTTATGCAGGTTCATATCGATTGACGGGGAGGCATGCCCTATTGAACTATCATAAATAGTCGGGATCTTTGACATCGAGAGATAATCGTCGGGCAGGACGATGCTCCCCGGCCCTATGGATTTATTGAGTGATCCCACCGATCCGAATGCGATTATTCTGGATACGCCTGATAATTTCAGTGCCGAGAGACAGGCGGGAAAGTTGATCCTGTGCGGCGGTGTGTTGAACTGGTGCCTCATCAGGAGCATGATTTCCCCTGCATGTATCTCTGCAGGGCCGAACGGGGTCGGGACGATTGTCTTTTTCGTCTCAGGCAGATCTGCATACAACAGGCTTGTGCCTCCAATTATTCCAAGCATCGGCTGTCTCCGTTTACAGGTATGTATATCATTTGTTATCAATGCCGCCGTATTCTGGCGGTTCATCAGTTAATGTCTTCTTCCTGTATGCTCTGTGCGAATGGCGGCGTTTTTGCAAAAGACTAATCTTTTTCATAGTCAATATACTTTTTAATGGGAATATTTCATACAGTCGGTGACGATTCGATAAAGTCCGGGAACAATACGGATATCTATTTTATCCGGACAACGGATATTCTGGCGCTTGAAGGGAAGAACCCTATGGTCCATGCCGAGATTACAGCGGGGTCTCTTCCTGCCGAATGGGGTGTTTTCTGCGGATTCGATGATGTGCTCTCGCTTCTCGAGGGTCTCCCCGTCGACCTCTATGCAATGCCCGAGGGAAGTATTTTCTATCCCGGCGAACCTGTAATCCGGATATCCGGGCATTACAGGGATTTTGCAAAGTACGAAACATCTCTTTTGGGTTTTATCTGCCATGCATCGGGAATTGCCTCATCTGCGGCGATGATAAAGGCGTGCGCCGCACAGAGGCCCGTTTATTCATTTGGTTCGAGAAGGCAGCACCCTGCGATTTCGGGTATGATCGAGAGGTCAGCATGGATCGGTGGTGTTGACGGTTCGAGCAATATATGTGCTCCCCCGGGGATTCCGCAGGTAGGGACAATGCCGCATGCCTTTGTCATGTGTTATGACAAACCGCTTGATGCATGGCTTTCCTTCGATCGGCATGCGCCCGCCGATGTTCCGAGAGTGATGCTCTGCGATACATACTGTGATGAGAAGAGGGAGGCGCTTGAGGCGGCAAAGGCCGGGGCTTCGGCTGTCAGGCTGGATACGCCCGCTTCGAGGAAGGGGAACATGAGAGATATTATTGAAGAAGTCCGCTGGGAGCTTGATATAAACGGTTTTTCGGATGTTGGAATATTCCTCTCCGGTGGGCTTTGTGCCGAAGACATCCTGAAGTACAGGGACATCGTCGATGCCTTCGGTGTCGGAGGCTCTATTGCAAATGCTCCTGTAATCGACTTTTCAATGGATATTGTTGAGATAGAGGGAAAGATATACTCCAAGAGAGGCCGAAAGAGCGGTGTAAAGGAGGTCTATGAATTCGATAACGGGGATCACCTTCTTCTGCCGAAGGGAGTGGCGCCTCCGGAGGATGCAAGGCCGATGATGAAGAACTTCATGAAGGACGGACAGATTCTCTCAAGGCCTGATATGCAGAAATCGAGGGCACGTGTCCTTGCTTCAATTGAAAAAATGATTTGAATATTTTCTGTTTTTTTTTAAATTTTATAGGTGCCATTGATCCATCGCAGATCGGCACCTTCTATCATTGCACCGGTGAGATCCGCTCCGTTAAGATTTGCACCTCTCAGGTCGGCAAAGCGGAGATCCGCTTTTATCAGCCTGGCACCGGAAAGATCTGCGTAATCAAAGGACGCTCCTACAAGATCCGCTCCCGAAAGATCGGCCCCCGAAAAATCAGCAAGCGAGAAGATGCCGCCATGCATGTCGGCATTGCGGAGGTCGGTTCCCTGGAAGACCGCCTTATAGGCATTTGCACCCGAGAGGTCTGCAGATTCCATCATCGCGCCGCTGTAATCCTGGTAAGACATCTCTTCCAGGACTATCCCGGTTTCTTTTGAAGGGCCCGGGGTACACTGTTCAGCGGAGCTGTATCCTATGAACAGCAGTACATTTCCCGTGACCGATATCACGAGAAGGATTATTGCGATGATCGAGATCTTCAAAAGGGTCCTTTCTTCCATACCTGTTCGATCTTACCATTGCTCTGTTTCAATATAAAATTAACATTTTCCGCCCTGATGAAAATATGAATGTATATTTTCTAAAAAACTGCTTCTCTTCTGTTGCGAAGAGATTAGATAAATCCTGCGCCGATAATCCATAGCATTATACAGGTTACCGGGGGGATCGTCAGGTTGTCGTCTACGGGTGATACGAGTTCGGTGATCCCTGCAGCGGCTGCCAGTATAATGGCATTTATTGGTCCGGTGAAGAAGAGCATTACAACAAATCCCGCACCTATTCCGCATGCGGTTCCTTCAAGAGATTTGTTGTTGTAAATTTTCTTTTTGCCAAACGAAATTCCGGCAACAGTACTGATGCTGTCGAGTACTGCAAGCATTACAATTGCGATGACGGTGCTTTCGCTTCCGAAGAATGCAAGGCAGAAAAGCGTAGAGATAAAGAAAAATATAGTTCCTTTTCCCGGGAATGCATCTTCTCTTTCGAGTTTGGAGATAAGATAAGAGAACAGCGGGACCCTGATTCCCCTGCTTGCCGCATCTGCTATAACTACCGCTGTAAATATCACTGCCACGAAGGTGACTGTTGCAATGGCCCCGGAGATGGAATGGCTGTAATAGATAAAGGCGGCAATAAGGAGGCCGAATATCATATGAGCAAACTGCCTGGGGATCTCTTTCACGCATAGTTGTTTCAGGCAGGATGATAATAATCTAATTGATTTTTCTTCTGCATCGGCCGGGGGAAAACAAAACTATATTTATCCTTCAAAATCCTATATATTCAGGCAGTTTCTGCGGGCTGGTAGATCAGGGGAAGATCGCTACCTTGGCATGGTAGAGGCCGCGGGTTCAATTCCCGCCCAGTCCACTTTTTTGTTTTTTTAGCAATCATTTTCAATTACCTCGGGGTTTCGAAAGGGGCGTCAGCCCCTTCGGTTGGCAAAAGTAGAGGCCGCGGGTTCAATTCCCGCCCAGTCCACTATTTATTTTTGTTTCAGGTTGTTTTCTTTGGTTTCAATTTCTTTTTACTACTGCCCATATGTGTCCGTACACATGTGGACACTTTGTTCTGTCATCATGTCGATTAGGTAGGTAATGAATGGGAGGTTCCAAAAGTGTTACATAGGTTTTTTGAATATTATTAATATTCTAAATTACTGAAAAATGTTAGGTTTATATATTCTCTTTTAAAGCGCTACGGATTAAATTTGTTTTTAATTCATTATTTTTTCCAATCACTTCATATATGTTTGTAAAAGAGTCTGCACGATCTATGATTAGTTTTTTTAGTTTTCCATCAATATTTGTTCCCAAATAAATATTCCCTGGTACTGTTAGATGATCTAATTTTTCAATATTTTCAGGATTTTTTTCATCAAAGGGGTCTTGATCTGAATATAGTGGCATATATGAAATTGATCTCCATTCTTTTTCATGGCGATATTCAATTTTTTTTAGTAATGATACCAATAAACCCAGATATTTATAAAAATTGTTATTCTTACCTGATTCATTTCTGCTTAAAATTAATTTAGACAAATTTAAAGGGTTTTTTGTATAGATAATTGGAAGTAATAAATTCCTACTTATATCACCATTAGCCAATATTTGATAGCTATCTGAATTAGATTGTTTTTCATGAAACTCAATACATATTCCCTTTGAATGATCTGCATAATCATTCCACATATTGAGATCTAATGGATTAGTCGTAAAACAGCAAAATTTATATATTGTTCTATACATTTTTAGCTTGATATCTTGTCCATACTCCACACATTGAATGTTACCATTTGGTTCTTCTTCTGCACCTAGGTTAATAATATTTAACTCTTCTATAGTCCTCCTCAAATCCTCAATTTGTTCAGGAGTATATTCTGGATTTTCTTCAAATCGAAACCATTGCGAATCATATTTTTCAAATTTATTAGGATTAACGTAACATAGCCTGTAATCATCAATAAATGAGTCAACATATTCGGGTTTCAGATATTTACATAATCTTTTTGGAGTATTTTTTATAAGCAATTGATAACCCTGA
>CAYXKC010000043.1:0-12483 GCA_964465295.1 uncultured Methanomicrobiaceae archaeon | reverse complement strand
CCTTTTACCTTAATAAAAAGGTCTTACATGATAAAAAGGCTTGCGATATTGATGTCGCCGGCTATCCGGTTTTTAATTTGCACAGGGAATTCATTTATAAGTGTACGGTATTTGTATGAATTTGCGGAAACCGATGTATATATACATACAGAGATGGATATGTTCAATCATGTGGAGTGAAATTCTCCGTGAATTTGCCGATTCGCCTTCGCAGGCGATGGTTATAAAGTATTTTTTGGAGAACGGGCTCGGTGTCAATGAAAAGGGGCGCATAGTCTGCAACGGGATCGAGATCCCCGCAACCCATATAGCGCAGAAGATCGGAACCGACCGGAGAGTAATCGATGCGACCGCCAGGAGAGTATTGAGTATCGGCTGGATAAAGGATATATTCATGAATATCCGCGTGACACCCGACCTGACCGGGGTCGCCGGTGCCCTGGGTCTTGCTGTCATAACAATATACCCGAAGGACGCGGGCCAGAAAGGAATCGTCGGCTCGGCTGTGAAGGTGATCACCGATCACAACCTCTCCATAAGACAGATATTTGTAACCGATCCCATCCTTTCTGAAGATCCAAAACTGGTGATAATTCTTGAATCAAATCTTCCGCCGACGGTTTACGAAAAACTCAGGCAGCTTCCGCAGGTTAGAAATATTGTTATTTAGGCTGCCTGTAGACCTCGATCTCTGCGGCAAGATCGATGATCCTTTTTTTTGCCTTTTCAGAAAGATTTGAAGAGCGGCGGAGTCTTTCATCCAGGGTAATCTCTTCGGTCCCTGCAATCAGGTTGTCGGCATGGGCCACTATCTTCTCCTCTATCGACTGCGGGATACAGTCTATGGGTTTCAATCCTTCCTTTGCGCACTCGTCGGCAGGGAGACCCGCACCTATATGCCTCTCGACGATGAGGCAGATCTCTTCAGGAAGACCGTAATTCCTGCAGATCTCAGCCCCGGCCTGGGCATGGGCAAGGGTATGCGTCCTGCATCTCCCGATATCGTGCAGGAGCGCCCCGGCCCTGACAAGTTCCGGATCGGCAGGTGAATTTTTCGCAAAGACCATTGCAAGGTTGCAGACCGCAATGCAGTGATTTATAATATTATCCGCGCATCCGGATTCTTTTAAAAGAGATATTGGATCGATATCCGGGTATTTCACGATTTTCCCAGGTTTTCCTTGATGGCATCCACCCGGCGTTTCAGCGCTTCGCCAAGAAGGTCGTTGTCGAAATGATCCATCTTCTCATTGCAGTTTATGCAGATAAAATCCCTTGACATCGCCTCGTCGAAGGTGTACCTGAGCCCGCATGTATTGCAGATATAAAAGTCGTTTAAGAGTTCGTAGTCCTCTCTTGCCTTGAGAATATCGAGAACGTCCTCCATCTCCTCGGAGAGTGTGCCATCAAGGTTTTCAAATTTCAAAACCCACAGGTAAGTGAGCCAGCCTGTCTCGGAATTTTTTATCCGCCTGTATTCCGCAAGACGTTTCCCGTATAATGTATAGAGGGTATGCCTGACGCTGTTTAAGTTGATCCCCGTGCTCTCTGCAAGTTCCTCGTCGCTGTATTCACCCTCTTCCGGGAATTTATCCATAAGGGCGAGGCCTTCCTCTTTTACGAGGCGGAAAAGATACGATCTTACCGCTTCATTTTTTATTGCATCTTTCATGGCTACCATCTGCTAATATATCTGGCAATTTCTTTAATAGTTTTATCCAGTGACGATTCCGCGTCTTCAGGGGTGGGTCCTTCCCCGTAAACGCTTATTATCGCTCCTCCCTCTTCAATCTCTTCATTTACCCGCGGGATGTCAGAAACAAGGGGATGGAATTTCTTCAGGTCGTCACGAACGATCAAATCGCGTTCTGCAAATAGTATCCTTCTTGCAGCAACCTTCTTTGCTTCAGGAACATATTCCGGAAGAATCCCCCTGCAGGCTTTGATATGCGCTTCAAATATGTTGAACCCGGTTGACATCTCGATAATATCCAGTGTCGCCTGGAAGCGGGGGTTTATTTCTATTGCATATATCCCCTCTTCAGTTAGAATGAAATCAATTCCTATTGAACCTGTACAGCCTGAAAGGGCCGCTATTCTCTCGGCTTCCTTTTTAAGTTCGTGACTCCGGGGATCTGTAAGGGGGGTTGCGGCGCCTGCGAAACCGTAAGCTCTCTCCCCCGCCCCCCCGCGCAGGTACTGCAGATTCACCGATACGGCCTTTGCCCTGCCCCCGGCAGCGATGCATGACACGCTGCAGGGAATGCCTTCAATTATCTCCTGGCGGATGTAAGGGGTGTCGGGCCAGAGTGTGCGGAAATCATTCTCCTCTTCCTGTGAGTTTACAATGGTATTTCTCCATCCGCCGGCTCCTCTGCACGGCTTAAGCATAACCGGATAAACGCCTTCAGGAAGTATCGCCGGAACCCTTACTGAGTTCTCTTCGAAAAATTCCTGTATCTTCTTTTTATCCGAAAACCTGCCTGCAGTCTCTTTACTGTTTCCCGATACCGGTTTTGAGGAGTTAATCTCCTCCGCCCCGGAGGTGACCACCAGAAAATCGGGTTTGATCTCTTTACAGGCATCGTTTATCAATCCCTGGAGTGATTCGAGATCTTCGAATATCCTGCAGGATTTTGTAATCCATGACAGGTCCTGGTCGCAGAATGCGTCTATCGCATGTACTTCATATCCCGCATCTGCCGCAGAGCGTGCAACATGGCGTGTTGCAAAACCGGCGATAAGAACCCGGCCTTTCAATCTTTAAACCTCTTTCCCCTTTCACATGGCTCAATCTTAAGCTCTGCACCCGGAAATTCGAGGTCAAGGGTTTTTCCTTCGAACAGGTGATCCATGAAGAGAGCCAGGCTCGATATCTCGGAGTGGGGCTGGGTTGTAACCGAGATGTTGTAGTCTGCCAGGTTGTAGATATCTGCAGGAACCTTCTCGGCGCCGACAACCACGAGGACTTTATCGTGCTCCCTGACTTCGCCGATCCCTTCGGTCATCGAGATCCCGTACATGGTCAGGTGGACAACAACGCCACCGTCTGCCTTCCAGTCGTTAATACATCTCTTCCAGCCGACCCCGTTCTCGACAAAGAAATCGCCGCCCCATCTTCCTGCAACATCTTCGATGGACTTTTTTATATTCCTGTCATCAGATGCAAGATACATACCTTCGGCCCCGAGTGCCCGTGCCGTCAGTCCCACGTGGGTTGTAACCCTCCGGTCTCTCTCGGGCCGGTGTCCCAGCCTGAGGATGCATACTTTTTGAGTCAAAACAGTATCCTTACCTTTTATAATCCGGGTTTTCCTTAATCACGCCGTTCTCAATTATCACAGGGCATTCAGGGCTGTTTACAACATTATTAATCCTGCATTTCAGGAACATCTCCTGAAGTGACAACAGCCTCACATTCTCCCCGTCATACCCGATAAGATTGCCAGATTCAAGTCTTTTCAGTGATTCTGAAACTGTTTCTTCGTCAAAACCCGTTTTAGACGAGATGTCGTCTGCTGAGACGCAATTCTCATAGGCAATGATATGGTATATACTCCAGTCGATCTCTTCCTGCCGCACGTGTTTACATGTTTAACCGGGAGAAGAATATAATTATCTTGTCTTTTAGATCCGGGTGGCGGGATTTTTCAGAACAGATCCCCTTTTGAGATCTTTTTAAGACCGTCATAATAGAAATACAGTATTTCGCGATAGAACTCCTTTAATCCGGGTATGAAATACGTAAGACCCCAACCGACAAGGATTATCGCAAGAAACGTAAAGCTGATCCTCCCGATAACATTGTGGGCCCAGAAAAAGCTTTCATGCCCGGGGAATCCGCCGGAAGCAAAGTCCGCAAAGTACGGGAACCACTGCTCGGAGTACGCCTTAACAACAAATGCGATTCTTACAACATTCAGGACGGCAAGCGAGATTATTACGAAGACGGCTGCAGCGATCTTCTGCTTAAGGTTTCCTTCGCTTCCCGATGCCATCCCGAGCATCACAGCCATTCCGGTAATCGGGGTGCAGGACAATGTGACTATGACCCCGTAACCGTTGCTGAGTATGCAGTCCCATGAAGGTGTCTCGACCGGATGGCCGATCATCGTAAGGGCAAATATGGTGTTTTCGACCTGCATCAGGATCAGCCAGTCGACTATTATCCGGTTGAGGGCAATTATTGAATAGATTACGAAGGCCACCGCCGCAACTGTCGTTATCCTGAACGCGGTTTTTTCTTCGGAGAGTGATGCGTTGATCGTTGTGATAAAAAGGGGTAATGACAATACTGCGGCAAGAGGGTAGACAAATTCGTTCTCGGTTATATGGGATATGGAGAAGAGGATAAAAAATATTCCAAGGTATGCCCACCCTCCCGCTGCAAAATATTTTTTGTATCCCGAAGGTACGAGGTAGAGCACGAACGAGATCAAAGACAATACCAGGAACACCGAGATCATTGCTTTAAAAACCTGAGATCTATAATCTGATAAATGATACGCTTTCACCGTGGCGGACTGGCGGCTGATGATACTTTTTTTTCTGTCTTTTCGGGATATTCAGGTATTTTTATTAATTTCTATAGTAAATAGGATGATTCAGGTATTACCTGTACCGGGTGGAACAGATATGACAGACAATATCGAACTTGCCGAACTTGCAGACCAGATTCTAAATATTGCAGACGACGATTATGACGAACTGTGTTCAATAATCGATGAACTTGATGACGAGACAAAAGAAGAGCTCCTGGTATCGGATTTCCTTCATGCATACCAGGTCTTTTATTATTATTTCCGCCGTGAACCGGCTGAGATCGTGATCGACAGGCTGATGCTCGAACCGGCATCCTCTCTTGAAAAAGGAGTCTTCATAGACGATTATGACATGTTCGAACTCTGGTTCAAAATTGAAGAAAATGAGGGAGTAATCTTAGTATCTGACGGGGAGACTGTGCTGAAAAAATTTACCGGCAGAACTGCTTATGATGATTCGGTAATGTTTGCAAGAACCTCGGACTGGTAGGTCAGCCGGAAGTAATCAGTCTTTCATCGACCAGTGCCGCCCTGATATCCGGAAGATTCCCCCATTCCGCACTTTCTTCATCGAGAGTTACAAAGACGCCGTCCACTCCCATCTCTTCCATCCCGGGCATAGGGTAATCTGAAACAGGGGACCTGATATTGTTGCAGATCATCGTCGCCCATGCGTCTGCAAGCGATACATTATGGGAAAAAACTGTCGCCGAGTCTGCAACCCCGAATGAAACGGAAGGCCCGACGGTTGCAGATGAAGTGCAGACACCATATATTTCAGATTTTGGCGGGAGAACAAATGCTGTCCTTTTGCTTAATGCCGAACTCCCTGCAAAAAGCCCGATCTTTGTCTCCCTGTCAGAATAAAATGCGATATCTCCTCCGTTATCAATTATCCCTGTTGATGCGCCCGATTCCATGATCGCTTCTGCTCCCGCCCACGCGATTGTTCCGGCCACAGCCGCCATAGGTCCGGTTCCTGCTTTGTTTGCGGCTTTTACCATTCTCTCAACATGCAGTGAGGAGGTTTCGCATCCGACGGGAACAAGGCTGGAGGAAAAAAGAGGATTTATCGAGATCTCGGATTCGATCTCCTGCCTTGCGGCAATCATCGCAGTTTTTGCAGGCTCAATATGATCGCTGTCATCTGCGATGATTGTGGTTATCGTCGTTTTGTACCTGAAATATTCCCTGTGCATATTCTACTGGTGGAGAGAGAGAGCAGAATGCGGGCAGGCCTCAACGCATTTCCCACAAAGAACGCAGTTCTCCTGTTTCATCGTTATATTCCATTCATCATCGAATGAAAAAACATTCTGAGGGCAGATGCTTATGCATTCCCCGCAGTCTATGCATTCCTCTTTTTTCATTATGACCGAATCTTCAAGCTTTTCGACCTCTGCACCGAGCTCTTTCAACCTGCTGCAGACGCGTTTTGACTCATTGTCGGGGACTTCGATCAGGACTTCCCCGGACATGGATTCGATATAGGCTCTCTCCACGTTTATCAGGACGCCTGTGTCAAGGACGGTTCTTGCGATTATCGGCTCCTGGCCGCGCTTCTTGTGAAACCTTACAAGGAGTTTCATTTGTACCACCTCCTTCCGAGGAGCTTTCCAAGATCGGTTCCTGTAAGAATTCCAAGCAGTTTTCCGTCCTTGTCTATTACAGGCAGGGCGCTGATATTGTTTCTCTCTAGTTTCATGGCCGCGATATCGACCGCCTCTTCGGGTGTGGTGGTTATCACGTTTCTGGACATCACCATCGAGATTGTGTCGTTTATATTCTCTTTCAGGATCGCCTTTGAGATATCGTACGTCGTAACGATTCCGACGACTTTGTTCTCGCTGTTTAAGACGGGCAGGTGATTAGTCTCCCCGCGGAGAAGCTTTTTGGCGGCGGTTTTGATATCGGCGTTTTCAGAGATACACGTGATATTCCTCTCCATAATCTCCATCACACGCGGTGTCCGCTTTGACTCCTTCATCGGTCTTGTGGTCTTTGCCGGATCGGAGGGTCTTGTAGGGAGAGTGACGGTCATCTGTCCGGAGGCGACCCATTTCTTAAGTTCTTTTGCGACTTCCCTGGCTTTTTTGAATGATGAGAGGGAGGATGTCCTGACCTCTTCGCCGTTAATCTCAATGCTTCCGCTTTTCAGATCCGCATAACTTACAGTTTTAACCGTCGGGCGGTCTCTTCCGGGCACTCCGTAATCGATGATTCCGGTCATGATATCCTCGTCCTTTACGGCAGTATTCCTGACGACAGCCAGGTCGGTTACGGGAATCGGAACACCGAGGCCGATATAGCATGAAACACCGTAGTTCTTGAAGGTTGCAGCCCTCAGGTAATCCGGCGACATCTCCTTCAGGCTGCCTGTAGTCATCAGTGTCGCAAACATGGTTCCCGGTGAGGACTGTGTTCCCTGGCCTATGATCATACCCTTTGCGCCGCACAGGAATATCGGGACCCCGCTTCCGATCATTCTCAGTTCCGGGTCGTTTGCAAGCGGAGAGAGGATACCCGCACCCGAGAAGCTGACATTGCCATATTCGGGGAGGAGGGTTCCCATATATGTATTGAGTGTGTTGTCAGTCGAATTCGTGGCTGCCGCGTATCTCTGGTAGGAGTTTCTCGGGTTGCACATTATGGCATCGTTCAGGTCGTGAAGCAGGATCTCTGTAGAGAGGGTTTTCCGGGGGTAGCAGTCGGTTCCCTTTGAAGAAGCCCGGAGTTCTATAGATTTTCCCGAGATGAGATCCTCGAGGACATGCGCACCGCCATATGCGCTCCCCTGCGTCTCCGATTCCTGAGTTGCGCCCAGGTAAGCATCGACGGCTGCAATTCCCGAATATAATTCGACATCGTTCATCCAGGCCCTCTCCATCCTAATCGGAGGGTCCGAATGGCCGAAATTGAAGAAAGCCCCTGAAGAGCACATCGCCCCGAACGTACCGGTGGTTACTACGTCTACCTCTTTTAACGCTCCTGCCTCCCCCAGTTCGTCGACAATGCCCGGCATCTCCTCTGCTGTCACAATGTGGGCACTGCCTTCCCGTATTCTCAGGTTTATCTCTTCAATGGACTTTTCCATGATAACATATTCTCTTTTGAGAATATATAACTGCTTTGCTTATTACTATCAGTAATAAAGAAAGATATTCAAGAAATCAGGTACCATTATCCTGTATGGAGATCTCCCGGTTTGTCTCGACTCTTGAAATGATTGCACCTCCCGGACTTGCAGAAGATTTTGACGAGGGAAGAATCGGCCTCGTAATCGAGGGAAGGGAGGAGATTGAATCCGTTGCATGCTCCCTTGATGCAACACCCTTCTCCATATCCCGGGCCGTATCGATGAAGGCCGATGCGCTGGTGGTTCATCATACTCCTATCTGGGCCCCCCTGACGAAAGTGGCCGGGAAAGATGCGATTATCCTGGGCACTGCCCTCTCTGCAGGCCTTAACGTCTATGTAATGCATACGAATTACGATCATGCCGAAGGCGGAATAAACGATGTCCTTGCAGAGATACTGGGCTTATCAGCCATTGAAAAGATGCCTCTCGGCCTTGTGGGCGACTGTTCAATAAGTCCCGGGGATATCGCGGAAAAACTCGGCGGAGGACTGAGGGTCTACAACTGCCCCGGTACAATAGAGAGACTTGCAGTTGCCGGGGGAAGCGGTTTTGATCCCGAACTGATGGAGTATGCAGAGAGTCTTGGTGCACAGGCCTATCTTTCCTCCGAATTAAAGCACAGCGTGATGAGACAATCCCCGGTGGGTCTTCTTGAATCGACCCATTATGCACTCGAATCGCCAGGAATGAAGAGGCTTTCGGAAAAAATGGGCTGGGCATATATTCCTGACGAACCCTGCCTGTCAGTAATGCCATGACACCGGGGCCCGATCGAATCCCGCATGAAGAAGCACTTTTGGAGGAGACTATAGAGTCTATACTTTCCAGGTACCCTCAGAAAGGACGTAAGGCACTTGATGCCGTTCAGGAAGGCAAAATCCACAAGTACAATGATTTTTTTGTGGTGGAAGGATCGTCCGGCACATATGTTGTAGACGATGATTTCTGTACATGCCGCGATTTCTGTTTCAGGGGGATAATGTGCTGGCATATTCTTGCGGTAAGGATCGCAAGTTTAACCGGGTGCTACGATGAAATAGATGAGTGGTTCCAGGACCGGTGGTCGATCCCCGGTGACGGCAAAACAGATAGTAATAATAACATTTCTGGAGAATAATTGAAGGAGTTAAGCGTGGTTTTCTATGCTCGAAGATGAGTATCAACTTGAATATTTTAAATCCAATGGTCTTGTACGCAAAATTTGTAAAAAATGCGGTGCAGCCTTCTGGACAAGAGATCCCGGCAGCGAGGTCTGCGGGGATGCCTCATGTGCACCATATAGTTTCATCGGGAATCCCGTATTCAGGCCCCATTCGATAGACGAGATGCGTGAAGCATACCTGTCTTTTTTTGAAAAACAGGGTCACACCAGAATAGAGAGATATCCGGTCGCGGCAAGATGGAGGGACGATATATATCTTACAATCGCTTCGATTGCAGATTTTCAGCCGTTTGTAACCAGCGGGGTGGTTCCTCCTCCTGCAAATCCCCTCACAATCTCGCAGCCTTGTATCAGGTTAAACGACCTTGATTCGGTCGGGCGATCGGGGAGACACCTGACGACATTTGAGATGATGGCCCACCACGCTTTCAATAACGATAAAGAGGAGATTTACTGGAAGGACAGGACGGTGGAGCTCTGCGATCAGTTTATCGAATCGATAGGCGGAAATCTTAATGATGTCACCTACAAGGAGCACCCGTGGATAGGCGGCGGGAATGCAGGGCCGAGCGTGGAGGTGCTTGTCGGAGGACTGGAGGTTGCGACACTCGTCTTTATGAGCCTCGGGAAGACACCGAATGACAGGACTCCGGTTGAACTCGAGGGCACCTCTTACTATCCGATGGACCTGAGGATCGTCGATACAGGTTACGGGCTTGAAAGATTCGTGTGGGCTTCCAAGGGATCCCCGACGATCTACGATGCAGTTTTCCCCGAGATGGTCAACGAGCTGATGATATCGGCAGGTCTTGAAAATCTCCTGGAATCTCCCGAACTTACCAGGATTCTTTCATTAAATGCTAAATATGCCGGCCAGATGGATATATCCGGTTCAAATCTCTTAAAGATGCGCAGGAAGGTCGCAGACACCATAGGAGTCAAATTTGAAAAGCTCCAGGCGCTGATGGACCCCGTTGAAAGGGTATATGCAATAACAGATCACACCCGCTGTCTGGCGTATATGCTCGGAGACTGTATCGTTCCTTCAAATGCACAGGAAGGCTATCTTGCACGTCTTGTCATCCGGCGGACGCTGAGGATGATGAACGAGATAGGACTCGAAATCCCTCTTTACGAACTTATCGACAAGCAGATGAGGGCGATCGGCCTGGATTCATTTGAGCAGCAGCCTGCGGTTATCGCCGAGATAATCGGGAATGAAGTGCTGAAATACGAACAGACCATGGAGCGCGGTGCCAGGATCGTCAAAAGAATCGCCGGCAATTATAAAGGAAAAACGGAACCTGTCCCCTTAAAGGAGTTAATCACCCTTTACGATTCGCACGGTATTCCGCCGGAGATAGTTCGCGATATTGCGGCGGAGGATTCTGTTGAGGTAGAGCTTCCCGATGATTTCTATTCGGTTGTCGCCGACATGCACTCCGAGAGCGGTGAGGGAGTTAAGGATGACCCGTTCGCATCTCTCAGGAAAAGGATCGAAGGCCTTCCCCCGACAAGAAGGCTCTATTACGAACAGGTCGCAGATACGGAATTCGATGCAATGGTCATCGATACATTTGAGAACTACGTAATTCTCGACCAGACTTTATTCTACCCCGAGGGCGGAGGCCAGCCTGCTGATATCGGGCGTCTGCTGTCTGAAAATTCCATGGCAAAGGTTGTTCATACCTTCAAGCTGGGGGAGATTATTCTTCATAAGATCGAAGGAGGAGACATAGAGCGCGGCATCCAGATAAAAGGTGTTTTGGATGAGGATTTCAGGCTCGCAATGATGCGTCACCATACCGCGACGCACGTTCTCCTGCATGCTGCAAAAAGAGTCCTCGGCGCTCATATCCACCAGGCCGGTGCCCAGAAGGGTTTTGAGAGTTCAAGGCTCGACCTTCGTCATTTCAGGCATATAATTCCGGATGAATTAAAAAAGATCGAGATCGAGGCCAACAGGATAATCCTGGAAAACCAGAAGGTGGTCGTCGAATGGGAGGACCGGACAACTGCGGAGCAGAAATACGGCTTCGATCTCTACCAGGGAGGAGTTCCACCGGGAAAAACCATACGCGTGGTTAAAGTCTCGGGGGATGTCCAGGCATGTGCAGGAACACATTGCAGGAGCACCGGTGAGATCGGCTGTCTCAAGATTATCCGTGTAGAGCATGTCCAGGACGGTATCGAGAGAGTGGAGTTTGCAGCAGGCCTTTCTGCAGTATCCTATATGCAGAAGGCCGAAGCCCTTCTTGATTCTTCATGCGATATCCTGAGCGTCCAGAGGGAAAACCTGCCCTCGTCGGTTGACAGATTCTTCTCCGAATGGAAGGAGCAGAAGAAGGAGATCGAGAGGCTCGGAAAGGAGCTTGTTGGTCTGAGAATAGATAATCTGTCTTCAGAGGAGATCGGGGGTGTGGATGTTGCAGTCCACCAGGTTGACGCCTCCCCGAAAGAGCTCGTCAATATCGCTGCGAAGTTTGCCAACGAAGGCGGCGTCGCCCTTATTGCAGGCGGTGACGAAAGAATCCACGTAGTTGCGGCTTCAGGAACCGACCTTGTCAGTGCAGCTGATCTCGTGAGGGATGTATGCGGGATTATCGGCGGAAAAGGCGGCGGGAAGCCCGGTCTTGCCCAGGGTGTCGGGACTGACAGGGAGAAACTCCCAAAAGCCCTGGTGCAGGGAAAGAATTTGATTGTTGAATTACTTAAAAAATAATCAGGATAAATGGCGGAAGGAGTACTGGTTCTTGAGCCCGGCGATGAAAGGGCGAAAAAGATTGGCAAGGCGATGGCGAACGAGAGTGCCACCGCAATACTTTCCGCATTAAAAGAGGGCGATCTCACTCTTTCTGAAATCTCTGAAAGGATGAGCCAGCCGATGACCACCGTCAAGTATCATGTCGAAAACCTCCTTGACGCCGAACTGATCGAGGTCAGGAAGATCAGGTACAGTGAAAAAGGGAGGGAGGTCAAGGTTTACGGTGTCAATGACAGGCTTGTTATAGTCGCTCCTTTGGGGAGGGATGTCAGGGATGCACTTTTGAAGTATGCCTCGGTTTTTACACTCCTCCTTCTTGCAACCCTTGCAATGGTTGCATTATCCCCGACATTCTCTCTTTTTATAGAGCCCCAGGGAATCTCGGACCAGGACGACTGGATTAAATCTGATTTAATGACCGCTTCCACAGCTGTTTACGAGACCCAAAGCAACTTTGGTGAAGGCGTAAACGAGAGCTATAAATCGTCTGAATATACTCTTGCAGCAGGAAAAGGTCAGGCTGAAAACATGACCACCTCTGCGCCGACCTTTTATCCGGCCCAGAAAAATGTCGAAGATGGCGTGGTTCCGCCATCGGTCCGTTCGCCCGGTGATACCGGGGCGGTTGCAGGCGGAATAGTCCATCTCTTTATAATCGCATTCTTCCTTGGCGGCTGTCTCATCCTCGGAATAATGTTCCTCTACGAGGTCGTCATCTGGAGGAGAGAGAAGAAATTCTGGGAAGATCCCGTGGAAGAAGATAAGCGGTAATCAATCTTTTTTAGATCTGCGAACCACTATTATTCAGGTGAAGCTCAGCAACGAAACCATCGGAAAGATAAAAGAACGTTATGACTCTGCGGGAAAGGCATATTCC
>CAYXKC010000042.1:0-13096 GCA_964465295.1 uncultured Methanomicrobiaceae archaeon | reverse complement strand
TTCGTGCATTATCAGGAAAGGAAGTCTGCAATATCCTCTCAAAACATGGTTTTTCTGAAGTCAGGCTGAAGGGAAGCCATATAATTATGTAGAAAAAAATTTCTGGTTCGACAATTACTGTTCCTGTCCCAAACCATAACGAAATTCGCAGTGGTACACTTCATTCAATAATAAGGCAGTCCGGCATTCAAAAGAGTGAATTTGAGTGAAAGCCTGTTTATGATGATGCTAAACGTCTGATTGAATTCAATGGTCTTGATAAAAAAATCCACGATTATACATTGATCATTATTCTTGTCACCGAGTTGTCGATCGAATTCGGATCAGGAATGTTTATGCTGAAAGATAAAGGCCGGGCCCCGGGATCATCTGATTAATTTTTGATAATATTTTCTTCTCACTTTCGCCCCGCCTGCCGTCATGCTCATTTATATGAATATTCATAACCTCTTCATTAGGAGAAATGGATAAAATAATCATCCGCGGGGCGAGGGAGCACAATCTCAAAGATATCACCGTTTCACTTCCCCGTGACAAATTCATCGTAATTACGGGGGTTTCCGGGAGCGGGAAATCGACACTCGCTTTCGATACGATATATGCGGAAGGCCAGAGGAGATATGTCGAGTCCCTCTCCGCCTACGCCCGCCAGTTTTTAGGGCTGATGAACAAGCCGGACGTCGATTCGATCGACGGGCTCTCGCCTGCGATATCTATAGAGCAGAAGACGACGTCGAAGAACCCGAGAAGTACAGTCGGGACCGTCACGGAGATCTTCGACTATCTCCGCCTGCTCTACGCCAGGATCGGGATTCCATACTGCCCGGAGCACAATATAAAGATCGAATCCCAGTCGGCGGAGAGGATCGCCGATACAGTCACGGCGGAATTTTCCGGGATGGTGAACATCCTCTCGCCGGTAGTCAGGCAGAAGAAGGGAACGTACCAGCAGCTCTTAAAAGACCTGAACGCCGAAGGATTCGCAAGAGTCAGGCTCGACGGAGAGATAATCCGGACTGACGAAGAGATCAGTCTCGAGAGATACGTTAAGCACGACATCGAGATCGTAATCGACCGCATCGACCCGGGCGAAGACAGGACCAGGCTTGTCGAGGCGCTGGAGACTGCCATCGAAAGATCCGGCGGTCTGGTCATTATACAGGGCGACGAGTCGGAGAAGATATTTTCCTCGAAGATGGCCTGTCCCGTATGCGGTATAGGATTCGAGGAGCTCCAGCCGAGGATGTTCTCGTTCAACAGCCCGTTCGGCGCATGCGGGGAATGCAACGGTCTCGGGATTAAGATGGACTTCGACCCGGACCTGATCATCCCGGATAAGAGCAAATCGCTATCCGACGGTGCGGTCGCGATGTACAGGAACTTCCTCGACGGCTACAGGGTCCAGTATCTTGCGGCCGTTGCGAAGCATTTCGGCTTCGACATATTCACGCCGATATCCGGACTGACAGAAACACAATACAACGCACTCATGCACGGCTCGAACGACAAGATCAGGTTCGACATGCGGATGAAGGGCGGAGACGCCTACTGGTCTCACAACGGGAAATGGGAGGGTCTTTTACCCCAGGCGGAACGTCTCTACGGCCAGACGAAATCCGAGTACAGGAAGAAAGAGCTCGAAAAGTTTATGCGGGTATCTGAATGTCCTTCATGCAAAGGAAAGAGGCTGAAGGATAAGGTTCTCGCTGTCAGAATTAATGAGAAATCAATAATCGACGTTACAGATATGCCTGTCAGCCGGTGCCTGGAATTTTTCGAAAATATAAACCTGACAGAGAAGGAGCGGGAGATCGCACACCAGATTTTAAAAGAGATAAGATCAAGGCTCGTCTTCCTGGAGCAGGTCGGCCTTGGCTACCTCACCTTATCGAGGAATGCCGGAACCCTCTCCGGCGGTGAGGCACAGAGGATCAGGCTCGCGACACAGATCGGGTCGAACCTTACAGGCGTGCTTTACGTGCTGGACGAGCCCTCCATAGGACTACACCAGAGAGACAACCATAAACTGATCGAGACGCTCCAGAAACTCCGCGACCTCGGGAATACGCTTGTTGTCGTCGAGCATGACGAGGACACCATCCGCCAGGCCGATTACGTCCTCGACATGGGACCGGGTGCAGGAATCCACGGGGGTTTCGTAGTCGCCGAAGGAACTCCCGGGGAGATATCCCGAAACCCGAAATCCCTCACCGGCCAGTACCTCTCCGGAATCGAGAAGATTGCCGTCCCCGCAGGCAGGCGGAAGCCTGAAAAATATGTCCGTCTCACCGGCTGCAGGCAGAACAACCTGAAATCGGTCGATGCAAAGATTCCCATAGGTCTGCTGACCGTCGTAACCGGAGTCTCGGGGAGCGGAAAATCGACCCTTATCTATGACACTCTCTATCGTGCCCTCATGAAAGAGCTCCACAGCTCGAAGACCTCCCCCGGCTCTTATAAGGAACTCATCTTCGAAGAGGAGATCGACAAGGTAATAGTAATCGACCAGAGTCCCATAGGACGAACCCCGCGTTCAAATCCGGCGACATACACCAAAGTATTCGACGAGATCAGGAAGGTGTTCGCCGAGACGAAGGAGGCGAAAATTAGAGGCTACAAGCCGGGCAGGTTCTCGTTCAATGTCAAAGGCGGACGGTGCGAGGCATGCGGTGGCGAAGGGCTGATAAAGATCGAGATGAACTTCCTTCCCGACGTCTATGTGGAGTGCGAGGAGTGCAAAGGCTCAAGATACAACTCCGAAACGCTTGAGGTAAAATACAAGGGCAAATCAATCGCAGAAGTCCTCAATATGACGGTCGAGGAGGCATATGACATCTTCGAAAACATCCCCTCAATCCGGGACAAGCTCGAGACTCTCTGCAGGGTCGGCCTCGGGTATGTAAAGCTCGGCCAGAGTTCGACAACACTCTCCGGTGGAGAAGCCCAGAGAATAAAACTGACGAGGGAGCTTTCAAAACGGGCGACAGGGAATACGATCTACCTGCTGGACGAGCCGACGACCGGTCTTCATTTCCATGACGTAAGAAAACTCATCGACGTCCTCGACAGCCTTGTCGAAAAGGGCAATACCGTGGTTGTAATCGAGCACAACCTTGATGTTATAAAATCTGCAGATCATATTATCGACCTCGGCCCCGAGGGAGGTGACAAAGGAGGGGAGATCATCGCCGCCGGCACTCCCGAGGAGGTCGCGGCATCAGGGAACAGCTACACGGGCAGGTTCCTCGCCTCTCTGCTGAATACCGGGAATTAATATGGATATCGACTCTCTTCCGGAAGAGCCGGGCTGTTACATATACAGGGATTCCGAAGGGAAGCCTGTCTACATCGGCAAGGCGAAGAACCTCAGGAAGAGAGTATCGAGCTATTTTACAGGCAGCCACGACCCGAAGACGAGCGCGATGCTTGGCGTTGCCGAGGACTTCGACTATATCGTGACAGGGAACGAAACCGAGGCGCTGATACTCGAAAACAGCCTTATCAAAAGGTACCAGCCGAAATACAACATAGATCTCAGGGACTCGAAGAACTATGCCTACATCCATATATCGGCCGGAAAGTATCCCCGGATAGGTATAGCAAGGAAGAAAGGCGATTCAGGAGAATACTTCGGCCCGTTCGTCTCGGCGAAGGAGAGGGATTACGTCCTGCATCTCGTCAGGAAGACATTCCGCCTGAGGTCGTGCGGGAAACTGAGGAAAAGGCCATGCCTGCGGTACCATATGGGAACCTGCTGTGCACCCTGCACCGGCGGAATAAACGAAGAAGAGTATGCCGGGCTTGTCAGGAAGGCTGCATCTGTCCTGAAAGGAAATAATTCAGAACTGATCTCGTCACTGGAAAAGGAGATGTCCGGACTCTCCGCCGCCCGCGACTTCGAGAAGGCACTTGTGGTCCGCGACCAGATCGCCGCTGTAAGGCATCTCTCCGAGAGGCAGCACATCGACAGGAAGAAAGAGGCAGACGAGGATATCGTCAACTACGTGATTCGTGACGGTGTGATGTATCTGATGCTCTTCTCCGTATACCGGGGAATGCTCGGGGAGAAGAAGGAGTTCGTATTCGACTGTGATGAAGGATCTTTTGCCGAGTTCATTATCCAGTATTATGCCGAAAACGAACCTCCACGCGAGCTGATTCTGCCTGAAATTCCCGACGGGGCACTGGAAGAATACTTGTCGTCTGTAAAAGGTGCGAAGGTAAGGATAACCGTCCCGCAGAAAGGGGATAAGAAAGCGCTGCTCGAACTGGTCCTGAAGAATATCGAATCGGTCTTCTTTGGAGGCGAGGCGAAGGTTGAAAGGCTACGCAAATCCCTGCACCTTGCAGAACCCCCGGATATTATCGAGTGCTTCGATATATCCCACCTGTCCGGGACTGCCATGGTCGGATCGATGGTCCGGTTCAGGTACGGAAAGCCGGACAAACGGAATTACAGGCGTTTCAGGATAAGGACCGTCGACGGAATCGACGACTTTGCCGCGATCGCCGAGGTTGTTGAAAGAAGGTATTCCCGTCTCGTCAGGGAGGAGTCGGAACTGCCCGGCCTGATCATAATCGACGGCGGAAAAGGGCAGCTCTCATCTGCAATGGCTGCACTTGAAAGAGCCGGAGTGGAGATCCCGGCAATCTCAGTTGCAAAACGCGAGGAGGAGATCTTCGTTCCGGGGATGTCGTCGCCACTGCCATTAAAGAGGAACAGCAAGGCTTCGCTCTTCATCCAGGAGATAAGGGACGAGGCGCACAGGTTCGCGATATCGTACAACAGGCTGCTAAGGTCAAAGGAGATATTCGATGAAGATTGAGAAAGAGTTCAAACTGGTATCCGATTTCGATCCCGCGGGGTCACAGCCGGAGGCGATCGAAAAACTTGCTGAAGGGCTTTGCAGGAGTGAGCGGTTCCAGACCCTTCTCGGGGTTACAGGCTCGGGAAAGACCTTTACAATCGCAAACGTAATCGGGAAATATCAAAAGCCTGTCCTGGTTCTCGCCCACAACAAGACGCTTGCCGCCCAGCTCTACAACGAATTCCGGGAGTTCTTCCCTGAAAACCGTGTGGAATATTTCGTATCTTATTACGACTATTATCAGCCGGAGTCCTACATACCGTCAAAGGACCAGTATATCGAGAAGGATTCACAGATAAACCCGAAGATCGAGCAGATGAGGCTTGCGGCGACCGCATCCCTGCTATCGAGGACGGATGTTATTGTAGTTGCCTCGGTCTCGGCGATATACGGTCTCGGCAACCCGGAGAACTTCGAGAACCTTGGTTTCGAGCTTAAGACAGGGGACCGGATAAAGCGAAGCGATCTCCTGATGAAGCTTGTCGACATTCTCTTCGAGAGGAACGACACCGAGCTGATGCCGGGCAGATTCAGGGTCCGGGGGGACACGATCGACCTGATCCCCGGTTACTTCAACAATATAATCCGCATCGAACTATTTGGCGACGAGATCGAGAGAATATCCGAGGTTGACCGGAATACTGGAGAGGTCCTCGAGGCGATGAAGTACTTCTTCGTCTACCCGGCACGCCATTATGTCATCCCCGACGATGAGAAGGCCGCTGCAATCGCCGCAATAAAGGCCGAACTTGAGGAGAGGCTTCCGTCACTCGGCATGCTCGAGGCCCACAGGCTCAGGCAGAGGACACTCTACGATATGGAGATGATCGAGGAGACGGGGTCGTGCAAGGGAATTGAGAATTATTCGCGCCATTTCGACGGGAGAGCGGAAGGCGAAAAACCGTTCTGCCTGCTTGATTACTTCCCTGAAGATTTCCTGCTTGTCGTCGATGAGAGCCACCAGACACTCCCGCAGGTCAGGGGAATGTACAACGGCGACCGGTCCCGGAAGACCTCCCTTGTAGATTACGGGTTCAGGCTCCCTTCCGCCTTTGACAACAGGCCGCTGGTCTTCAGCGAATTCGAGGAGTACATGAAGCATGTCGTATTTGTCTCGGCAACCCCCGGCGTGTACGAAGAAGAGCATTCATCAAATATCGTCGAGCAGATCATCCGGCCTACCGGGCTCGTCGATCCTCTCGTTGAGGTAAGGCCGGTAAAGGGCCAGATGGCCGATATACTTGAAGAGATCAGGAAGACGACAGAGAAAGGGGATCGTGTCCTGCTCACCACTCTTACAAAGAAGCTCGCCGAAGAACTGACTGAATTTCTTGCTTCAAAGGAGATAAAGACGAGATATCTCCATTCTGATATAAAGACGATAGAGCGTACCGAGATAATAAGAGAGCTGCGCCTGGGCAGATTCGACGTCCTTGTCGGGATCAACCTGCTCAGGGAGGGACTTGACATCCCTGAAGTAGGCTTTATCGGGATACTTGATGCGGATAAGGAGGGTTTCCTCAGGGACTCGAGAAGCCTGATACAGATCATCGGCAGGGCTGCGCGAAACGCGAATTCGTATGTTGTGCTCTATGCCGACAGGATGACCGATTCGATCAAGAATGCGGTCTCAGAGACAGAACGCCGCAGGAATATGCAGCTTGAGTTCAACAGGTCACACGGGATAGTTCCTGTAACTATAAAAAAGCCTGTACGGGAGAAAGAGGTCGAGATTGAGGACATAAAGCATATCCCGAAGATCGAGATCCCCAACCTCATCATCGAACTTGAGGCGGAGATGGATGCCGCTGCCGAATCGCTCGATTTCGAGAGGGCGATAGTTCTCAGGGAACGGATAAAGAGGATCAGGAAGGAAACCGGAGACGATTCGGTTTAACACCGGTCCCTGATGCGGATCAGGCCTTCCCTGAACTCTTCGATGTATTCCTTCATCGAGAGGCTTCCCTCGGGGAAAGGGCAGTCGATATCGTACATCCTGTCGATCACCGGGTCGGATGGAAGGATCGTCATATCCGTCCCGGTTATTTCGCATGCCTCGACCATCGCCTTTCTGAACGGGCCGATGCAGTATGCTATCCTTTTACTGTAGATATCGCGTGTTTTATCGAGGTATCCGGTAAGCCTCCTGACCTCGATCCTGTGAAAGTCGGCTCTTATCTTTTCATCCGTCACCCTTCCGAGCATGTAATGGTAGTGGGCGAAAGGGTACATAAGTTCGAGTTCGGCCGGAACCGTTCCGCATGTGCCGAAGATCGTGATGTGGTAGCTTTCCTCTGGAAGAACGCTGTCGATGATGCTCCTGAAGAGCCTGTGCGACGGGCTTTCGCTGTAGGGTTTTCTAATTGCGCAGGGAATGAATATCCCTATATCCCTCTTCGGGATCTCGTATTCGTCAATAATGTAGCGATAGGCGTCCTCGAACTCCTGCCTGTAGAAAGGAGGATCGAATATCTCGTACCTGTTGCCTTCGCGGTCGACGACATATTCCCTGTCCCGGCCCTTCACTCCGTCCGTCCCCTTGAGATGATGTCGACCAGTTCGAGTTCGTAGATCATATCCTCCCCTGCCATCGGGTGGTTTGCATCAACGACGATTGATGTGTTTGTCACTTTCAGGACCTTCACAAAACCCGCCTCTTTCCCTTCAGGGGAAATCTTAAGGTATTCGCCCTGTTGCGGTTCCACGGCGAGTTTAAGTCTCTTCTTCTTCAGTCTCAGGACAAGACTCTTCCTGTATTTTCCATATGCCTTTTCACAGGCGAGTTCGACGGTCTTCTTCTCCCCCGGCATCATGCCGATGATGGCTTTTTCAAATTCGGGATTGATCTTCCCCTGGCCTACGGTTACTGTCTCCGGCCCGCTGTCTTCCTGCGATTCGAAAGGAACACCTTTCGAGGTTCTGCTGGAAAAAAGTACAAGAATCGTATCCCCTTCTTCGACCGGATTCATCTTCATAAATATTTATTCCCGGGATATAAATCCGCATTGCAACCGGCAGTTGGCAGCGCTCAAGTCAGGGAATTTTAGATATCCGTGACGATGTATCAGTTGTACCCGGTATTCCGGGGGAATGTTCTCCGTAGGAATCCTGAAATTTCGAAGAAGTGACCATTTTTTGGTATCAGGCCGCTGCCTTAAGATAGTGACATGACCCCGGGCTATCGCATTGTAATTGTACCCTGACTCCCCGCCGGTAACCGGAACGGGTTAAAAAAGGTTGAATGAGTTTATTCTTTTTTATCGATCTTTTCCAGGGTTATCTCGAAGTTGAGCTCCTTTCCGGCCATCTCGGGGTTTGCATCGATTACGACCGTGTCGTTGCCGACTTCCAGCACCTTTACCCTGAATGCCGATCCGCCGGCACCCGACATGATGAGTTGTGCACCTTCATAAAGCTCTACATCTGCCGGTATCTGGTCTCTGCTCACATTAAAGGTATTTTCAGGATTATAATCCCCGTATGCCTGGTCCGGTGTCAGGTGGATACTCTTCGTCTCCCCGGTTTTCATCCCGTAGACCGCATCCTCGAAACCTTTAATCATCGAGTTTTCTCCGAGTGTAAAGACGAGAGGATTGCCGGGGCCGGACTGGTCGAATACCGTGCCGTCATTTAAGGTTCCTTTATACTGTACGTAAACCGTGTCGCCTTCTTCTGCAGTTTCCGTACCCGTGCACCCGCAGGCAAGGATAAGCATTCCTGCTGCAAACAGGGCGAATAGAACTTTTTTATCCATATTAAAACTCTCATAAATATCAAACCCGCAGGAGTAAAAAGGGAGATGGTCGTAAGGAGTATCCGGAATACTCAGTTGATCTCTGCGGAGGGGTTTATCAGCAGATCCGTATCAAGACCCCTGAATGCGATTGCGGCAAGTGCCCCGATTCTCCCGCGTTTTCCGTACAGGAATATGTTGTTCTCTTTTGCAGTTTTCTCTGCATCGGAGATATCCATCTCCCCAAACCTCGCGGAATTTCCAAATTCCCTGAGTGAACCGGATATCGTAAAACCGGTCTTGAGCGCAACTCCGAAATTCTTCGAACCGCTCTCCTCCTCGACAAAACGTGTCGCAATCTCCTTTATGTGTTCGATCTGATCCGGCTCCGAGGCAATCTCGATAAAACTGGCCGAATTTCCCCCTGTGCAGTACTTTATCGCCGGGTTGAGCATCACCACCCTGTGGCTCACTGGTATCACGCCGCCGAACTTGGAGAGGTACTGCAGGAGGCCGAGGGCAAGAGCGAATGTTGCACCTCCTTCCTTTGAATCGGTGTCGTCGATTCCTATAATGACATGAGTCATGGCTTTTGTATAGACCTCGCCGGTTACGAGTTTTTCACTGAAGCTGATATCGATCTTTTCCACACCTCTCGCCATGCCCATCATATCGGTCAGTGAATATGCAGGGCCGCCTGTGCTTATGATGGTCTGGACGATAAAACCGTCTTCCTTCCTTATCCCGGCAACACCGACAGCAGGAAGCGGGTAGAGGCCGATCTCGGGGATCTTTCCCCCCTCTCTCCCGAGGGTTGCATATTCGATGAGGCTCGTTCCTTCTCTCTGTACCGAATCGATAACGCCTCCCGCAAGGCTGTGATGGTATCGGCAGAATCCCGAGCATCCGCTGCTCATACAGTGATGAAAGATCGCCACCCTGTCGCCGTCCACGGTGGTAAAGATTCTTTTGCAGGCGGGCTGGAGAATCGCAGTTGCAGTGATATATCTTGCAGGAGTCCGCCCTCTCTGTTCTTCCTTTATAAGAACGCATTTTTCATCGATCAGCCTGTTGATCCAGTCCTGCATCGTGCTCCTGGGAATGGAACAACCCTCTGCGATCTCCGTCGTTGTAAAAAAGCCTTTTTCGAGGGTGTAATCCCTCATGAGCCTTAACAGCTCTCTTCTTTTTTCAAGGACTCCTGTCATGGCAGTTCGATATGAAAAGCAGGTCGGAGATGATCGCGCTCGCGGTCTCTGTCGATCCGGCGCCCTTTCCGATAAGCGTCACCTCCCCTGCGAGATCCGTCTCTATCGTAACAGCATTTAGGGTGTCCTGGACAACAAGTATGTGGTCCTTTGGAATGACGCGTGGAGAGACCTTCAGAAATCCCTTCTCATTGTTGATCTCGCCAATCAGGCGTATGGTGAGCCCGTCCTCCCCGGCAAGTTCGATCGCCTGTGAGGTCAGTGAGCTGATACCGGTGATTTCAACGTCATCGAGTGTCTTATCCATCCCGAATATCGTATTGGCCAGAATTATAAGTTTAATCGCGGAATCGATTCCTTCAACATCATACGTGGGATCCGCTTCGGCATACCCGAGTTCGCGTGCCTCAAGGAGCGCCTCTTTGTAGGTGAGTTTTTCGTCACCCATACGGGTAAGGATATAGTTGCAGGTTCCGTTGAAGACCCCGTAGAGCTTCCTGACCGTGTTGCCGGCAAGACCGAACTGCAGGGCCTGGATAATCGGGATCGCCCCGCATACGGTTGCTTCATACCTGAAGGAGACCCTGTTTTCATCTGCAAGTTTCTTTAGTTCGGCGAATTTTAATGCAACAGGGCCTTTATTCGATGTAACTACATGTTTCCCGCACGAAAGTGCAAGCCTGATGTAGCTGAGGGATGGTTCCCCTGTAAGCGCATTTGTCGGAGTTACCTCGACAAGCGCATCGAATTCTGCATTTTTTATGATATATTCTGCAGTTATCCCTTCATCTCCGCAGAGTCCGGTGTTTTCCTTTCTCTTCAGGACTTCGGCCGGGTTGAGGCCTTCATTGTCGATACAGCCGCTTTTCGAATCTGCAATTGCGGTAACCACAAGTCCTGTATCCTTTTCATGAAGTATCCGGGCGAGACCCCTGCCGACAGATCCGAATCCGATTATCGCTATCTTCATCAGAAATCCTCCAGCGGTTCGATGATGAAGATCTCCTTTCTGGAGGCGACATCCTTCAGGATCTCCATCGCCTTTTCAAGGTTTTCGAGATTTTCCGCTATAATCGTCATCTTTGCCGAAGTAGGCTCTTTTATTGAAGGCATTATCATGGAAAGTTCCCCCACCTCTGCAAAACCTGTATTGTCGATTACATCTACAGTATCACTGAGATCGGTATGCAGCAGGTGTCCGATAAGGATGACCGACTTTCTAATCAGAAATCTTTCCTCGTTTATCCTGAGTACGTTTACACCCCTGCTTTTAAGGGAATCCGTCAGTGTCCCGATCTTTCCCTCCGGCATCTCCAGGAGTATCATGACATCGAGGAAACCCGTGTCATTGAACGGGTCTCTCTCGTGAATGACGGATTTTATATTTCCCCCCAGGTCGGAGATCGGTTGTAAAGCCGCGACAAGCTGTCCCGGTGTATCACGTATCTCAAGTTTCATTGAAACCTGCATGCTGTATATTCACCCTTTCTTTTGAATTGAACCCGATTGCTCATAAGTGTTTTATTTCATAACCGGGGTATATTTTCTGATAACCTTATCAGAGCCTCTTTAATTTCTTATCGACTTTGGCGAAGAAGTTCCTGCCCGTATTTACGAAAAGAGCCGGGTTTTTTGACATCTCGACAGACAGGACGTTCCCGTTGTACAGCTCTGTAATATAGATGCCGTCAGTTACGAGGTCGGCCGGCTTGGTACTGTCGAGCTCGACGCTGATCCTCCTGCGGCTGCTTACGACATGGGGGCGCGAAGAAAGATAATAGGGGGCTATCGGGACGACCAGAAAACTCTCGATCCAGGGATCGACAATAGGGCCGCCTGCGCTCATCGCATAGCCCGTTGATCCAGTAGGGGTACTGATCAGCACACCGTCCGCCCTGAATCTCTCTGCAGGTATATGATCTATGTTTATCGTAAGTTCGATGATCTTTGCAGGCCTTGACGTAACGATAACTGCCTCGTTTAATGCCTCGCCGATATATTCCCCGTCCATTTTCAGGCTGAGGCGCATTCTTTTTTCGACTGTATAATTGCCGCTTTCAATCTTTTCGAAGACCTCTCTCGTCTCCTCGGGTTCTATCTCGGCGAGAAATCCAACATGCCCCCTGTTTACACCCAGTATCGGAAGCTGGACCGGCATCTGCCTGACAGTGCGAAGGACTGTGCCGTCGCCCCCGAATACGATGATCATATCCGCTTTGATATTGTCCAGCGAAACTCCGCCGGGAAAATGCATCTCCTTTGCAGTGGCCTCTTCATAGATGATCTGGTGGCCGCGGCCCGAGACAAATTCTGCAAAATCCCTGGCATATTCCAGTGATTTGGAGTCGTCAGGCCTTGAAACAATACCTATTATCATTCAGATCAATCCCCTGTCAAAGATATTCGAGCACTTTTTCATGAATATAACCGTTTGTCGCAATAAGATTCCGTCCTTCCGTAACATTTTCAGGGAAACACGGCGGGTTTCCGGATGAATCCGAAATCATGCCTCCCCCTTCAGTGCAGAAGAGAACCGCCGCCGCCGCATCTGTCGTCCTTAGAGTATCCCTGATGTCTATAAACCCGTCGAGCCTGCCGCATCCAACATAGCATATCTCAAGTGAAGACGCTCCAAAGAGTCTCATTCGCCTTATTTTCTGCCCGATGCCGATGATCGTTTCCGGGTGGAATTTCTTCCCGTAGATGCTGATGCAGCTTTTGTCCAGGCTCTGTGTTCCTGAAACCGAGGCCTTCTTTCCGTTTATATATGCTCCTTTGCCACGGGATGCATAAAATGTTTCCCCGTGGACGAGATCCCTTACATAACCTTCGGTAACACCCTGGCCCCCGGCGAAGGCGATGGAGAGCGCATAGAAGGGATTGCCTGAAATTGCGTTATGCGTCCCGTCGATCGGGTCCATGTATATCGTTCCCTGTTCACCTTCAAGTTCGATTATCCCCGACTCTTCGCTGATTATCCTGCTGCAGAGGCCGGTCTCCCTGAGATAATCGATTGCGATCTCTTCTGCCACCTTGTCTATTAATTTTGTCGGTGTTCCGTCCGCACCCTGCATCACTACCCTGGCGCCTTCTGCAGAGTTTTTCAGGGGTTCGATTGCCCGGGAGATCTCCCCGGCAATTAAGTCACAGTGCTCTATAAACTTCATCTGTCTGCATCCTGTTTTCCGATGGATTATTCGTTGAGTTTATTTAAGTTGATTGAGATATAATACCCCGGTTCAGTATTCCCTTTCAGAAAGCAACCGGAGGGTTACAGTCACGACTAC
>CAYXKC010000041.1:0-13111 GCA_964465295.1 uncultured Methanomicrobiaceae archaeon | reverse complement strand
GGAGTGTAAAAGATAATGATTGAAGTTATCATTCTTCTCCTGGGGCCGTCGATATTTTCCCTGCTTCTATGGTCAGCGACGGAAAGAATCCACTCCGGGGGTATGCGGAAAAAATTTCTCGCGGCTGTATTCATAATCTTCACGTTATTGGTTATTGCATTTGAATTTCTGACCCCGGAGATTGCCGGTCCCGCCCCGCGGGGATTCATTCTCGCAGTTTTGTCAATAATCGCATTTTCATCCGCATATCCGGTAGTACTGGCGATGAATCTCTTCCCGGGCATATTCTCCGAAAAAGGAGAAGCGTTTGCGGCTGCCCTTGTCCCGTTAATATCGATACCATTTATCGCCAAACTGCTCATCTCGCCGGAAGTATGGGATGGTAAAACATACGGGGCGGATTACTTCTTCATAAAAATCCCGCTGGTCGGCTGGATAATCGATCCCTTCACCTCCGGCTGGGTTCATACCGCCGGGAGTAACGATCCTCTTCCGGCACTCATCCTGGAATTCGGTTTTTTCATCCAGATGATAATCGTAATGCTGCTTGTCTTCTGGTATTTTAAAAAGACAGTAGGGTGTCCGGGGGATATTTCAGAAAAAAAAGAAGAATGAATTTATCCGGAACCAGATAAGATCATAAGCAGATGGCGCAAAAGGAAAGACCCCCCGGTTTAAGACCCCTTGCAGGAAAAGACCCAACAATACTCATACTCGGGAGTTTTCCTTCAGTTCGATCTCTTGAAACCGGTGAGTACTACGCGAACAAAAGAAACCATTTCTGGGGTATTATGGAATCATTGTTTGGTATAGATCGGAATCTCCCCTACGAAGAGAGAATTGAAGCCCTGTTCCGGAGAGGAATTGCATTGTGGGACGTAGTTTCCGACTGTTCGAGGGAAGGGAGCAGCGATTCGAAGATAAAAGATGTAGTGCCAAACGACATTCCCGGTTTTCTTGACCAAAACCCCGCCGTGAAATGCATCGCTTTAAACGGTGTAACCGGGGCCGGGAGATGGTTCAAAAAATATTTCGGCGAACTCCCGGACTACCCGGGGGTTGAAGTGCTGACCCTGATGTCGACAAGTCCAGCCAATGCGGCATATACATTCGCGGAAAAGCTCTCTTTATGGGATAAGATTGCTGAATATGCCAAAAAAGATTAATTGTCGTCTATAGGGAAGCTGATCGTCCAAACCGTGCCTGAATCGTTTCCGACCTCCGCGTTCCCGTTGAGTTTCAGACAGACGATATCCTTTATAATGTAAAAACCGAGTGTGTCGGGTTCACCATCAATAACAGAACTCTCAATCCCCCTGCCGTCATCTGATATAATTATATTGAGCCGCTCTCCGTCACAACTATGGTCAATCCTGATTTTTCCTGATGTTTTCCCTACAAATGCAAATTTAAGTGAGTTGGTGATGATCTCATTGACAGCCACGCTTAGCGGGACCGCCTGGCAGGGCAGGATTGGACACTTCTCACCATTAACTTCGAAATCGATATCCGCTAAGAGAGGATAGTCCTGGATCAGCCTCTCCCCGAGATTGATGAAGAGATTGTGGACATCGATCTTTGAAATATAATTATACTGGGATATATTGTCATAGGCAATTGACATCGACATTATCCTGTGATCAATCTCCCTCAGTCTTTCTTTTGTCTCATCTTTCTCTGAATTCAGTATCTGCATCCCTATCAGGCTGCTCATTACCGCCATATTATTCCTGACCCTGTGATTGATCTCCTTTAACAACATGGTATTTTCGTCAAGGAGAACTTTGAGTTCGGTCTCTTTTCTCTTCAGCCGGTTGCTGTATACGAGCGATACAATAAGGATTGAGATAAGGGAGAATAATAGGATCACTCCCCCTGCGGCATAGTTGGCGGGTATCGTTATTGTAGTCGAAGGCTCGTTTAACAATTTCGTCCCCGGCGGGATGTCACTCTTTTTAATACCGTATTTTTCTATGTGGTTGTAGTTGAGAACAGCAGAGTAAGGGGTGTTCATTTCGACAGGAATTTCGACGGGATCTGTTCCGCTGACAACCTCAAGGGCCGTCTCTGCCGCAAGTCGTCCCAGCTCATAAGGTGATACCTGGCAGCCGCCGGTGATCGGGGCATAGTTGTACTGGCTCATCATTGTATAGACCGGAATCCGGTCCTGCTCAAGCAGAGCCTTTACGTAATGGTCGGAATACAATTTGTCGCTGTATATTCCCGGTGTATTGTAGGTTGCAAACAGGATCGCAGAGTTGTCCGGAAGCTCATCCACTTCAGCCAGCATTCCGCCCGGGCTGAGAACCCCGGAAGGGTATATGATTTCAATTTCGTTTTGATAGTTTTCAGCAATTCCTTCAGCCTGTTCTCTTATCGCAATGCCGGAATATGTGTCGTCAGTTACCAGATATACCGTTTTTACACCTGGCTGGAGCGCCTGTATAAAAATAATGTTCTCCTCAATCGGAAGTTTCTCGACGATTCCGGTATAATCATCCGGCAGATCTTTTATCAGCGAATCATAGTCGTTGATCCCGGTGAAGACTACAGGCACTCCGGGGAAGAGATCATCCCTGTACTCGCGGATAAATCTCAGAGCATTGTCGTCAGATACGATGATTAAAGCAGGAGTGTTGTCTTTGAGTTTGTATGAAAGCAGGTTGTATATATTTTTGAAATGTGTTTCATCAGCGATCATCTTTGAATCGATGAATTCGGTACGGACATATGCAACGGGTTTTACGGATTCACTGCCCGGGGCGGATATTCCGTCATGAACCCCGTCGGCAATCAGCCTGCTCCATGAATACCCATAGTCATATGAATTTATGTAAAGGACCTGTTCCGCTCTCTCATCTTCCTGGCAGGAACACGGTGATGGTATTGTGGTGAGTAAAAGCATAAGCAGGCATATTGCAAAACACCATCTTCCCATAGAATAAAACTCCCTGTTATAGTACTTTGAAGCATCGTTATATAATTGTAATCATATTGGTCGTTAGCAATGCACCAGATCTGGTATTTGTCAGGACTCATGCGAACCGCCTGTTTTTTTACCGGACATCTCTTTCATGCCGGAGGGGAAACAGAATTTATTTTTACGGGGCGGATAGAATGTTAACTGACTGGCTGGTAATATGAAAGATTCTATACGAAGTTCTTCTATAAGAAGTCCTGAAAATTTCAAAAATATGCTTTATCCTCTGATCTCGATCGCATTGATATTCATAATATTAATCGGGATGAAGACGGCGGCATATTTCATAAATATAATGCTTATATCCCTGATCCTTACTCTCCTGGGTATTCCGGTAATGAAGAGGCTTAACCGGGCGGGGCTCTCCGATGCATTTTCCGTAACCCTGATTATTCTGCTATATATCGTCTGCATCGTCGGTTTTGTCTTCCTTGTATACGAGTCTGCATTTATGTTCACATCCCGGCTGCCGGAATACGAATCTCTTCTTACCGAAAGGCTATCACAGCTTTTGGATCTGCTGGGCGGTTTCGGCATTACAGGGGAAATGATCGGGTCGTTCCTGAAACCTGACTGGAATGAGATATCGAAGGTCCTTTTAGGCGTTGTTACAGGGGGCTCGATGCTTGCAATGAATCTTTTCTTTATCCTCGTGATAACATGCTTCGCACTCCTCGAGGTGCCGAAGATGCCTGCCCGGCTGATACGTGTATATGGAGATGATTCCGGAAAAGTTGAAAATGTCCAGACAATTATCTCCAACATTATCAAATGGCTTGTAGTCAAGACCAAGACGAATGTGGTTCTCGGAGTTTCATTCGGCGGCCTTCTATATGCACTCGGGATAGATATGGCGATCTTCTGGGGTCTTATGGCGATAATACTGAGCTATGTCCCTTATGTCGGTCTGATAATCGTGGCAGTTCCGGCAATTTTCCTCGCCTGGCTCCAGCTCGGGCTCTGGGGTGCCGCCATGGTGATTGTAGGGATTTGTATTATTAATGCGGTCGTCGAGAATTTCGTATTCTCGAAATTCGCTGCAGACAGTTTCCGGATTCCGCCTTTAATAGTCATAGTCACCCTGATCCTCTGGTCCTGGGTTCTCGGGCCGATAGGACTCTTCCTCTCCGTACCTTTTACGGTGATAATAGTTGCACTAATCCAGGGCAATGAAGACACCCGGTGGATTACGGATCTGCTTGGATTTGACGATCCGGGCCCGGGCGGGGAAGACTAAAACCTCTTTTTTTTTGCAAAAAATCTAAATATCTTGAGAGAAACACTAACTCATCTCCAGGGAGATGTGAAAAATGGGATACAAATGGAAGAACAAAATTGAAGTGGATGAGGCCGTCGTAGTTGTTATGAACTCCCTTGATAAGGAAGGCAGACTCAGCGACTGGCTGGTGCGAACTCTTAAGCAGTCTATAGCAGATTCGGATCCCGGACTTGACAGTTATTTCTACGAAGAGATAAAAAAACACGCTCCAAAAGCGCTGAATTATTTTGAAGTCGTCGAGGGATAATATACGGGTATGGCAGGCCACTTTACCGGTGGCCCTGCAAATCCCGGTATTATCTTCATATCGCGGAAGCTGAAAATTTAGGGAGGACTCTCATTGTTCAGTCATAAAATATATCTTGGAAATCTCGATCATTCTCTTACTGAAGAAGAGATAGTCGGGATTTTTTCAGAATTCGGGAAGATCAGGTCTGTTAAGATCAGGGCAGGTGACGGTTTTGGATTTATAAGATACAAAACACTTGAAGGCGCCCAGAGAGCGATTGATTCAATGAATGGAAAGGAGGTTAATGGCAGGACCCTGAAAGTCGAGGATGCAAGGCCTGTCAGGCATCATATTTCCAGATTTAGAAGATGAAAATACCCTGCATAATGGAGTCAAAAATATCCGGGCATGTCGTGTAATAATAGGAAAAAGTTCAATTTATATTATAGTGTCAAACAATGGACCCACTTCCCGTGATGAACGTTGAATTTCAGCTGGCTCTTCTCCTTCTTGTAGCGGTGGGTGGTTACCTGTTTGCAGCATGGGTCCACCAGTCCGCCGTTGTAGGGGAGATAATACTCGGGCTCATTGTCGGTCCGAGTGTTCTGGGGTTGATTACCTATACGGATATTGTGAGTGCCCTTGCTCAGATGGGTGCCATTATAATTCTTTTTGTGATAGGATTCGGTTTTCATTTCAGGGACATTCTTAAGGGCAGGTATCTCATTATCGGCATTTGCGGTGTAATTTTACCCTGGTTTGCAGGCTTTCTTACTGCGGATCTTCTGGGTTACTCTCCGGAAGGTTCTCTATTTATAGGGGCGGCACTGACTGCCACGAGTATTGCAATTACGGCAAATGTCTTAAAAGAGATGGGAAAGCTACATACACAGGTCGCAAATGCGATAATCGGCACTGCAGTAATTGACGATATACTGGCACTGATTGTCTTATCGATCACTCTTGATGTCGTTTCCGGGGCTACATCATTTGTCGACATTGCACTTTCGGTTGCAAGGCCTTTGATCTATATCGCCGCCGCGGCACTTATCGGTCTTTATATTGTTGATCGTCTCATAGAGAAGGTCGATTCATCCGGGATTGCGATAATATTTCCAGAATTTGTCTTTTTATTCGGGCTTTGCATTGCATTTATCTATGCACTCGTTGCCGGCTTTTTTGAACTGTCCCCGATGATTGGCTCTTTTATTGCCGGCGTTTCCATCAACAAGGTCTCTCTCAGGCACAGCATTAGCATAAAGAAGGGTTCTGAGTTCCTTTACATTCCGTTTGCAGCGATCTTCTTCATCTCCCTTGGGATACTCGTTGATATTCATGAAGTTACCTGGTCGATTATTCCTTTTATTGTAGTCATTACAGTTGTCGCAGCACTATCAAAATTTGCAGGCTGCAGTCTTCCTTCAAAGGTCTGCGGTATGGATCTTCATGATTCCCTGACAATCGGTGCAGGAATGATTCCGCGAGGAGAGATGGCGATGGTCATTGCACTTGTTGGTCTGTCCATGGGGATTATCGGTCAGGACGCCTTTATCTCTATTATCATGGCCAGCCTGGTCTGCACAATGATAACGCCTCTTCTTCTTAAAGACTGGCTCTTCCGGGAAAAACATGAGTACATACAGGATCAGAACTAGAACCCTTATGCAGCCCGGCTTTTTTCAAAAATAATGCAGGGAAACTCTAATTCCTTCCTCCTGAAAAAATTATAAATCCCCGGCTGACGGGAAAAAAATTCTTCATTGGCCCTTGTATGGGGCATAGTTTATCTAATTTAAAAGCCCTATATGTATTGGAGACCGTTTATGGAAACCAGTAAACTGTATGTCGGCAATCTGACATACTCGGTAAATGAAAAACAGTTAGAAGAACTGTTCTCTCAATATGGCGACGTAAAAAGCGTAAGAATTATTGAACGTAAAGGATTTGGATTCGTTGAAATGGGATCGGCTGAAGAGGCTGAGAAGGCAATGGCCGCCCTTAATGAAACAGAGTATGAAGGACGCACAATGCGGATTGATGAAGCCCGCCCACCGCGTCCGAGAAGCGATTTCAACAGAAGATATTAATTCTTCCGTAAATCAAACAATTTTTTAGTTTTTATCATCGCATATTGGATAACTGACCCTGTATATTCCGGCAACAATATGGTTCTTAATGCCGATGTTATTGTGTGACCTGCAGGAGGTACCCTGCCGTTCTCGTCCACGGGTGGAAGAGCGGCCCGGAGATATGGAGAGACCTGGCAGAAAGGCTAAAAGAGGAATCGATACCCTACTGGAACTTCAGTTTTACGGGGATGGAGGATTCCGATCCGGTCAGCATAGCGATGGCCCTCAGGGATTTTATCAGGAGTGCAAGACGCAGGGCCGGTTATTATGGATATATCGATATCATATGCCATTCAACCGGGGGTTTTATCGTCAGGTACATGCTCGAGGTTATCGACGGGGAGAAGCGGGAGGAGAAGGTCCGTTTCTTTATCGGCATCGCCCCTGCAAGCAATGGTTCTGCAATGGCAGAACTCTTCAATGACCCCGAACACGGCCCCGGCATCCTGAAAGAACTTGCAGGTCTTTTCGTCCCGAAGAGATATAATCCGACAGAGGACAGGATAGTCCAGGGGCTTCGCCCAAAAAGCCCCGTGACTGCATCTATTCTCGGCTCGGGGAATCGTGAAGATATCAGTTACAGGGTCATAGTGTCTTCGAATGAAGACTGCATCCCCGGGTTCTTCCCTCCATTCGACGGAAAGACCTGGGTATTCCTGGACGGCAGATGGGAGATGACAAACCTCGGTGACGGTGTTGTTGCGCATGTCGACTCGTTCATTCCGGGTGCAGGGGTGGACGTTCTCCCCAAAGACCGGACGCAGTTTATCTCAAATCCCTTCATGTACTGCCACATCATGCTGCCGGTTAACAAAGAGGTCATCGGAAGGATTATCGAATACCTCTCCGATTCAGGTACAGAACCGCAGTTCTTCCATGACGATCTTTAATCCTGTGATTCAAGATCCCTTATAAGAGCAGACAGGATCTTTTTTCTCTCAGGATTTCTCTCTTTCATGATTGCAACAGAGATGACGGGAATGATCATCTTTTTTCTCCTTAGAAGTGCCGATCGTGCCGTATCCGAGATTTTTTCATCCTTGTCGAAGAGTGAATGTAGCAGGGGGCGTACCGATTTGATATCGTCGATACCTGCAACAGCCTTTACCGCATCCATTCTCTTTCCAGGGTCAGGGTCTTCAAGCAGCTGCGATATCATATCTATTGCATCAACGCCCATTAATTCAAGTTCTCCCCATCTCTGATTCTCAACAAGAGAGGTTATCTCGCTTTCCCTTGCTATCTCTTTTTTAAGGAAACCGAGAGCCTCTTTTCTGGCTGGATTCAGGGTTCCCGCATGAATCTTTTCAATCCCGGGTATGGCATCTGCCCCGATATTCAGCAGCCCGTGCCTCGCGATCCTGGAGATCTCCTCGTCGCTGTCAAAGAGCATATCCGAAAGAGGGGCGACAGCCTCCATACCCCCGATCCGTGCGATTACGGAGGCCATCTCTCTTCTTGTTTTAGGATCTGCCGAACCGGCTTTCTGTGATATGATCCTTATCGCCTCCGGCCCTGCATCCGCAAGTGCGGTCCAGTCACCTGTCCTGATCGCATTACTGATCAGGTCTTTCTGCCGGATCTCCTCAATCACCGATTCGATCTCTTTACGGTTCTCCTGCCCGGTTTTACCTGCTGCTATCTTTTTAAGCCATAAAATGGCCTGCTCCCCCATACCCAGGAGACCTTCCCGGGCCATCCCGGAGATTTCACCGTCGATGTCTGAAAGAGCCTTTGTTAAGGGGATGACCGCCTCTTTTCCCCCGATACTTATTATTGTCTTAAGGGCGGGGGCTCTTTTGGCCGAGTACGGATCTGCTGCTGTGACGGAGAGGGGCCCGATTGCTGCCTCACCATAATTCTCAAGATCCTTCCACCTGCCTTTTGCCGCATAGAACCAGATAAGATCGTCTTTATCGGTCAGTTTGAGCTGCATCTTTTCTATGGTGTCTGCAACCCTCTCCCTGAACTGGTCGCTTCCCCCTCCCTTAAGCTCTTTTGTCAGGACGGGCAGGGCTTTTATACCGTATGCGGAGATCGAATCCGCAGCAAGAGCGGCAAGCCCTTCTTCGGAGTAACTGAATACGGATACCAGGGGTGCTATCGCCCTCTCGTCTTTTATCTTTCCCAGGAGACGGATTGCAAGTGCTTTGACACCCGCATCCTTGTCGGCGAGGGCAAAACGAAGCGCATCAGGTATCCTTTTATCCCTTGTATCCCTGACAAACGCAAGCAGGAGAGCTTTTTTGACATCGGGATTCTTTTCGCTCCTTATCCTGTCGTATACGGCATTGACGGCCTCTTCATCACCGCTCTTAAGGATACTCTTTGCAATGACTATCCTCATTTCGGTCTTTCCATAGCTGAGGGTCCGTATCATCCCCCTGATCCCCGGCTTGCCGATCTTTACCAGTATTCCTGCGACCTCTCCCTGGAATTCAGGTTCTGCATTTGCCATAAAGCTCATGAGCGGTTCGACAGCCGGTTCGCCGATCTTTATGATTCCGGATTCGGCATCCTTCCTGACCGGCTCTTCCCTGCTCTTCAGTCCGATAGTCAGTCTCGAGACCTCCATTGCGACCTTCTTCTTCAGTGCAAGCTCCTTTTTGATAAGTTCGTCAATCTCGTTCTGTGTGAGCTGTTTCTTGATATCCTTCGCTGCGTTCTCCTCTTCTTTCGAGGAGGCCCTGTGGATAAGGTCGTCGATCTCCTCCTGCGAGAGTTTATTCCCAAGAAGTTTCGTAGTATTTTTGTTGCTCACGTATGCAGAGCGGTGAAGAAGTTCATCGATCTCTTCCTGCGAGAGTTTGTTTCCAAGTATCTTTGAGGTCTCTCTCTTCGATCCGGCAAGCTCCATGATAAGGGCGTTAATCTCTTCCTGCGAGAGTTTGTTTCCGAGAATCTCCATGGTCTCCTTATCATCGGCACCGATCAGCCTGTCGAGCAGGCGGTCGATCTCGCTTATGGAAAGTTTCCTCTTCAGCAGGTCTGCCGTCTGCCGGCTGACTTCCCTGACTCTCTCCTTCTCCTTCTTAAACTCCCTCGTCCTGTAGATCTCAAGTATCTCTGTTGCATTTCTCCGGACCTCTTCATCATCGTCATCCAGGAATCTCTTTACAACGGGGATGATCTTTGCATCCTGGAGTTTTGACAGGACGCTCAGCATCCCGAGCTTCTCCATCTTCGTTCCCTGTATGCTGACTCTCTGGATCTCGTTCATCAGGAAGTTGAACATGAAGCCGCTTATCCTTACGAGGGAGTCCATCGCCTGTGACCTGACAGGATTCTCCGGATCATTGAGAGCCTTTGTCGAGAATGGAATTCCCGATGGATCGCCAATTCCCCCGAGTGCCCTGAGGGCGGCAATCCTTACACCGTCGTCGTTGTGCGTAACAAGGTTTTCAAGGAAGGGCAGTGCGACATTTCCCATCTTCGCAACCGCTTCCGAGCACTCGTCACGGACCATCTCATCCGCGTCCGCAAAATGCCTGACAAGTATTGGAAGAGTTGCCTTGTCGCGAATCTTTCCAAGGGCGTATGCCGACGCTTTTCTGACCTGGCTGTCTGGGTCCTCGATGGTCTCCATAAGGGGTTCGATTGCATCTTTTGCATACAGATCCCCCAGGGACTCGATTGCCGCTGTTCTCACGTTGCTCTTATCGTCATTTAAAAGAAGTACCAGAACCGGGATGGCCTTTTTTCCATGGCTTTTAAGGGTCTCAACGGCTGCAATCCTGATTATGTCGTCCGTGTCGGATAATGCTCCAGAGAGCCTTTCAGCAGTCCCGGGGTTATAATTGTTGTCAGTTAGAGAGTTGTACCAGTATTCCTTTGAATTATAGGCATGGATCTCTTCCTCATCGACAGAACCCCCGCCCAAAAGGCCGCCTGTCTCATCGGTCTTCAGCCTGAAATAATCCAGGGCCTCCGCGATGCCTTCGGTGATCGCGGGATCGGCTGAATTTTTGGCCTTAAGGAGGGCTTCATGTGCGGGTTTTCCGATTGTATAGAGAATCTTTATCGTATCTTTCCTGATATTTGGGATCTCATCGCCGAGGTTTTCGATAAGGTAAGGGATTGCATTTACCCCCATCAGTTCTATCTCCCTGAAATCTCCGCGAAGTATGAGTGCCTTCACCTTTTCATGCTGGTTTTGAGGTTTCCATCCGGCTTTTCTTAGCGACCACGATGCCTCGACCCTTACCTCGTAATCGGGGTCGTCCATTACGGCAACGAGGAAATCAATAAGCTGCGGATCCCCGGTATCGGAGATTGCATCAATTGCTGCAAGCCTGACCCTTTTTTCCGGGTTGTTTAGAAGAGAGATAAGAATTTTTACAGCTTCCGCCCCCCCGATCCTGCCAAGGTGTCCTGTCAGCCTTACACGTTCATCCAGGCTGCCTTTATCGAGGCCGAACCTTATCGCCTCAAGTGCGGGTCTTCCGATCTTTCCAAGTTCGTCCAGCTCTCCTTCGGCAAGGAAGAAGAAAGACATCTCTGACGGATTCTTCGAGCTCCATTTTATTCTTTTAAGGGAATTTGCAGACTGCTCTCTGACTTCGCGATCGTCATCCTTCAGGAGGTAAAGGAGCATGTTTATGTGTTCGTTCCCCGGCCGCGGGATATATCCTATTGATAATGCAGCTCCTTTCCTCTCTTCCGGCCCGCCGTCGCGGATGGCTTTTGTAAGTGAGGGGGAGATATTTGCTCCGCTGCCTGCGATATATCCTATCGTTCGTGCAGCGCCGTCTTTTGCATTGTCTTTGCCTGAAACAAGAAGCCTGAAAAATGTCTCGATCTCCCCCGCACTATAAGCTCCAAGAGCTTCGGCAGCAGCGTCCCTTACTTCAGGGCTGTCGCTGTTAAGGATGTTTAATAGCTGAAGAGATGCAGGTTTTCCGATCTTCTTCAGCCCTTCTAATGCGTGCCTTCGTTCCTTTTTGTTTCCTGACTGAAGGAGTTCCAGGAATTCATCGATATTTTCTCCCACTGCCTGTCCTTTATTATGAAATCTGCCGAATTATACCTTCTGGTTGTGCAAACTGCCAGAAAAACCCCCGGTGAGCCGGCTGAATAATAATCTGATTTATTTATAGAATTAATCTGCAAATTTTAGTTTTTATAATTTTTGTATATTTAAATGGGTCTTTGATTATCAGGAACGGTTATTAATTTCGGGCTTAAACATTTCTCAGGTTGTATGGATTTTTTTCAGGTGACTAACAGCATCATAATACTCTTTATAATGATTGCAATAGGCTATGCCTCTTTCAGGATGAATGTAATCGACAGGCAGGGTGCAAAGGGCCTTTCGAGTTTTCTCGTCAATATCTCGTTACCATGCCTGATCATCGTCTCGATGCAGATCCCGCTTACCGGGGAGTCGTTCGGAAACACCCTCCGGATGTTTGGAATCGCCGCAGTCTATTACCTGATCTCGTTTGCCTTTGCTTTCGCAGTGCCGCGTTTTCTCTCTAAAGATGAGCATGAGACAGGCGTGATGAAGTTCATGCTTGTATTTTCAAACCTCGGTTTCATGGGGATACCCGTCACCGCCGCGATATTCGGGGCGGAGGCCGTATTCTATACTTCACTGGTCATGCTGCCGTTCGGCCTGCTCGTATTCTCCGCGGGTATTCTTATGCTCAGGCCGGATTTGGGAAAAACCATGAACCCGAAACTTTTCTTAAATTCGGGGATACTGTCATCGCTCGTCGGTCTGGTCTTCTTCTTCACCGGGTTCGTGATCCCGTCTCCGTTCATAGATGTTTTCGTGATTTTAGGGGATTTGACGACACCTCTCGCGATGGTTGTCGTCGGTGCGCTGCTTGCCACCCTTCCGGTATCGGGGATGTTCGGCGATTTAAAAATATATTTCATAAGTTTCCTCAGACTTGTTGCGATCCCCTTTGCGGTATACCTGGTCCTCCTGCCGTTTGTTGAAGACAAGCTGTTTATAGGAATCGCAGTTCTTCTTGCGTCCATGCCAGTCGCCGCGAACTCCGTTCTGCTCGCAGAGGAGTATGAGGTTGATTCCACCCTCGCCTCAAAAGGGGTTTTCATCTCGACGCTTCTCAGCCTGATTACCGTCCCGGTAATGGCCATGCTGCTGATCTCGGTTTAGACCAGCCAATGCAAAGTCGATTAATATCATACTTTTTGGATAGGGGGCGCAAGCTCCTTCGGAGCAGCCCACGCTCAGTTCGCTACGCAAACTTTCGCAATCGTGATAGCACGGCCTGGGCGCTACCCTCCGGGTAACCCCGGCCTGGAAAATAAACTCTGATTAATTGTAAAAAGGCAACAGGAGCAAGAGGGGATGCCTGTCCATCCCCGATTGCAACCTATCGCTATGAGGGGGAGGGTTGAAGGGGGGGTATCTTCCCCCTCCCTTTTGTATTTATAATTGTTGTCCAGTTAAAAAAGCGGAGATCAATTCGGGCTGCTTTCAAAACGAAACCAAATTAATTACGAACTCCAATTATCTTTCAATG
>CAYXKC010000040.1:0-13203 GCA_964465295.1 uncultured Methanomicrobiaceae archaeon | reverse complement strand
TTGACTCGTTGGAGACGACCTCAAGATAGTCGAGCTGAAGCATGACCGCAAGATCCCTTGTCGCGGGAGTGCTGTAGACCGGCCCTTCATATCCGTACCTGTATAAAAGTGGGACCAGTGCGCAGTGATCGAGATGCGCATGGGTGAGGACGACCGCGTCGAGGGTGTTTAAAGGATAGATCTCCGGGACATACAGGTATGGAGCCCCGTCATTGCTCCCCGGCTTCTCCCCGCAGTCGATAAGAACCTTGCTTTCAGGAGTCGACAGAAGGAAAGCCGCTCTTCCAACCTCCCTGCAGCACCCAAGAGTCGTCACACGGACCCATTTGTCCTTGTTTGTTACATCCCTGTGAATACGCTTGCCGATATTTCTTAAAAATTCTTTCCTCTCGTCCTTTACCGAACGAAGATACTGGCGGATCTGCTTGACGGTCACGCTCTCTATCGGGGGCGTGCGGACAACCTTGGGGGTCCAGCCGATCTCTTTTGTGATATCCCTGAGTGTCGTCCCGTTCTTGCCGATGACAACACCGGGCTTTTCTGCCTCGATGAGCACCTCTCCCGTATCCGGGTCAAAAAACATATCGGTTATTCCGGCTCCATCGGGCACAACAGACTTTATCTCTTTTGCGGCAATTTCGGGGTCCTCAAGAACGTTCGGCCGTACCACTATTCTTTTTCGTAAATCGCGTGCAAGTATCTTTATCAGGTCAGCCTCATCGGCGAACTTCTTGGGATCGTCGGTATAGATAACAAGTTCCGGACCCTCGAATTCAACATCAGACACATTGATTCCCTTGGGAACCTTATCGTTAATCTTGTCCTTAAGCTCTTTAAGCCTGTCTTCAATCAGCATGTAAAATCGTTCCTAAAAGAGAAAAAAAAGATATATTTCTACTTTTGTATTCCTTTTTCCATGAATTCTTCATATTTTTCTTTGGTGATTACAACAACACTGATGTCCTCTCCGGATGCCGAGTCCCTTCTCATTGCAGAACGTAGTGCACGGATTGAAAGTTCGACGCATTCCTTCTCGGGCATGTCTTTTTCGAACCGGTCTTCAAGAACACCGTATGCAAATGGAGAACCGGAGCCGGTGGCCACGATATCATCCTCCGGAGATGCACCCCCGAGAGCATCCACGGAATATATCGAAGGACCTCCCGAATCCACTCCGCCGACGAGAAGCTGTACATAATAAGGCATCATCCTGTTGTTGTTCAGAATATTGCTGAGCAGTGATGCGGCCGCTCCGACTGACATCTCGCGACCCCTTCTTATATTATAGAGGCTGCACTCGACCTGTACCCATCTTGCCAGCTGCTGGGCATCGCCTACGCCCCCTGCAGTAGTCATCCCGATCCGGTCTGCTATCTGGTAGACCTTCTTGGCTTTCTTGCTGGCGATCATATTTCCCATCGTCGCCCGTCTTTCTGTTGCGAGGACAACCCCGCCATCAAAGACAAGACCGACTGTTGTTGTTCCCTTAAGTATATTCTCTGAGGTACCCTGCATGTGCATAACAACACACTCCTGAAATTAATATTAAAAGGTTTTAAAAACGCTTCAGATATAAAAAGGACTTTATCGCTATTAAAGTTTTGCCCGCGCCGGAAAAAATGATTTATTTGGTTTTTCCTTCGCAAATCGCTTTAATAAGCATCCTGTCGAACAGAATCGAGACCATCCTGCGATCGCCGTTTATCACCGGAAGCTGGTCGACCCTCGACCTCTTCATCTTTAAGGCACACTCGCTTACCTCGGCGTTCTGGGGGACTGCGACAACCTCTGTAACCATCGCTTCCTTAACAGGCCTGTCGGGCAGCTGAACCTTGGATATCCCGAAGGAGATCGAATGCATATCCCTGATGCTCTCCCAGGTCCATTCGTCGTCGTCTGTTCCGTTGGAGAGATCCGAGACCTCGACACTGTCCTCGATAATTGCATGCTTTATGAGGTCCCTCTCGGAGATTATACCGGGAAGGTTGTACTCGGAATTAAGGATCGGGATTGCATCGAAGCCCGATATCTCCATAATCCTTCCGACGAGCGGAAGAGGCGTCTCCTCCCAGAGAGCAAAGGTGTGGCTTGTGTATTTGTCCTTTATCTCTTCTTTGATCTTCATGTGTGCGACGGAGGATACAAGATCCGCGACACTGATTATACCAACGAGTTTTCCGTCATCTACAACAGGAAGCCTCCTGAAATTACGGCGGTCCATGACTGTCGCAGCTTCGGTTATGGATGCATCGGGACCTATGGTTACAGGATCCGATGTCATAAGGAGGCTCAGCTGAGTCTCCTCGGCCTTCCTAAGCATATCCTTTCTTGTAATAATACCGACCAGTTGCCCGTCCTTTGTAACCGGAACACCACTGATCCCGGTTCTTTTAAGGATCCTGAGCACATCGTCCCGGTTTCCCGGGGTCTCGACCGAAACGACGTCCTCCACCATATAGTCGCGTACTAATTTTCCGTCTATAATCTCACCACCATGGTGGATGTGCTGCTGTGCTTTGTGACGAAATCAGTAACGCTGCCCAGCAGGAGGCGGTCGATTCCGCTCTTCCCGTGGGACCCGAGGACGATAAGGTCGGCTCCAACCTCGCCGGCAAGTTTTACGATCTCCTCGCCTGCATGGCCTTCTTTTATAAAGGCATTATATTTCAGGCCATATTTTTCAGCACCCTCCTCTGCTTCTTTCAGTGCCTCGCTGCCAATAGATTCAAGACGGTTATATACGACCTCCATAGTCGCGTCGGCCGGAATATTTTCAAATCCACCGGTTTCGATGACATATACTGCATTGAGTTCTGATTTCCAGACCTTTGCCTCTTCCAGCGCCGCTTCGAGTGCCTTTTTGCTGACCTCGGAACCGTCGATGGCTATTAGAATAGTATTGAACATATACAAGCCTCAAATTGCGATTATTATTTTTTTTTCAAATCTTAAAATACATTCTCTCAATATAGGAAAAAACCATCCTGTTCGCAAGAGTTTTCAGAGGATCGCGGCTGAATGAAATATTAAAACACGCAGGATCGATCGTGAAGAATGCAGCCTTGTTTCCGGTTTTGACCTCATAGTCCCTTCCGAAAAGACCTGCACCCCCGGCAGCCATATCAAGTGCATCCTCCGGGGGGATCTTATAGACCACAGACATGAACGCCATCTCGGCAAACATATCCGGCTGAACGAACATCACGTTGTCGGTTCCAAGCACGATATCGCAGCCGAATTCAATCATCTTCCTGACCGGAGGATTGCCCGGGCCGTCCGCAACACCGAGTATCCAGTTGGATCGCGGGCATATTGCGATTGGGATTCCTTCACCGGCACAACGCTTCAGCTGGCTGTCGGTGGCATGGGTACAGTGGACCAGGAGATCGGCACCGGCATCGATAGCAGGATCGATATCCCGGCTGTCTTTCTCGCCTGCGTGGAATGCAACGAATCCCCCCCTTTCTTTCGTCCGGCCGGCCCTTTGAATAACATCTCCGCCTTCTTTTGTGCTTGAAACCCCTATCCCGTCCGAGATCTCCTCACCGCCGTCTCTGCCGAGAATGACGCCATCAGCTCCCGTTTCTTTCAGGGCCGACCTGAGCATGGCAACACCATCCGGCCCTCCCTCCCGAAAATCACAGAATCCGGGTGTTCCGGACGACATCATAAAAGAGATGCTGCTCTTCATACCTGCTACAAGGTTTTCCCTGCCCGAAGATGCAAGGATCCTGTGCTTGAGACCGTCGGGCGGGGCCACAAGCCGGGAGAGGGAGCCCTCCGCACGGATATCCATTGCAAAAGTGTCTGCGAGATGGGTATGCGAGTTGAAAAGGCACGGGAAGATCCATCTTTCCCCTGCGGAACATGTCTCGTCTATGGAGTGTATGAGACCGTTCCTGATGCAGATCTCAACATCCCTCAATCCCTCTTCGCGCCCGAGGTATGCCCTGCCGGATACAATTTCATCTTCCATTCCTGACCACTGCCTCTTATTTATATATTCCAAACACAGACATATAAGCATGGCAGCAAAGAAAAAGGGCGGCGGCCTGGTATCATCCGCGGGTCTTGTAACATATTATGACAGCGAGGACAAGAGAGCTATTCATCTCTCCCCAAAAACTGTCCTGATTGCAACCGCAATAATCGGGATAATCATAGCAGCGGCCGACCTGTCCTATAAAATGAACCTGTTCTAAAAATATTTTTTTAAGAGATTTTCACAATTTCTTATACGCCTTCATCGTGATGTCGCATTCCGGTTCGAAATAAAGCTCGTTATGCCCATTCCATTCAGGGCAGTTACGGAATACGACCGCAGGTATACCCCTGTCGGATTCACCCATGATAAAATTGGAGAAGGCCGCTATCTCGTCTACAACCGCCTCTTCTGTTATCTCCAAAACCCTGCCGAAAAGATCGTGATCGCCCCTGAAATCGTTTATCGCGTCCATTCCGGCCCAGCCGATCGCAACTCCGGTCTGGCCTCTCCTGAAGGACCTTCCGCAGGTATCCGTGATTATGACCCTGATATCTGTGCCGGTAATCTCACGGAGTCTCTCACGGATCTCCTCTGCAGCCGCCATAGGATCAGGAGGCAGGACTATTACGGTTCCCCTCTCGACATTGGAGTTGTCCACGCCGGCACGGACACCCGTATGCCCGAAACTCATCCTCGACAGGACAAAGGGATACTCGAGGATTACCTCCCCTGTCTCATCAAGGACAACCTGGATAAACCTCTCATCCTCTCCGCATCTCCTGGCGATCTCCTTCGCCTTTTCGGTCGGCACAATATCGTCAAGGATCCTGATATGCCCTTTTGACTTTGAATAAACGGAAGAGGCGATGCAAAGTATGTCGCCTTTTACAAGATCTATCTTACTGCAGATCTCGGCCGCGAGATCGTCTCCGGGGTGAAAAACAGGCAGGCCCTCTACAGGAAGGACTTCAATACTCATAACGTGATATCGGATCTTCAAACTATTAAATCCGTTTATTCGAGGCTGCCGGGAGATGACATAGTTATCCGGATACCCTGGCAGCCACCCATAATTGTAGAAATGCGCTCCTGAAGCGCATTAAACACACTCCATACGATCTGCCGGCACTGGAATGGTTTTGATCGTCCGGCATACGAAACTTTTATAAATATGCGTACATACTACAGAATATAGTGTACCTTATCGTCCGTTGCCCGGGTTGCCAGACTTTTACATATATGGACAAGTACCAGAAGTGGAAGCTGTGTCCGGTATGCAGTACGACGATAGATCTCAGCAGGGTTCAGGTATTTCTTGATGTAAAAAAACCCGGAGAGGCGGAAGTTATCGCATGCCAGCTCCAGAAATATCTCCAGGATAACAGGAGAAAGAACCTTACCGAAGAAGAGATTGATAAAATCAGGGAAGAATATGCAGGCTGGGTTCGCAGCCATCCCCCAATATAGATGAACTTTTTTAAAGCCAGGGCTTTCCGCATCCGGGGCAGATTATCGTGACCTGCCTTCCGCAATGAGGACAGTACAGCCCGTTTTTATTTTCGATGAGAGGAGTTCCGCATTTTTTGCAGCGCATATCCTCTTCATATCCGCATTTGTGTTTGACCATTGATAAATGATTATTTTTATAAAATAAAATCTTTATCTCAAAAAAGCATTCAGTCTTCGTCCTGAACCCCTTCAACGACTCTTGCAACCCTTATCGCGCCGTTTGGGCATGTCTCTTCACAGGTCTTGCATCCCGTGCATTTCTCCGGGTGAAGAAATGTCAGTCTTCCGTCTTTAACCCGCATAATGACATCATCGTTCGATGACGTGGCCGATGACCCGAGAGTCGGATCGATCTCCTTGTTGACCGGGCATGCAACAGAGCAGTTTCCGCATTTCATGCACTTTGCATTATCGACACTGAGATGGTATGTTGCGAGGAAGTAAGTATTCTCATCCTCGTTCCTCTCCAGAATGTCCCCGCTTTTTAGCACGTTGTCCGGGCATGCCTCGACGCACAGCCCGCACCGGATGCAGTGGCCGGGATAGATTACCGGCGCCCAGGTGCCGTCATCCCTCTTGAGGACCTCAATTGCACCCGGGGAAGGGCAGATCATCATACACCTGAGTTCGTGGGTGCACTCGTTTCCGGTGAGCTGCGGGTAGTCCCTGAAATATGGAGGTGCCGTCAGGGGCGGGGTCTTTGCAAAGAGGAACTTCCTCCACCATTCCGGCCTGCAGAATTCCTTAATGTAATAAACGATCGACGAAGCCATCTTTCACCTCTCGTTGCACGCGATGCACGGGTCGGAGCTTATAAATGTCGAGGTGATGTCTGCGGCGGAATCAATCCCTTTGAGCATATAGTGCCCGCAGGCCTCGATGTTCATAATCGACGGGGTCATTATCGCGATATCGACAATCCTCCCGAACTCGTCGGTCTTAAGGTCGTAAGTGAGCTCGCCCCTCGGAGCCTCGCCCTTCCATGAAAACGATCCCGCCCCGACCTCCCCGCCGCTCCGGATCAGGCCTGCGGGCATCTCGTCGAGACATTTTCGTATGAGTCCTATGCTCTGGAGGACCTCCTGGAATCTTACCATCACCCTTGCGTAATTGTCGCACTCGTCACGGAGAACAGGCTCGAAGTTCAGGAGTTTGTATGTCGCATGGTTAAGCCTCTCGTCGAGGCGGACCCCGCTGGCTCTTGCAGTCGGCCCTACCGCATGTGCGATCCTCGCCTCTTCAGGAGTGAGAATCCCGACTTCTTTGCTACGCAGGGCAATCATCCTGCCGTTCTCAAACATCCCCATGAATCTCCTGATGTCGGATTCCACCTTCATAATACCGGCTTCCAGCTTCTCCGCGTCGGCGGGTCTGATGTCGAACCTGACCCCGCCGGGGATGATGTATGCACATGTGACCCTCGCGCCTGTGAGAAGTTCGAGCTGGTCCATGACCGTTTCACGGGTGTTTAGGAGATACATCGCGAGAGTCTCGTGCTCGATCGTATAGCAGTAAGAATAGTTCGCAAGTATATGCGACTGCATCCTGTCGAGCTCGTTCACGATTACCCGGAGGTATGCCGCCCTCGGCGCCAGTGCAAGGTCGCATGCCTTCTCGATCGTCTCGATAAATACCATATTGTGGATGACCGAACAGATCCCGCAGATCCGCTCTGCAAGGAACATGTCCTCCTGCCAGGGCCGACCTCTCATTATCTTCTCGATTCCTTTCTTGACGTAGCCGAGCTCGACCTCCGCGGAGAGTACGCGCTCGCCCATCGTCTCGCATTTTATTCTCGCGGGCTCCTTGAAGACGGGATGCACCGGGCCTATCGGCAGTGAAACATCAACGGTTTTTTTCATCTCTTCTTCTCCTTACCCTTCTCCTCGAAGTCCTTAAACACTTCAGGCGCAAGGCTCAGTATAGTGCTCACAATCTCCGACGGTCGCGGCGGGCAGCCGGGAATCGACGCTGCAATCGGGATATGCTTTGATACCGGCGGGTTGACATAGCTTCCCCGGCGGTTGAAGACGCAGCCGGATACGGGGCAGTTGCCTATCGTAATCGCCGCCTTGGGCTCCGGGATCTTCTCCCATATGCTTACAAGCTTATCATCCCACTGCTCGCACAGCGCCCCCGTTATCAGGAGTATGTCTGCCTCACGGGGATTGTTGTGGACATATATCCCGTACTGCTCGAGGTCGTACCTCGGCGACAGGCAGGCGAGTATCTCGATATCGCACCCGTTGCAGGAGCCGACATTGACATAGCTTACGTGTATCGACCTCTGGCGGACCTTGTTCTTCAGTTTCTGTATAATGCTCATCGCCATATCATCCCCGCCATCTCTTCTCTTCCGGCCGCGATCGCTTCATCCCTGTCGCCGCCGGATTCTATCTGCCCGCTCACCTTCTCAAACACCGCCCCTGCGGCCTCTTCACCCACCATCGGGATATATTCGACAAAGAGCGTCGCACCGATGGCATAGTCGATGCTGTCCCCGGCCGCCTCCGACTTCCATGAATTATACCTTGCCGGAAGGTTTTCGAGATACGACATATCGAAATTCTCCATGAGGGTCTTCCGGAGCCTCGAAGGGCTTACATTATACATCTTCGAGAGCTCATCGATCATCCTCGAATGAAACGGGCTCATGAGTATCTTCAGCTTCATACTGGTCAGGTCTTTTTCGTAGATGAACTCCATTACAACACCCCTCCGACACTCAACAGCCCGTATGCGGCAAAGAGCAGAACGCAAATCCAGATGGCGGCGATCTCTCCCCTCTTTACCGTCTCCGGGTTCCCTGCCGCCAGGACCAAGCACAGTCCTCCAAGCAGAATGGCAATGGCGGCCGCTTCCGGAATTATGCCAGGGTTTATCACCGACTGCCATACTGCGACTGCCACGTAAAAAACCGCTCCTGCAACAAGCATAATACCAGCCTTCTTCACAGAACCACCCCCGCAATCACAACATAAACTACGACAATGGCGATTATCAATGCCTGTATAGTTACAGCGTCGTAGGGAGACAGCATCGGCGTCAGTGCGCATATGAACGACATCGTAATGAGGACGACGAGCATTGCGACCAAAAGCAGCCAAAGCGGAAGAGCGCCGATGAATATTGTGACAAAAGCCGCGAGAAGAACGAATGTCTTTATCGCAAATCCTGTCTCAAGCCCGGCTCTCCATACGCCGAAGTGCTCAGTCTTGTTTCCGCTTACGATCTCCTTCGCCTCGATTATCCCAAACGGGTTGTAGGGGACCTTCGATAAAACGATCACATACATCGCAGCGGCCATGGGAAATGCTGCGAAGATAAGCGGCCCGTTTGCGGCTTCATATGCGGTAATATCCGATATCATCAGCGAGCCCGTGATCATGTATACCGCACCGACTGTTGCAAAGAGCGGGATCTCGGATGCCGCCGATATGACCGACCTTATCGCGCCGAACTTACCGTAGGGCGAACCTGACGAGAGGCCAAGTCCGTGCTCGGTTATCTTGTGGAGAAGGAATATCGCAAAGAGTATCAGCAGGCTTCCACCCGAGAGAAGCACATAAAGCCCCCCGACCCAAATCGCGATCATTATCACGACGATGGCGACAAACATCAGCTGTGACGCTGTCTTCGGTATCCAGGTCTGCTTGAAGGAGAACTTCAGGGTATGAAGGAACTCCTGCCATATCGGCGGCCCGGGCCTCGTCTGGATTCTCGCGATAACCTTCCTGTGTATTCCGTGGTAGAGCAGGCCGGTGAAGACGGCGAGCAGCAGGTAGAGCAGAAACAGAATCATGTCAATAACCTATAAACGGATAGTCTCCTTCGTGATCGGATGCCTTCCAGGTGAGGAACGTCGAGATGACGAACAGCGGAAAGAATATTACAAGGGCTGCGACCATCACGATCGCATCTATCGCTCCGGCTGCTGCAAGAATTGCCGAGGCAGGGCAGATCAGCCCTGATACAATCATTAGTGCTTTTGTTTTTCCTGTCATTTCCACGATCTCCTCACATCGATATAATAATCTCCACTACCCTCAGGAACATAACCAGCGAGCTTACGTGGATCATAAGCACATAGGGCGCCCCGGGGGCTCTCGTTATCTCGGCCTTTGCAACATATACCGGCGCCATCCCCTCTCCTATTACACCGATTACAAGCAGGGCCTTTGCGATCACCGGGATTGTGACAGCAGGCGAATAGATCTCCCAGAGGCTGAGAGTCCCGGTTGTGGCGAGGATGATTGCAGCCGCACCGAATAGCGGGAGTGTTCCAATCATCGCCAGTATGCCGTACTCGTAGGCGTTGTCGAGGACATGTTTGTTCCTCACCGATGCGACGATTCCTATGTTGCATATGCCCACCATCGCGGTAAGCAGGGTGAAGTTGAATATATCGCCGGTCGTAACGCCCGCCATCGCCGCAAGTCCGCAGGATATCGCCATGAATCTCTGGAACCGCATCTGCTTTTCGGGTATCTCTTTAGTGTAGTATGCATCCCCGCCGAACGCGATGTCGACCTGCCTCTCGGGCCGGGAGAGGATTGCAAGGACCGTGAAGGTCAGTGCAAATATGAAGAGTACAAGGGTGTACGGGCTGAAGTAGTACACGATATCGCCGAAGGGAATGTAGGCGAGGACTTCGCCTTCAATCTGCGGCGAGGGAAGATTATACATCCTTTTCACCTCCGTCGCCGTTCATCGTTCCGATGAGCGACATCTTCGCCGCCACCTTCGCAAATATTCCTGCCCCGGCGATAATCACGCCGAAGAACCAGTACTGGGGCAGCGCCATGAACACGATGAATGCAACAACCCAGCATGCCCAGGCATAACCGCTGACGGTCTCGATGATCTCCCTCTTCTCGCTGCTTCCCCTGCACATGAAGTAGAAGAGGAGCCCGAGACCCGCGACCGCACCGCCGGTGAACCCGGAGAGGATTATTCCGTAGATTACGAATATCACCGCGATTATCCCGGGTGCGGAGTCCATGACCTCGATATGAAGTACGTTTTCAGGAACCTTCCTGAGCTCCTCCTTTTCGATGTATAATTCGGATAGTGCCAGAAACTCGGCGATCCCGACGACCAGCCCGGGGAGGATCAGCGCCTCTGCAAGGTCGGTTGCGACGAGCGCGATTATCACAAGACACATGACTTCCACGAGGTCTGTGAGTATCAGCCGGTGGAGGTCGTCTTTCTCCTTCATTATCGCCCAGAAAGAGATGATAATACATAAGAGCGTTATAATCAGCGCAGCTTCGTATTCGGCCGAGAGGTCGTATACCAGCATTATTCCTCCCTCCTTCTTGCAAACAGGAACATCGCCATCGTAAACGCCACGAAGAGTATGCTCGTCTCGACTATCGTATCAAGGCCTCTCGTGTTGTAGAGGATCTCGTCGATGATTCCGCCGGGGTGGGAGACGATCGTGGTCCCCATGAACGGCGTTGTCTCCGATATCCAGAGGGATACGGGGGTGAGGTATGCGGTAACGTACCCGAGATACGGTTCGTTCTCCGGGTACTGGGAGATTACGTTCGTCTGCCCGAACGGAACACCTCCGCGATCGTAGGGATCTAGTGTGCTGTTTTTGTCGATCGTCTTCGGGTAGAGCTGGTCCCGGTCGTATGTCAATGGGGACTGGAGCAGGAGCCCGACGATTATTACCGCGATTACGACAAAGGCGTAGACGCCTACAAGGTTGTTGTGGTTCTGCAGGATGCGGGAGATCCGCCTGATTATGCCTGTCATGCCGCCTCACTCCTCTCAAGCACCCTGACGAGGACAAACGTGGTTATCGCTGTTACCGCGATGAAGGTTACAAGTGCGATTGTCTCGTCGTATACCAGCATTACGAGCAGGAGTCCGAACGAGGTGATCTCGATATTGATTATCCTGTTGACGTAGGTTTTCGGCTGCGGAAACGCGGATGAAAATCCGCCTATGAAGAGTATGCCGAGGCCGATTACTAAAAGAGGGTCTATGATTCATCCCCCCTTACTACACGGAGCAGGATTATTGTAGACAGTGGGATTATCAGTGATACGATTATCAGCACATCGAGATACCCGCGGTCCGCGATGAACGGCATCAGCCCCCCTGCCACGATGCCGACCGCGATCAGCTTGTCGAAGGGATTTTTCCATAGTACTGCGACTGCCGCACCGCCGATAACCATCAGCCCGAATACCAGTTCGAGATACCAGATCATTTTTCATCCCCCCGTATCGCATATGCACTTGCAATGGCATTTGACTCCAGGGTCGAGCCGACGAAGTAGGCGGCCGCAGCGGCGATTGCGAGCGGACCGTCGATTACGAGCGGGATCGTTGCCGCAATTGCGAAGTTCATGACATTGAGGTAAGTGAACCTCCTGAGCGTCTCTTTTTCAAGAACTATCCTTGCAACCGCATATATCGCGATAGTCGCGGTAACTAAAGCGGCGATCATGTTCGAATCCTCCACAAGGCCCCGAGAAGGCGGCTTGCATATTTCTGCGATATTCCCTGGATTACAAGGATGGCGATGACCATCCCTGCGATGAACTGTCCGGGGGAGAATCCGGCATATGTTGTCAGTGCATAGACGACGAATGTGGCGACCACCGCTCCGGTCGTTCCCGCATAGCCTTTGTCATGGCAGATCCGGTTTCCGATGAAGACCAGGACCGCCGCCGCAAGCCCGCCCGGGATTCCCGCGGCATAAACACCGCACGCGGCAAGGAGGGTTCCCGCGGATGCATCCGGCGAACAGACGATGTTTCCCATCATTAATCCGCCGTTTAAGTCTCCTCCGGCCGATTCGATGGATCTGCCGATGGCATCCGCCCCGCGGACTCCGCCCTTCTCCGGCAGCCTGAACAGCAGGTCGATTGTAACAAAAATAACAAAGCAGACCGCTGCTGCGGCAAAAATATGGAATATTTCCGTATATGGTATTTCACCAGACATGTCCAAACCCAGTTTCGGTATTATGTTTTTAATCCCAGAGTAGCGATAAAGGTTTTGATTTCTACATTATTTCTAAGATTGGCGGCAGTTTGTCTTTTATTTCAGTACAGCGAAAAAAGACCGTGGTAAAAGAGGTTTAATTGCCATCCGAAGGTCTTCGCCCCGATCTATTTCCGAGGCGACCTGCGGTCACCAATACAGGGAAATCCGGTTCATTTGTTTGTCAGGAGTTCAAATTTTCCGTAACTTAAATCGCGACAGGTCGCAATCGGGGATGGGCAGGCATCCTCTCCTGCATCAAAATAAATGTCCCCCTAAAAATCAGTTATTTTCCCGGTCGAGGCTACCCGGAGGGTAGCGTCCATACCGGGCTATCATAATTGTGAAAATTCGCGAAGCGAATTGAGCAGAGGGTTGCCCCGTAAGGGGCTTATGCCCTGAAAAACCCGGATGAAATTCAGGAGGGGATGATTCCCCTCTCGCTCCTTTTCTTCATCAGTTCGTTTCTTTCTCCGAGGTCAATAGCCCTGCTGGAAGGAGGAAAACAGGACTTCCAGGCACTGTTTTAATATGAAATGGCGGTCAATTTCTATAGCGGATTTTTCCGTTTAATGGTTTGACCATTTTACGATAATTAAAGCAAACATCAATCAACAGGCGGGGGTTGCCGAGCCTGGTCAAAGGCGCAGGGCTTAGGACCCTGTCTCGTAGGAGTTCGAGCGTTCGAATCGCTCCCCCCGCATTTTT
>CAYXKC010000039.1:0-13222 GCA_964465295.1 uncultured Methanomicrobiaceae archaeon | reverse complement strand
TATCCGCATCGGGTGTCGGGGACCAGATCGTTTTGGATGATCCGTTCGTCTTCGGCTGGGCGGAGATCCCGACAATCTAATCACGGGTTTTTTATAGCCCATAATACCGGATGAATAAAAACTTTTTTTCTATTTGTCGGCTCTGTAGAAATTTTTCTCTCAACCCGGTTATGCAAAATCCTGAAGATGTTCATCGGGTTATTATACCAATTTTTTTGGCACGGGAGTAACCTGAAAACCTTTGATTTGAGCTTATTTTACCGTTTTAAACAGGGTGTTGGGGACCGGTTTTCAATAATAGCAATACGTGTTTTTTACAGTGATTAAAGCCTGGATCGCACCGATATAACGGCACGTCACCGGCCTCTTTTTTTCAGACGATGTTTATATCGGGAAGGGTTGAGATCATGGAATACAGGACTTCTATGAAGACGTAAATACCGGCGTTTTATGCTGTTTTAACGCCCCATTTAAGCTTAACTGTATAATATGTTAATGCCCGAAAATATGATTAGCCTGAAGAAATACTCCCTGAATTTTTTTTATATGCTTCATTATCAAAAAATGTAATTTCCTGCTTCTCAACCACACTGGATTTTAGGATTCCCCTTCACAGGATTTCTAAACGGCCTTTTTTAATTTTATTTGAACCGCATTAACGAAAAGATCTTCCCATCTTCCTTTGTAACATGACAAAAAGTCTTTTTTTTTGAAAATATAATTCTCAAATCATTTATCCGCCATAACAGACAGATAAATAATAGATACAACAAGGTTGGCGGACAATAAAGGCAGATGATATGCAGGTTTTCGGTGGAAAGGTAACGGGAAGTTCTCACGAGGCAAAAGGCCTCCCGTGCCAGGATGCATTCAGGTTTGAGAAGACGGATTTTGGAACCGTAATAATAGCTGTTGCAGACGGCCTGGGGAGTGCGGAGAATTCCGATATTGGTGCCGATATTGCAGTCAATTCTGCAGTTGAAAGAATAAAATCGCTTTTTGAAGAACACGAAAGGTATGAAGTTCCGGCGGCGGCCCTGATGAAGAACCGGGATATCATCAGGGAGGCATTCTATTCTGCAAGAGAGTCCCTTGAAACATATGCGAAAACAAACGGCCTTCAGCTGAAGACGCTGGCCTGCACCCTGATAGTTGCATTTAATGACGGAGACTTCCTGAACACCGGCCATATAGGTGACGGAGCAGTTACGGCTGATACAGGAGGAAAGATTTCAATTGTTTCAACCCCTGCAGATTCGGAATATGTAAACGAAGTCACCCCGCTTACGTCAGGGAACATCGACGAAAATCTCAGGATTAATGAGAACGTCCCGAAAACAGGTATCTTTGCGGTCTTTACCGACGGGTGCCAGAGGGCTTTTTTAAAAAGGACACCGGAAGGATATATCCCTTACGAACCTTTCTTCAGGCCTCTTTTCTCATATCTTGCAGAACTTTCCGATGAGGATGAGGGATCCGGGCAGATCGAAAATTTTTTGGGATCGGAAAAGATGGCGGATAACTCGGATGACGACAAAACCCTCGTAATCGCCGTATTAAAAGGGAGAACCGGAGAAAATGATACCTGAGAGGCTCAGGGCCCTTGACAATACCGGTAGAGAGCGGAGGCTTGTTTTTACCGGTAAAAGCGGAGGGGAAGGGGCGATATACGATATAGAGGGGGACGGGAGCTGCTGTGCCAAAATATTCTTTAAGACAAGGATTTCAAAGGAGCTCCATGAAAAGATCCTGGCGATGGTAAAAAACCCGCCCGGAGGAGGGCTTACAAAACCCGTCAGCGGGATCACATCGAGCTCTATCGCCTGGCCGTTGTCGCCGCTCTATATCCTCAATGACAAAAAGACCTTCTTTGCAGGCTATGAGATGCCCCGGGTTGACACGGGGATGTTTAAGGAGGTGCACATGTATTATGATACTAAGGATCGTCTGGACATGCTCGGGGGATCCTTTTCATGGCGGTACCTGATGACCGCGGCATACAACATCAGCTTCGTCGTCTCAAGGATTCATGAAAGCGGCCATTGTGTCGGGGATTTTTCGCCAAGGAATATTTTAGTCGCCAGGACGGCTGCTGTCTCATTCATCGACTGCGACTCGTTCCAGGTGTCAAATCCAAAATCCGGAAAAATATATCATACGAAGGTCGGAACAGGGGAATTCCTGCCACCGGAACTAATGGGGAGGAATTTCAGGATGGAAGAGGTAAACAGGCACCATGCGGATCTCTTCGCACTCGGGATAATGATCTTCAGGCTCCTGATGAACGGGGCACATCCCTACCAGGCAAAAGGAAAGGACGTCTGGGACCTTCCGACAATAGAGCAGAAGACGGTTCTCGGCATTTATCCATATATTGCACAAAAAGGCAGGGATATAAGACCCCCGGGATATGCGCCCGCGTATCACATCCTGCCGTCATGCCTCAGGGATCTCTTTTCACGGTGTTTTGTTGAAGGGCACGGGGATCCTTATGCAAGACCGCCGGCAGATGAATGGTGCAGGTGCCTCTCTGCAGAACTTGGCAAACTTAAAAGATGCGATTTAAATCCCAATCACTGGTACGGCGGACACCTAAGAGATTGTCCCTGGTGCGAATTATCAAAAGATAAAGGAAAGGAGCTCTTCCCGTATAAAAAAACAGAGAAAAAACCAGGGAAAACCAGTGAAAAATCCCCGGCGCGAAGCGACCCCGCCCTGATAAAAACGTGTATAATCCGCTGCAGTCCGCCTAAATTCAGCTTCAAAACAGATTCAGGCACTCCTATCAGCGGAAGACTGGAGATTGAAACCTCCGGTTGCAGGGCAGAGCTGCCAGAGGTTGCTTCGGATGCGGAATGGATCACGGATCTCACCGAGACCGGCGGATCTATAAACAGGAGATATTACAATTTTGTTATCCGGCCCGAAAAGATCCCCGGAAAAAAGCAGGGGATGAAATATATTGCAAATATTCTTGTAAGGATCCGGTCTGAAACGCAAAAGGTGCCGGTTGAGGTGGGATTCAGCCTTAAGCCGGAGGCGGAACCGGATACAAAAAAGATAATTCTAAGGGGATTTGACCTCCTGGATCCGCCGCAGGTCACCTTTTCGGTAAGAAATGCAGGCCAGGGAATTCTTAAGGGCACCGCCGAATCCGACAGGGAATGGCTTAAGGTCTCTCCAACATCATTTTCCACAGGAGACAGCCAGGAGTTTGAGGTGCAGATCCTGCCGGAAAAAATAAAAAGGGCCCTTTTTCACGGCAATATATCAATACAGACGAATGGAGGAGATGTGCATATCCCCCTGTACGCCGCCACGGGGGATCAAAACCCGTGAGAAATACATTTATATAACTAATATGTAGATATAAAAACAGTGATAAATATGGATAAAATATCGATAAGCCTTATATCGGTAATTATTGCAGCAATACTTGTCCAGGGTGCATCTGCAATTGAAATCGATATACTCGAGATGAAGATATCAGAAGGCGGGGATACGGAAGTGAATTTCGAATACTCTCTTTCATTCCTGGAAAAGATTGCCGTATTCACAAAGATTGCCGATCCCGCCGAAGAGCTCAGGAAAGTTATAGGTGAAAAGACGGACAGGGAGGTCGAAGTTATTGAGGTAAAATCTGATAAAGCCTCTTTTTTCATCCCTGGTTTCATAACACCTAAGAGCGGCCCTGAAGGGACGATATATACCACCCCGGCAATGGACTTTTCAAAAGGCGAAGAGATCCTCAGGGGATACTGGTTCGCCCCGATGATCACGATAGATCTCTCCCCCGGGATTACTACAATTCAATTCCCCGACAACTACATTGAGACATTTACAGACAGTATCTCTATTCCCCCGGTAACACATATCGTGTAAACCGGGTTTCGCTTTTTTTCACGGCCGCCCGGATCTATCCGGGGGACGATAACGAACACTATATAAACAAGAAAGAAAAATTACAGGTATATATAATGAATGAAATGTGAATCAAAGTATTGATATGGAAAACTGGTGCACCAGTTTATAAATAAAAAGGAAATAAATGAGTCACTTACCCGATTTTTAAGATGAGAAAATGGCGCCTGTTAGAGTTCTCATAGCCGAAGATGAAATCGTACTTGCAATGGGAATAGAAAAATCCCTGAAATCATTCGGTTACGATGTAGTCGGAAAGGTTGCCCGGGGGGAGAACGCCATTATGATGGCCATGGACAAAAAACCCGATATTGTCCTCATGGATATCCATCTCGAAGGCAGAATCGACGGTATTGAGGCTGCAAAGGAGATTCATTCGAAACTGGATATCCCGATAATATTTCTTACCGCATATACTGATGAGGAGACCTTCAAAAAGGCGATCGAATCCGCTCCATATGGATACCTTGGCAAACCCTTCAGGCCCGGAGACATGCGTACGACAATCGAGACCGCAATAAACAGGTACAGGGCGGAAAAGGCTGAGACTGCACTCGAAATCTCCGAAAAAAAATATGAACTCCTCTTCAATACAATGACCAACGGTTTTGCACTATATGACTGTATAAGAGATACAGAAGGTGAGACGACTGATTTAAGATTTATCGATGTAAATCCGGCTTTTGAGAAGATAATCGGGTATAGCAGGGAATCTGTAACAGGAAAAACGATCCTGGAGGTCATGCCTGAATTTCCCGGGGACTGGATAAGAAAACTGGGCAGGGTCGCTTTTGAAGGGATCCGGTTAAATGATGACAAGTACCTGGCGCCGGTAAAGAGGCACCTGCAGTATCACGCCTTCAGCCCCGAATCAGGCAGGGTTGCAACGATATTCTCAGATATCACCGACATTGTAAGGATAAAAAACGGAGAAAAAGAGACTCTGGTGCAGATTGAAAAAAACCTGGAGCAGCTTGCAATATTAAACGACGATATCAGAAATCCTCTCCAGATTATATCGGGACTGACTGAGATGGACAGGTGCGAACACGCAGCAATGATCCTTGAGCAGGTGGAGATTATCGACAATCTTGTCAACCTCATCGACCAGAGATGGCTGGAATCGGAGAGGATCAGGGATTTCCTTAGAAAGCATTACGATTTCAAGTACGAATTAAAAAAGGATAATTAATTCCGGATATCAGAGATAATCCTCAAGCCACAGGGCATCAGGGTTTCTTTTGAAAGTCATCACCTTACCCATATCCGCAGGATTTGCAGCCTGGTGATATTTCAGGTACACTTTTTCAGAATTCATACCTATGACTTCGATCTTTCCTGTACTATGGGACATCACATACCTGGCCCTTTTTGCAAGTCCTGAAAGATTTTTTTTAGCCTTCTCATAGATCTCGTATGTTGTCTCTATGGGCACTGTAAAGTGGCGGTTGCCCAGCGCCGGCCTGCACTGGAAGAGATAATAAGGAATATTCCCCGATTCGGCAAGAGTCCTGCACAGATGGGATATTGTATCAGGATCGTCATTTACGCCTCTTAATACCGGCGTCTGGTTTGCGAGCGATGCTCCGGAAAGCCTGAGAAGATCAAGCGCTTCTTTTGCCTCTTTTGTCAGCTCTCTCGGGTGATTGAACTGGGTCATAAAATAGATCATCTTACCGGGCCTGCTGTGTTTCCTCACCATTTCATGAAGTGATTCATCCCCGATTATCCTGAACGGATTATAGGCAGGCAGCTTTGTTCCGATACGGACGGTTTTGATATGCTTAATGGATAAGAGTGCAGACACTATCTTTTCAAGATTTGGGGTCGAAACCATCAGGGCATCCCCCCCGGTAAGAAGAACGTTCGATATCTCAGGGTGATTCCTGATATAATCAATATCCTCTGAAAAGTTCCTGATCTTCTCGTCCTCGGGATTTATAAATAGCCTCTTCCTGAAGCAGAACCTGCAGAATCCACCGCAACGGTCGCTGATCAGCATAAGAGCAGTAGCCCGGTATTTATGCTGAAGTCCGGGAGATTTGGTGTTCCGGGCCTCCATTGACGGGTCCAAAGAGCCCCATTTTACCAGTTCGGCATTATCGGGGATGATTATCTTTCTAATCGGATCCTCCGGATCGTCCCAGTCGATAAGAGAGAGGTAGTACTGGTTCGCAAAGAAAGGATAATTCTTCTCCACATCTTCAAGACCTGTTAGTCCGGCATCAAAGAGTTCGTTCACCTCCCTGATGCTTCTCAGATATCTGCATTTTGTCATAAAACCACCTGTAATTTAGAAAAGAGAATTTTGAATTGTACCGCTATATAGAACGGGAGTTTACAAAAAAGTTTCTGATAATGACTTTTTTTATCAAAAGAAGAAAAAATGCAGGGAATCACTTTTTTATCTGAAAAGTGTGAAATAATTCCCGATGGCAAAAAGAAAGGGTTCAAAGAAGAAAAACAAAAAAAATATCGCACTGGGGCTGACTGCGATTATAATAATCGCCTTTACGGGTTTTTCCTACCATGAAGGTTATTTCCCGGACGAATTCTATGTAGGGGACGGCGACCAGATTACTGCAGGTGCATTCAATATACAGGTTTTTGGAACCTCAAAGGCATCAAAAGAGGATGTAATGAATATTTTATCCGGTATAATCTGCCGGTATGACATAATTGCAATCCAGGAGATCCGGGATTCGTCAGGAACTGCGATACAGGAGCTTATGGATGATGTGAAAGCGAAGAATCCTGCTTACCGGTATGTCATAGGCGAGAGACTCGGCAGAACTTCATCGAAGGAACAATACGCGTATATCTACAATACTGCAAAAGTTGAGCTTACCGGAACCCCGCAAACATATCCTGAAGAACAAGGCACCGATCCGTTCCACAGGGAGCCCTTTATCGCTTCATTCAAATCAGCAGACGGGGATTTCATAGCGACATTTGCAACGATACACACCGACCCTGACGAGGCAGAAGAAGAGATCGCCGCACTTTCCGGGGTTGCAGAGTACTGCACAACCATTCTCCCCGATGACGAGATGGTAATACTGATGGGGGACTTCAATGCCGACTGTTCCTATTTCAATGAGGACGATATGCAATGCCCGCTAAGAGCTTCGGAATATACATGGCTGATTGGAAACGAGCACGATACGACAACAAAAACCACAGTCTGCACCTATGACAGGATTGTTGTATACGGCGACCACCATGGACTTTATACAGGGGATTCGGGAGTTATGCGGTTTGATGAGATCTATGGTATCGGGCAGGAGCTGACTGAAGCCGTATCGGATCATTATCCGGTGTATGCAAAATTCTATACGGGAAAGAAAGGATCTGCAGGCATTTCATCCACAGGCGGTGAAGACCCGGAGACATGCACTGAATGCAGCCAGGGAGAGTTAAGGATTACAAGCCTGAACCTGGTAGAAGACAGAATCGCCATAACCAATACCGGAGACAGCAGTACCGATATCACTAACTGGAGGATTTCCAACACAAACTCCACCCATTCCTACGTATTTCCCGCTGCATCAATAGAAGAGGGGGAGACCTTTGTCCTAAGCACAGGATACGGGGAGAACAGCAGGTACAGCTATTACTGGAATTCGGATGACGATATATGGAATGACGGAGGAGATACTGCAATATTATTCGATGAAAAAGGGAATATTATCGACAGCTACAGCGGGTGAAATATCCCGCAGGGCTGTTTAACGCGAGACGGATGCTATAAGCCGGGCCGTCTCTGCAGAAAGATTATCTTTACCTTCAATTTTTGAGATATCCTTTATCGATTCGAGAATATGTACTGAACTCTCGAGAAATCCGAGTATATCCGAAGGAGCAAGTTCTATCCCGTATTCATCCAGTATGACCTCGCTTATCTGCCTGTGATCAAGCCCCGAAGTCCTGAGCTCGACAATCATCTTCACGAACTTCCTTTCCGGACACCCGCAGAGCGGATTCTGCCTGCATTTGCAATCCAGGAAATCCTTAAAAAAACTGATTAGCTGTTCCCGTGTTTTTTTATCAAGCTTCTGGTAGTTCATGCAGGCGCTTACGGCCTCGAGGAAAGGGCCCCTGAATACCAGTTCGGGAACGCGGAAACCAACTATCTTCTGGAGTTTTTTTGCACCCCTGAACTTTGCCCTGGATGCGATCAAATACCTACTCCGAACTCTTCGTCGAACTTCTTGAGCGATTTGATCGCCTCACCCATATCGTCGATCTCGATGAGCCAGTCGTCGAACATTGCAGGTTCATCAAGGTCGGCGCGCAGGTATTTGCCGCAGCAAGACCCGCCGTCAAGCACGAGGGCACCGATACCGGCTGCAATCTCAAGTGCCTTTTCAGGATCTTCGTCGCCCGCATCACGGCCTGATTTGACGAGGTCCTTTATCTCAGCCTTTGGCATGTCACCGTTGAAGAATTTTTTGCATGCCATGAATAAGACAAGGAATCTCATCTGGATGCCCTGGATGATATCTGTAAGCTCGTTTTCAGGCACCTCACCCATGATGATCTCCTCAACCTCATTCAGCTTTTCAAGGGCGGTCTTCGTGTCATAACTTTCGTTCTGGAATACTTTTACTATCTTCAATACGGATACGTTGATGTCCTTGGTGAAATTGTCAAGGGCTGCCAGTCCCTCGGGCATCTCTTCGGATTCGGGATCTCCCTCAAAATCCATCTCCATCAGTGTCTTCATCCAGTTGTCCCATCTCTCCTGAGTATAAAAATAATACAGAACTGATGTCGGTTCGACTTTGTCCTTCTTCTTAGCCATAATTACTAATGATTTAAATCCCGGAATTAAAGATATTTCCTTTTATGGCATCATGTGCCGGTGCAAAGATAATAATGATCCGGCCATATATATGAGAGAATGAAAAGGGCGGTAATGGTAAGATACGGGGAGATATTTTTGAAAAGCGAACCCGTTATGAGGCATTATGTAGGGATGCTCACTTCAAATATAAAAAAGGCCCTTGATGCGGCAGAGATCTGCCACGAGATCACTGTTACAAGGGGGAGGGTTTTTGTATCGGGTGAGGACGCCGAATCGATCTCGTATATAGTATCAAAAATTTTCGGTGTGATCAGTACAAGCATCGTCATATGCACGCCGCCGGACAGGGAAAGTATAGAAGATACCGCGGCATTGCTGGCATCACGGACCTTGAGACCAGGTATGTCCTTTGCCGTAAGGGCAAAGCGTTCGAATGTTAAAGGATTTACCAGCCAGGAGCTTGCAGCCTCGGCAGGGTCACGGATCTACGAGGCCGTGGGGGATTTGAAAGTTGACCTTGAGAACCCTGAGTACGAGATCTTTGTCGAGGCAAGAAAAGAAGGGGGTTTTATATACGAGTCAAAGATACCGGGGCCGGGAGGGCTTCCTGTCGGAACGCAGGGTAAGATCCTCTGCCTCATCTCTGCAGGAATAGACTCTCCTGTTGCCGCATGGCTTGCGATGAGGAGGGGCTGCATCCCCGGCTTTATCTACTTCGACGGCGGGGATTATTTCGGGAAGGATACTAAAGAGGCTGTTTTGGAGAATCTTATCAATATCTCGCTATGGTACCCGGGTCATACTATAGAAGCCGCCTTTATCGACATAACTCCCTTCTTCGACAGGCTGACGGCGAAGAGCGCAAAAGAAGCACTGAAAAACCGCTGTATAATCTGCAAGAGATTCATGCTGAGAGCCGCGGGCGGATATGCTCTTTCAAACAGGTTCTTCGGGCTTGTAACCGGAAACAGCATCGGCCAGGTCGCCTCACAGACGCTTGCAAATATGGGAATAACCGGTGAGGCGGTCCCGGAGGGTCTTGCACTAATCGAACCCCTGATAACATACGATAAGGAAGAGGCCATAGTAATTGCAAGACGTATAGGCACATTCAGGGACAATGCAGGGGATCTCGACTGCGGAGTCGTTCCTTCGCACCCTTCAATAGCCGCATCGCCGGAGAAAGTCAGGGAGGACGAGGAGATGCTCGGGGTTTTGGATCTTGTTGATGAGTGTTTATCACGAAAGACCGTATACAGGGTTCGTGACGGAAAAATTATTGATTGATAGTTTATTCCTTGTAAGAGTTTAGTCCCTGTTTACCGCAAGGCCGTTCTCTTCGGCAACTTCGATGAAGGCGTTTGCAAGGTATCCTGTCTGGCTGTCTGTAAGGCCGTATGTGTTGTACTTCCATACTCTGGTTGAACCGGCGATTATTCCGGTAATTCCTTTCTTCTTAAGGTCGCCGGAGAGGAAGAATCCACGTTTTTTGTGAGTATTTGCAACCTTGTCAAAAGATTCTATTGTATTTATCCGGGTCAGGGTATGGTTCCTGGGGCACTCGCTTACGCAGACTGTTCCTTCAATAGAGAGCAGGGCATCGGTCACTATCCTGCTGTGCTCAATCTCCCGGTCCCAGTTTTCAACACGCTCCTGAACTGCAGGAAAAGAAGCAATAAGGCCCATCACGGTAACTCCCATGAGCGTGCAGCCCATCATCTCGACCTCCTTGATACCGAAGGTCCTTCCTGTAAGATCCCCTTTAGCCTGCGTTGTCCTGAAGACCTTTTCGGCGTACTCCTCTTTTGCCGCCAGAACTCCCGAGGGTGCGGGTGCCGCCATGCTCTTGTGGCCGGATCCTACAAGGAAATCAGCGCCGAGCGCCTTCCCGTCGACAGGCATTATTCCTATTGAATATGCGCCGTTGACAAGAACGGGGACGTCATACTGGTGTGCGGCCTTTGTTATTCCCTTAATATCGTGAATATGGCCGTACTGGTAGTCCACATGCTCGACGAACATGAGCGCGGGGGGCCTGCCGGTTTTTTTGATTACGTCCTCAATCTTTTCCGCGGCCGCATCGGCAGTTATATGCTTATCTTCACTCAGCGGGATCTCGAACGGAACGCCGCCTGACTGCTCGACCGATACAAACTCGGTGTAATGAGAAAGGGACGTCAAAACCACCGGGTCTCCCTTTTCGACCATGCTCGATGCGACCGCCTGAAATCCTCTTCTTGCACCGGGGACGACACGAAGCTGGTCCATGTTGAGCCACTTTGCACAGTCCTCATGAAACTGTGCCAGCGGGGGCTTTTGTATATAGTCCAGCCTGAACGGTTTAAGACAGTTGTCGCAGACCGAATAGCCGTCGGCATAGGCGATAACCGCCTTATGCGCCTCTGGCGTAAGCCGGCCACCTGCCTGTATCGGGTCGATGTTGATGAACATCTCCTCGACATCCCTTGCATCAATCGAACCTGCGCATTTCACGAGAGCACCTCCTCTTCCAGGATCGCAATCTGCTTCTTCAGTTTTTCAATCGTCTTTGCGGCTTCTTCCCTCTGTTTCTCATCGAGCCGGTGATCAGGGGCGGTCCGGCGAAAAAGCGCCCTGATATCGGTCAGCAGGAATAAGGCCTGAAACATTGCATCAACTCCTCTGCGGGACATGGTAATCACTATACAATTTCATTCCGATATTGTATAACTGGATCGGGAAAAAACCGACCGGAGATCTCCGGTCTCACTTTCACGCTCCCCGGCGACGGTTTAAAGAAAGACCGGGCTGAAATGAAAATAATAAGCGGTTGCAGACTGAAATAAACTGAAGGATAAAGATATGAAGATCGTCCATATTGCTGATACACACCTCGGGCTTGCCGGATTTAACAGAATCGACCCGGAAAGCGGGATGAATCTTCGTGAAAAAAAGGTCTACGACAATTTTCTCGAATCGGTGAAGATCATCGTCGGCGAAAAACCCGATGCAGTCGTTCACGCAGGAGATCTTTTTGACAGGGTCAAGCCGCGGACGCATGCATATATTACAGTACTGTCCGCACTCGACATGCTGGAAGAGGCGGGAATCCCGCTGGTCCTGATATCCGGAAACCACAGTATGCCCAAGACACGGTATACGCCCTCGCCTTTCAAAGTTCTCGAGTATCACAGGGCCGAAGTTCACTGCGCATACAGGTACAGGTACGAGAGAAAGGAGCTCGGCGATACGACTTTTCACCTGATTCCCAATATGTTAAAGGCCTCGGATTACAGGGACGCCTTCAATGAGATTAAGACCGGAAATGAAACCGCCAATGTGATGGTGACGCACGGGCTTGCAACGACCCTGAGAGATTACCGTTTGCGGACAGTTGCAGAGCACGAGATCGACTCCACCATGCTCTCGGAAGACTTCAGCTATATCGCACTCGGACATTTTCACGGGCAGATGCAGGTGGCGGAGAATGCATGGTACTCCGGCTCGATCGAATACTGCACCTACAACGAGATCAACGATAAGAAAGGAGGGCTTGTGGTCGACACCACGACAGGCGAAGTATCCCCGTTAAGACTTCCCTGTCTGCCCATGACTGACCTCGGGAGAATCGACTGCAATACACTCACGCCTTCAGAGATTACTGAAAGGATCAGTTCAATTATCGGCAGACTGGAAAACCCCGGAGATACCATATGCCAGGTAAAGCTGGAAAACGTCCTGAGCGAGAAGCTTAGAAGCATCAGCAGGAACGAGATGTCTGAGATTAAAAGCAGGGTGTTAAACCTCAGGATCGCGACAGACACAATCGATCCGGTCAGGAGAGGATTTGAGGCTGAAGACCCTTCATCCGTCGATTATGTCGATGAATTCAGGAAGTTCGTAAAGATACAGGGGCTCGAGAGCCGCCTGGAGGAAGATATAATAAAGACCGGATCAGGAATATTCAAAGACGTCCTCGAGAAGCACAGGGAGGCCGACTGATTGATCCTTGAGAAGATAGAATTTAAAAATTTCAAGAGATATGCCGACGAGACGATCCGCTTCAGTGACGGGATTACAGGTATTATCGGGAACAACGGCTCAGGAAAGAGCACCATCGTCCAGGGGATTCTCTTTGCGCTTTATGGAGTCAGGGCAGGTATCGAAGGAGATTTCATCAACAGTTCGGGATCGGACAGCAAGGAGAAATGCTCAGTCTCTCTCGATTTTCAAAAGGACGGAAACAGGTACAATATAACGAGGTGGTACAGGAGAACGCCCTCTACAACCGACCACAGAGCCCAGATTAAGATTAACGACAGCCTCCTCGCCGACGGAGTCAGCCAGGTTGAAGACGAGATAGTGAGGATCATCGGGATGCAGGCCTCCGATTTCAGGAATACGATCTACGCCGGCCAGAAAGACCTGAGTTCGCTTCTCGACGACTCTCCCGCCGAAAGACAAAAATGGTTCATGAAGATGCTGGGGATCGATTTCCTGAAAAAGGAGGCGGAT
>CAYXKC010000038.1:0-13413 GCA_964465295.1 uncultured Methanomicrobiaceae archaeon | reverse complement strand
CGTGCCACGCGACCTCCTTCATGACCATCAGGTGGCCCAGGTGCGGGTGTCCGGACGGCATAAAACCTGTCATGACAAAGAACTTCTCTTTGTTCGCCATAGCCCGGACTACACGATCATAGTCCCTCTGGCCGGTTACGATATTTCTCCTGAGAAAAGCCGGCGGGTTCTTTATTTTGTCGAGAAGCGGTTCGACCGGTTCGATCCCGAATTCACTGAAGAGTTTGTTCGTCTCGAGATTCTGGTTGCTTGACCACGGGTTGATTTCGGATTGCATGGGATTCCAACTTTAGTATTTTCAGAGTTTTATTCGTGCAAATTCGATGTACTCTATATTATTCTGCTCTACACATGCAAAAAGCATCTTCTTGCGAACGCTGTGCGCCAGCCTCACCGATCGCGAGATCCTGCTCATGGGCATGCCTGAGCCCCCGGGAATCGCGTGAACGAGCATCGCCGAATGGCTGGACCTCTCAGAGTATACCCTGAAGTGATGGCCGAATTTATAGGCCGTCCGTGGGATATAACCGGAATCGCGCAGGCTTTCGTATACGACCATCTTCAAAGGAAGTTCAGGGTCTTCACTCTCAAGGATCTCCCTGAGCCGATCCCCGCTCTTCTCTCCTGTGATCTCAAGAAGTCCCTTCTTAACCAGGTAGAGTGTTTCAGGCGGAGAGAGCACGAGGCGGGAGTCGTCGAACCATGTTCCGAACATCGCACTTTCGGGGAGTTCGTCTTTGCCGTCTTTTGGCATCAGGAAGACAGAACTTCCTGCGAGAATTCCCTTTACATGCCTGATCTCTTCCCTGCTCTTTCCTTCCGGAAGTTCGCTCGTCTTGACCTCATAGTACGTGATCTCGTTCTCGTCATCCACGACGGCGACGACGAACTGTTTCCTCATGTTGACAGCCGAGTGCGAGTCTGCAGCAACAGCTGTAAATTCGACGAACTCCCTCTCGGAGAGGACTCTGATCAGGAACTGGGATCTTCCCTTTCCCGGTTTTTCACCTCTCCTAAATACCCTGAAGTCCTGCGGTCCCGTCTGTATGACAAGACCTCTCTCGCGGATATCCCTGTAAACAAGAAACCTCCGCATAAACCCCTCTTTTTCGGCGAAACGCCCGGCAAGTTCATCGAACCCGAGCTTATCCACTGTGAGTTTGCCTTTTCCCGCGAGGTAGAGGGCTTCCTCCGGAAAGAGCTTCAGCCTGTTTCCGTCCGGTCTGCCGTACCCGCTGTTCTCGTAAAGGGCCGTCCCCTCATCTTTGGGGCAGACCCATTCTCCGTCAAAAGAAGCCTTCACTTAGGAACAGATTTGTTTTTATTTATAATATCATCTTGGTAGAAGAGGGATTATTGAGTGAAAGCTCTCTCACTTTTGCCAGATTGCCGGGGTCGTCCCGGGTCTCGTTTACCGGGGTTTCACATATAAACGGAAGCGAAGCAAGTCTTTCTTCGGTAATAATATTCCTCATGCCTTCTTCGCCGATAACCCCCAGACCTATGTGTTCGTGTCGGTCGAGGTGTCCGCCTGCGACTCCTTTCGAGTCGTTTAAGTGGATGACCTTCAGCCGCTCGAGACCGATGAGGGAATCGAAAGACTCAAGCAGATCTTTTAGTCCTGCCTTTGTGGAGAGATCGTAGCCCGCTGCAAAGGCGTGGCAGGTATCAAAGCAGACTCCCGTTCTCTCCCCCGCAGCACCGGGGAGTGCATTAAGTACGTCTGCAATATCCTCAAGCGTTCCACCTACGGTATTCTTCGAGCCGCTTGTATTCTCGACAAGTATGGAAGCATCACCCGTATCCGAATCCAGTGCCCACTCTATTGCACCTGCGATCCGTTTGATTCCTTCCTCCCTCCCGCTGCCGAGATGACTTCCGGGATGTGTGACGAGCCAGGGTATCCCGAGCATGTGGCATCGCCCGAGTTCGCGAAGCAGGACACCGCATGACTTTTCGTAGAGCTCTTCCTTCGGTGATGCGAGGTTTGGAAGGTATGGCATATGGGCGATAACCGGCGAGATCCCGGAGGCTGCCACTTTCTCCCTGAATTTTGCCGCAGCACTCTCTTCGAGAGGCTTCACATTCCATCCTCTCGGGTTTCCGGTGAATATCTGGAATGTGTCGCACCCGATCTTTTCTGCACGGTCGACGGCTTTGTCTATCGATCCCGCGATCGAGACATGGCAGCCTGCCTTAACGCTCATTCAAAAAACTCCCGCGCCTCTTTAGAACACCTTCTTTCTTCAGGTATCTTTCAGTCCACGGGCATGCTGCAATGCAGATGCCGCAGACGGCATGTCCGTGCCCTGCTTCAGTTCCCCTGTTTCTGCTGTAGTCAAAACAGCGCCGGACATCTATAAGCTCCTCTCTTGCCATGCCCGGCACCCATAAGATCCCCTTTACGGCGTTCGCCGGACATTGGTCCCTGCAGTTCTCGCAGATCCCGCAATATGATTTTGTTACAGGTTCTGCCGTTATCAGGGGGGCGTTGGTGAATACAGTCGTAATCCTGACGGCGGTGCCGAACTCCTTTGTTACAAACAGGTCGTTTTTTCCGATCCACCCGAGACCTGCTGAAGTCGCAGCAGTCTTGTGCGGAAAAGGTGCAATAAGATTTTCTGGATCATCTATCTTCTGTGTGGGCGGGATGAATCCTGCTTTATACCCTCTGCTCTCCAGAAATCCGGATATCTTCTCCGAAGCATCAAGCAGCCGTATATTTACCCTTTCGTATTCGGCCGTATACTCTTTACCTGGTCCGTTTTTCAGGGTGAGAACGATCCCGGGGTCAAGGGCAATCCCTATCGTGATTCCTGTCTTCATATCAGGGAAGGGGAGACCACTTATTCCCGACAGGTCGCAGTAACCTGATATCGAAATATCACAACCAAAGATAAAATCACCGGTATCTGTTGTAATACTTCCTGCAGACATTGTCATGATCGGATTTGTCTTTATCAGGGGGATATTATAACCGTTTTCTCGGTCATATACCTGTCAGGTGCGTAAATGCCGTTCTCCCTGCCTGTTCCGCTTGCCTTCCCGCCGCCGAAGGGAACCTCGGGCGGGATCTTTAAATGCCTGTTGACCCACACGATTCCGGCATCGATCTCCTCTGCTGCCCTTGCGGCACGCGACAGGCTCTCTGTCCATATCGATGCACCGAGGCCGTATCTTGTCGAGTTCGCCGCTTCTATCGCTTCGTCCATCCCTGAGACAACTGCTACAGGAAGCACCGGCCCGAAGACCTCTTTGTTCATCAGGGGGCTTTCTCCCGGAACACCGGTAACAATCGTCGGCATATAGAAGAATCCTTTATCGTATTCGCTTCCCGAAGGCCTTCTTCCACCCGTAATGATCGTCCCGTCGCCCGTCTCCCGGATTCCTTCGACAAGCTCTTCGATCCGTTCACGTCCCTGGCTGCTGTGAAGCGGCCCCATCCTTATACCTGGTGAGAGGCCGTTTCCAACAGTAATCTTTTCGGTTTCTTTAAGAAGTGCCTTAATGAACTCATCAGAAATATCCTCGAATACGTAGAGGCGCTTTACGGCGGTGCATGTCTGCCCGCAGTTATAGAACCTGCCCGCAACAGCACCTGCGGCAGCGGTCGCGATGTCGGCATCATCGCAGACAATCATCGGATCGCTTCCCCCGAGCTCGAGTGTCAGGCGTTTTCCCGTCCCGAACGCGGCCGCTTCGACCTCTTTTCCCGTCTCAGTCGATCCTGTGAAAGAAACTGCCCTTATTCCGGGGTGCGAGGCGATGGCAGCACCTGCTTCACTCCCGCTCCCGGGGACAACCTTCAGGATATTCTCCGGTACTCCCGCCTGCCTGATTATGGATGCAATCTCAAGGCAGGTCAGCGGAGTGGAAGATGCGGGTTTAATTATCAGTGCGTTTCCTGCAACAAGGGCGGGCCCCGTTTTCCATGCCATTATCAGTGCAGGCATATTCCAGGGTATTATCGCACCGCAGACCCCGAGTGGTTTCTTAATTGTAAACGAGTAGCCGTAATCGGATCGCGGTAGAGCCTCTCCCATGATCGATCCTGAGATCGATGCATAATATTCGAGGACGTTTGCAAAGCCTGCAATCTCGTTCTTCGCTTCGGGAAGAGGTTTGCCCTGTTCTGATGTGAGCAGGGCCGCGAGGCGATCACGGTCCTTTCTAATTGCCGCCGCTGCATTGAAGAGAATTTTTCCTCTATCGCGGGGGAGCAGCGCCGACCAGTTCTCAAGAGCGGCCGATGCATCTTCGACTGCTGCATCGATATCAGAAGCATTAGCTGCAGGGATTTGCCCGACAATAGATCCGTCTGCAGGATTGATTATTTTCAGGATGTTCTCATTTCCGGGTTCATTCTTCATTATATTCCCCTATATCCGACAATTACAGCCGCCGGTATTATTATTCAATTCCGGTTATCTCTAATTTTTTTTAAGATGTTTTAGCTTTATCCCCGCCTGAAAGGACATTGCCGCCTGTTTAAGTTATCATTATCCCGGACAGGCCGAAGCCGGTTAACCTGATAGATTGTCAGATAGGTTTGTTTATTATCGGATTGTTGCATATTCAGGATAATAAGGCAGGTGTCTTTCAGTCATGACGAAAATCCTGTATGTCGATGATGAACCCATTCTTCTCAACCTTGCCAGGATGTTCATCGAAAAAAATGGCTTTTTAGTGGATACGGCCGAAAATGCCCCGGACGCACTGGAGCTGATGAAGACAAACAGTTATGACGCCATTATCTCCGATTACCAGATGCCGGTAATGGATGGAATTGAGTTTTTAAAGACTATCCGCAATTCGGGGGACGAGACACCTTTTATCATTTTTACAGGAAGAGGGCGTGAAGAGGTCGTAATCCAGGCTTTCGAGAACGGGGCCGATTTCTATATCCAGAAAGGCGGGGATCCCAATGCCCAGTTTGTTGAGCTTTTCCATAAAATAAGGCAGGCGATTGCGCTCCGTAAGACAGAGGCGGCCTTGCGTGCAAGTGAGGAAAAATACAGGCTGCTCGTCGAAAAAGCGAATGAAGCGATACTGATTGCACAGGACCTTAAGGTGAGGTTTGCAAACCCGCGCTTCTCCACAATCCTCTCCATTCCCATGGAGGAACTTATCGGGAAACCCATATCAGAGATCGTTCACCCCGGCGATCACGAAATCGTGCTCGGGCGCTACGAGAGAAGGATCTCGGGAGAGGTAAATGTGCCGGAGAATTATGAGTTCAGGATTGTCGATTTTTTTGGAGACATCCACTGGGTGAAGATACACTCCACCAGAATTTTATGGGAGGATAAACCGGCGCTTCTTATTCTTCTCGACGAGATCACCGCGAGAAAGGAGGCAGAAGAGGAACTTCGCGCCGGCAAAGATAAACTTGAGGAGATCAACGAAGAGCTCAATATACACCTGAGGACCATCGCCCAGAGAAACGATGAACTCCAGGGGGCTTATGAACAACTCAAGGCGGCGGAAGACGAACTGCGGCAGAATTATATTGAGCTTGAGAATAAGGAGTCCCTTTTGAGAGAAAGCGAGGAGAAATTCCGGCGGATTGTCGAGACGGCAGAGGAAGGCATCTGGGAGATGGATGCTCACGAGAGAACTACTTTTGTCAATAATAAGATGGCTGAGATGCTGGGGTACACCTCCGGCGAGATGATTGACAGGGATCTTATCTCCTTCATTCCTGCTGAAGAATTCGAGGATCACAGGAACCTGATAGAACGGCGAAAGACAGGTTTAAGCGATCACTATGTCCGGAAATTCATTAAAAAAGATGGAGAATCCCGGTTGATGAAGGTCAAGGCAACCCCCCTCATGGATAAGGAGGGTAATTTTAGCGGCTCCTTTGCGATGGTCTCGGATATAACTGAACAGAAAATTGCTGAAGATGCCCTGAAAGAGAGCCGGCAGAGGATGATGGATATTATTGACTTCCTTCCCGATGCAACGATGGTTATCGATACGGAAGGAAAAGTCATCGCGTGGAACAGGGCGATAGAGGAGATGACCGGGGTGAAGGCCTCCGATATTGTCGGGAGAGGGGACTATGAGTATGCACTTCCCTTCTATAAAGAGCGGAGGCCGCTTCTTGCAAACCTCGTCCTCGATTACGATCCCGATGTAGCCTCAAAATATCCTTTTGTAAAACGTGAAGGAAACAGACTCTTATCCGAGATCACAATACCGCATTTCAACGAGGGAAAGGGTGCGAATATGTGGTTTATATCCACACCACTCTACGATTCGGAAGGGAACATCACAGGGGCGATAGAGTCGATACGGGACATATCCGATAAGAAAAAGTCCGAAGAAGCCCTGGTGAAAAAGAATGAAGAACTGGGGTCTGCATACGAACAGCTTACAGCAATGGACGAGGAGATCCGCGGGGGTTTTGAGGAGCTGGAAAAGAGCCACGTGATACTTGAAAAGAGTGAAGAGAAATACCGGGATCTTATTGAAAATGCTCCTGTCGGGATATTTACCGGTACATCCGGAGGCCGGTTTCTGTCAATAAATAAGGCGGGAGCAAAAATACTTGGGTTTTCTTCTCCGGAGGAGGTTACAGACGCATTTACGGGTATGGAAAATTCTTTTAAATGCGATAAGGACCAGGGACATCTCCTGAGGGATATTCTGCGTGAAAAAGGTTTTGTAGAGGATTTTGCCCTTGAATTCACGACGCCTGATGATTCAAAGCGGAAGCGGATAAACGTCAGTGCCCGGGTTTCAAAAAGAGATGATGACGGCTCTTTTATCGTCCAGGGATTCTTCACAGACATCTCAGACCTGAGCGGTTTCCGTGATGCGCTTGAGAAAGCGAACCAGCAGTTAAAACTTCTCACCAGGATCACCCGTCATGACATACTCAACAGCGTAATGGCAGCTTATTGCTATATCGAACTCCTTAAAGAGCCTGATGATCCTGATAGAGACAATTACATAACGATTATCAACGAGATTTTGCAGAAGATCCAGAAACAGATTGAATTTACAAAAGAATTTGAAAACATCGGTTCGAGACCCCCTGAATGGCAGAGCCTGCAGGGAATACTGGAAAAAATTGCCTGTTCAAGTCCTGTTCCCGTCAGGATGAACGGCTGCGGGGTCGAGCTTTACGCAGATCCTGTACTCATGAAAGTCTTCGACAATCTCCTCGACAATACCTGCAGGCACGGGGGGGAGGATATCACCGGTATTAAAGTTTCATGTAAAAGATCTGAAGACGGCGGGTTTATGGTGGTCTTCGAGGATGACGGTCCGGGAATCCCGGTCACCGATAAGGAGCTGATCTTTGATAGAGGGTTCGGGAAGAACACCGGTCTCGGCCTCTTTTTAGTAAAGGAGATTCTTGCAATCTCCGGGATAACGATCCGTGAATGCGGGATTCCCGGTGAAGGTGCCCGCTTTGAGATGCTTGTTCCGGAAGGCAGGTACCGCGTTTCCTCCTGCCAGGCGGAAGGAGATTCCTGAAATAGGAAGGGGAGCCGTTGTCTTTTTCTGTGCTCACCCTGCTTTTTTTCAAAAAGGGAAAAAAGAATTATATTCTGAGTTTACCCGATCCAGAGACCTTCAACTCTCACGGTCATCTGGTCCCCTCTTTTTCCGAGAAAATTTACCAGTCCGCTGTGTCTCCACTGGAGCATACACCTGTGTGGGAGGAAATAGCACCTCATCCCGATCTTCAGCTCCTTTTGGGATCTCAGCACGACTCCGTCATAAGCCTCGGCAGAGTAGTAGCCGATATCGATATAGTCTCTCTGCCTTGGTCCGAGCGGTCCGGTAACGCACCACACCATGACCCCGGTCTTTTGATCAACCTTCATCACCACTCCGCAGTGTGTTATAGGGCAGCCGCAGGACATGCCGAGGGGACGTCCGATGATGAGATCTCCGACTTTGATATCAAGTTCCTTTGTCAGTGCCGGGTTATGGAGCTTAATAGTCTCCCGGGGCCCGGGGTCTTCCGGGAATGTCTCAAGCACAAAATCAAACTCCCTTCCAAGAGAGTCCTTCCACACGGTTTCGGGGAGACATCCGCCTTTGCTGCCGGTGCATCCCTGGCACGGATTTGTACCCGTCCGGAGCAGATTCCCCGGATTTTCTTTGTTTAAATGAATACAGTTCTTCAGTGCCGAGGGGTCTTCCTTCAAAAATTCTGCAAATTCTTCGCAGGTCTTAAAACCACACGAACCGCAGTTGAGTCCCGGAAGTTTGGGGATTGCGATTTCTTCAGCGTTCATTTCATTCACCCTGGTAGAATATGTCACCTTCAAGCGGCCGGACAACACCGAAGTGCTCCTTCCACCCGATCTCCTTTTTTCCAACGCAAACCGTGCATGTCCCGATAGGCGGGTTTCCCCTGAGATAGAGCGGGTACTCTACATCCGCACTGTTCTCTATATGGCCGACAAGCGGATCGACGCCTATCCCGTATAGGGCATTGGATTCGTAGATCCTGATGCCTTTTGCAGAGTCCTTTATCCTTGCCCTAAAGACCTCGCGTTCCGCCTGGGAGACGAGATCTATCTTTGTAACCACGGCAATATCCGCCAGTGAGAGCATTGGCCCGATCTTCTTCGGGAGGTTCATGCCGCTGGTGGCCTCGAGAACGACAAGCCCGAGCATCCCTTCAACATATGGGGAACACCTCAGGCAGAGGCCGGCAGTCTCGACGAGCAGGATGTCGGCGGATTCGGATACCGCCCAGTCGATTGCATCCCCGAGCACCATTACATTGCAGTGGTCAGGGCAGAGCTCCCCGGAATAGACCTTCTTTGTCGGTATTCCGAATTCTTCTTTCAGGATTTCATCCTCCTCAGCATACTGGACGTCGATTTTGAGATATGCAAGGTTGAGGTCCTTGTTCTGCAGCCTTTTTACGAGCTGTTTGATTATCGTGGTCTTTCCGCTCGTGGGAGGGCCTGCGATTATTGCAAGTTTCATGAGCTCGCCTCCCCGGAGAGATATCCGCACCTGACAAGCATTTCCTTTAGCACCTTTCCTGTCAGGCATTCTCCAGCCCGGATCCTGTTCCTGAAATCGAGGATGATATCATCCATATTTTTGAGTCCCTCTGCGACCTCGCGCTCCTCGTCCCCGGTAATGATAATGTTCTGCATTGCCCCGTTTTTCATCGTGATCCTGTAATCCGATAAAAGAGCGATTCTCGGGTCATGCGTAACGAAGACGAATATCTTCCTGTAATTCTTAAGAAGTTCCAGTGCTTTGGTCCTGTGGATTCCTGCATTTTCAATCTCATCGAGCAGTATGATCGGCGAGTTCCCGATGATTACCGCATCTGCAATTAAAAGCGCCCTTGTCTGGCCGCCGGACAGTTCGGTCATCCCGATCTTCTCGTCGATCGGCTCGCCGGTAAGCTGGTTGGCAAAGCCCAGAGTCTCTTCGATTGCGGCCCTGTTCTTGTCACTGTCTTCCCCGAGCCGTACCTTTGCGTGGGTTTCAAGGAATGCTGCCACATTCAGGTCAGACAAAAAATTCGTATGCTGGGATATCAGCGCTATCGGATTTTTCAGGGGTTCATGATAGTCGTCTGTTATCGACTGCCCGTTTATCAGGACTTTTCTCCTCGAAGGCGTGTCGCGGTTAGCAAACAGTTCGATATCATTGATAAGCGTCGTTTTACCGCACCCTGTGGGTCCGACTATGCTGACGATATCGCCCATTCTCAGTGTTACTTCAGAAACAGGTTCATCCTGTCCTGTCTTTCCTACTCCGCCGAATATCTTGATCTCTGATATTTCCATCATTCTTCTCCTCAGCAAAAACATGAACCCGGGTTTTGCGGATTACATGCCCTGGCTGTTACACAATACCAATATGTGTTGGTAGATTACCTAAAGCTTTTGGTAAAATACCAATAATAAGTCCTGTTGTAACCATGTTAATTAACCTGGAACTGTGATTGAAAAGAAGCACAGGAATGCAAAGAAACCAGTCCGGATGTTATGATGGATATGTAAACGGGGGGGGAAATCCTGGCCTGGCAGTAAAGGGGAGTTATTTTTAAATCGTTCGTAATGACGAATATGTTTAAAATTTAGGGCAGTCGGCAACACACCTGCTGCACGGCATTGTGGCATGACGGGCGATCCAGGGGGCAAAGGGGGCGGCGATTTTTAAGAGCATCGGCCGTCCGAGCATCCATTTGACAACCGGGACGAATGCCGGATGAACCCATGTTCGTATCGTCGTGCACCTGAACGCATCGATCCCGTCAGGCCCGAATGCGTTTCCGGGACAGTTTTTAGTGCAGAGTCCGCAGTCGCTGCATATATTAACTTCGCCAGAAACTGTCTTATCTTTACTATCCTGCTTTTTCCGCCCGGTTACAACCGCATCCAGGAATACTCTCGGTCCGAAATCCGGTGTGATTAGAAGAGTACTTTTTCCAATGGTCCCAAGCCCTGCTGCAGCTGCAACCTGTTTAAGACGGACGAGGCCCCTGACCTTTCCATCAGTGATAGTCACCGGGAGGTAGAGCGGCACAGGTCGTGCAGGTATTCCTTCTTCATTCAGGGTTTTTGAAAGTTTTTTTGCAGCATAGTCCAGTGATTCGGCAATAACGAGCATCTCTCTGGTTTTCTCTTTGTGAGACATGGAATAGACAAAAGCCGGGATCTCTTTTGCAAAAACGATCACCGAAGAGGCATCCGGGAGAAACGAGAGGATATAACCGCGGTCCGGTTCCGGGACCTCTTCAATAACGACTTCCGAAAAAAGATCAACACCCTCAGTCCGGAAAAATCCTTCAATATCCGGTTCGCTCATTAATTATATTCTGCGCCGGGTTTTGGGATAAAGTGTTCGATGATTCACTATTGGGATTCCAGCATTTTCTCCACGGATCTCAAAATTAATCCGCTGGAACTGTTTAAAGGAAAAATCGATAATATTAAACATTTTCGTGGCTACAAATGCACTGCAGAGCAGAGGAGATTCAATGAAACTGAAAAAAGAAGGAAAAGAGGATAAAAAGATCGAGGTCCTTAAGGGTGTCTTCATCGAACCGAGGATCATAGAGACAAAACCCGGCCCGGTCGAGATCGACTTAACTGAAGGCGACGGCCCCGTATTGATGGGTGTTCACGGTGGTCTCGGCGGTATCGACCAGTGTCGTGCGGCTATCGATTTTGGCGCAAAGGATTTCAGGCTCCTTTCTCTCTCCCGCCCCGGATTTCTCGGAACACCGCTTGAGAGCGGGAAGTCACTCGAAGCCCAGGCGGATCTCTTTGCCGCAGTTCTCGACGAACTCGGGATCGACAGGGTCGCTCTCTTCTCGATATCCGCAGGGGGGCTTTCGGCATACACCTTTGCAGCCCGCCATCCCGACAGGATATGGGCTCTTATTACGGCCGATTCCATAAGCGGGTACTACGATATTCCCGAGACGGCCGGACCGCTCGCCCAGATGTTATTCCTCTCCGATCCCGGACAGGCGCTCCTGCAGAAGATGACGAAGGCAAAACCCGATGCATTCATAAAGGAGATCTTCAAAAGTGAGGCGTATTACTCGAAGGAACAGATGAAGAAGCATCTCGATTTCGTCTTAAACGACTCCTATGCGCATGATTTCGTCACGGCCTTCATGAATACGATGTATCCTTACAAGCCCCGGAAGGCCGGAACGATGAACGACGTGGATATCAGCCGGACCATCCATCACCTGCCTGTTGAGAAGATCAAATGCCCGACGCTTGTAGTGCACGGCACCCACGATGCGGATGTCAAATTCTACGACGGTGTCTACGCGTACGAGAATATCGAAAATGCGGAGCGGATCTGGGTCGAGGAAGGATCGCATCTCTGCTTCTGGATCAACCCTAAATCAAAAGAGGTCCAGAAGCAGGCGGTTGATTTTTTGAAGAGGCATGCGCCGAAGTGAGATGTCCTTTCACCCGTTATAATGATGGAAATCAAAGGTGTTCCTTAAAAACTCCTGCTTCCTGTGTGCACTTCCATCCCTCGGGGGCTTTAGGTAGCCGACCTCCGGCGTCTGCTTTGCCGGGCAGAATGGGCAGAGTGCGGAATCGACATCTCCCGCCTTTTCCCTTACCGGGCAGTAATAGATCCCGTCGATCAGCTGGACCTTGTCGCCGCCCGGAAATGCCATCCCGACGGGGTGTGGAGGGATCTTCTGTACGAAGATGCAGAAGCCTGCAAGCAGGTACTTGAGAAACCTGATTCGATCCTTTACATTATCGCCTGTGGAACACTTTTCCGCCACCATCGTCCAGTATTTTTCCGCATCTCCTGGCAGCGGCTCTTTCATCGGCGTAAACGATCCCTGCTGGTTCATTAGCCGGATCTTCTCCCATGTATCAACCATGTGCCCGTTGATCGTCTTCTCGAGCTGCCTCCTGTAAAGAGGATTTATATTACGTATACTGCCGGAGAAGTTTGTCTGCATCCTTTTGAGATCCCGGGATGTGTAATTCGATATTGACGCGGCTATCGCCTTTCCGAGCTCCCCGCGTATCCTTATTGATGCAAGCCTGCTGCATTCGAAAATGATATCTTCTTCTGTCATCATATCCCAGTCAGCCGGAATTTTCTGTACTATTATTCCCGACTGTATTTTGAAACTCCCTTACCGCAGCAATCTCCGGGATGCCGTAACCGCCGATAGCCTCGACGATCGATCCGACATACGGCGTCTGTCTCGTCATGCTCGGGGAGACTTCCCTTTTGTGCCGTTCATCCTTCCTTCCCATGTGTGCGTGCCCGGTTGCGATGAAATAGAGGAAATCCTCCTTTCCGAGATTCCATTTGCAGTTTATCTTCAGGTGAACGATATTCCGGTTCTTCAGGTTCGGGTACATCACCGCCCGTGTTCCAGGCAGTTTAACCGGATCGCCGCCATTTGATTTCGAGAGAGCGACGACAAGTTCCCATAGCCTGTCGCATGCCCCCCCTGCCACAGGACATATCCGGCAGTACCTGTTTGTCGGCGGAAGCCCGTCCCCCCTGTAGTGCACGCAGAAATTTACGTCCATAACAGTTTGTAATTATATTTCAGGATAAAGTAAAAGCTCTCCTGAAATGACAAAAAAGGGTTTTATCCGTCAAGTACCATCTTTTCGAGATCGAGCGGCATGATGTACTCTCCGTTCCTGAAAGCACGCATGTTTCCGCCTGAAATCTCGTCGATTAAAACAATCCGGTCTCCGACTTTGCCGAACTCGAATTTGATATCGTAGAGTTCGATATTCTTTGTTGCAAGTTCGTCCTTCATGATGGTTGCAATCTGCTGTGTCAGGGATTTGACCTCCTCGTATTCATCCGGGGTCATGATGCCGAGATCGCCGAGTGCATCCTTTGTAATCGGGGGGTCTTCGCGTGCATCGTCCTTCAGCGTGGTCTCGACAAAAGCGGGCA
>CAYXKC010000037.1:11218-13633 GCA_964465295.1 uncultured Methanomicrobiaceae archaeon | reverse complement strand
AATCCCTTCTCTTCGATCATCATCGAGGGATCGATCTCTGCGAAGAAATCCCGTGCCTCTGCCGAAGGGCTTTCCGTGAACCAGAAGAGATCTGATATCATCATATATCCGCCCGGTTTCAGGAATTTTTTCCAGTAATTAACAGCATTTTCAAAGCCCATTATGAATGAACAGCCCTCTGCCCAAATAATGTCGAAAGACTCCTCTTCGAAGGGAAGATCGTCCATCGATGCACGGACTGTTTTGATCCTTCCGGAAAAACCTCCCGATTCAATCTTATCTTCCACTGAATCAAGGAAGGGCTGGTGGATGTCGGTTGCAGTTATCCTGCATTCCGGGAAGAGGCGGGCAAGGGCCATAGTCTGTACGCCCTTCCCGCAGCCGACATCGAGGATCTCACCACCTCCTTTAGGTGGTTCTGCGATGATTGAAAATGCCTTTTCCGTGTGCTCATCATCCCCCGGGCCCTGCCTGGGAAACGATTCAAAAATCTTAAAAATCGGATTGTTTTCCATATAATGTTTTATCTCCGGTTCTGTTTTTAATTTGCGGTCGGCTGGAGTTACCCGGAGCATAGGCGTGAAAACAGCAGAATTTAAGTAATTTCTCTCTCATCTACTATTGTGACTCCCTTAATGCTGCTGATTTCCGGGATCTATTTCTTCATAATCTCGTCGATGTTTTCAATAGGGCTGGGCCTTGGGATAAAAGAGATAATTGAACCGTTTAAAAAGCCGGGAGTTCTTGTAAACTCGGTAGTGCTGAATCTTATCGCAATACCTCTTGCAGGTCTCGGGCTTGCAATATTCTTCGGCCTTGAAGGCGCTGCATTCTATGGATTTTTAATAATGGCATGCTCTCCGGGTGCTTCATACGGCCCGAGAATTACCGAGTTTGCAGGTGGAGATGTCGGTCATTCCATAGGTCTTATGTTTCTTCTCTGCATGGTTGCGATCATATCCGCACCCCTGACAATCGTACTTATTGTGCCTGGTGCAGGCGGAATCGAGATATGGCCTGTAATCCGGACACTTGCAATTATCCAGGTTATTCCTCTCTTCTTCGGTATGTTTCTAAGGGCGAAGAAGCCCCGGCTGACGGCCCGGATATCCGCGCCCGTATTCTGGCTCTCGAATATCTCCGCTGCATGCGTAATCCTTCTTGCTCTTGGCATAAGAATATTCAGCGACTCAAAAACTTCAATGGATGGAATAATCGGCCCTGCCGGGGTTCTTGCGATAGCCATCCTGGTTATAATATCCCTTGCGGCAGGCTATCTCTTCGGCGGTTTTAGGGAGGATACAAGGAGGTCGATGTCGGTCAGCACCGCAATCCGGAATGCGGGTGTTGCGTTCCTTATTGGAGTGGGGAGTTTTTCCGATATTAACGGGGTCATTTCGGTAATAATTCTATACATATTCCTCCAGACCCTGATGACCGGGATCCTTGCCGGTTGGTGGGGATGGAAGAACTTCAGGAATGGCGGCAGCCCTGAAGAAATCACGGCGGCTCATGAAAAGATGACAGAGTAGATGAGAGAAAAGAAATTACCAGAATTTTTCTTTTGAATATTCAAGTGCCTCTACTGCAGGGAGCTTCTTTCCGGTGAGGAACTCGATGCACGCCCCTCCGCCGGTGGAGATATGGCTGAATTTGTCATCCACACCCATCTTCTCGATAACAGCCGCCGTATGACCTCCCCCTACGACTGAAAAGTCGGCTTTGGCCGACGCCCTGATCAGTTCAAATGTTCCGGCGGAGAAGAGTTCATCCTCAAAAACTCCCGCAGGACCGTTAAGAACGACAGTTCCGGATGAAGATATAATCCCTGTGAGCTCTACAAGAGACTCGATTCCGAGATCCATTATCCCCATATCCTCAGGGATGCTGTCAACCGGGTATTCTACCCTCTCCCCGTCCTCTTTGACGGCGACATAATCGGGGGTTACGATCTTCTCTTCGAATTTTTTGAGCAGTTCTGATGCTTTATCTATCTCACTGTCGTAACCGAGGGAGTGAACAAGTCCTGTGGACGGTTTTCCGATATTCTTTCCCGCGGCAAGATAGACAACGTTTGCAACCACGCCGGTGAATATGACGTTGTCCGCGATTCCTGCCTCAAGGGCATTTTTTGCAACCGCGAGGGAGTCGTCGACCTTTGTTCCGCCAAGGACAAAAGTCACCGGCCCCGGTGCATCGGTTAGAACCTTTGACAGCGCCGCGACCTCTTTTTCCATAAGAAGCCCGGCGACCGATCTCATCACTCTCGGCAGGCCGACGATGGTTGGCTGGGACCTGTGCGCCGTTCCGAAGGCGTCGAAGACGTAATAGTCCGCCATTTCCGACAGGCCCTTTACAAGATGCGTCTTCACTGCATCTTCTCCGCCCATTGTCAGGACTTCTTCCGAGCTGAAT
>CAYXKC010000037.1:0-11135 GCA_964465295.1 uncultured Methanomicrobiaceae archaeon | reverse complement strand
GCCTCTCAAGCCTTTCTGCATGTGCTGAAAGGTTCGTGAAGTCCTTCTTCATAGGCCTGCTCTGGTGAGTGACAATTACGCATTTTGAATCCTCAAGCGCTCTTACTGTAGGTACATGCTCGCGGAAACGCTTGTCGTCAAGGATCAGGTTGGACGAAGGGTCAATCGGGGAATTAAAATCTACGCGCAGAAGGGCGGTCCCTTTCAGTGATCCAAGGTCCTCAAGCCTTCCGATCTTCATCTTTCTTCCACCAGCCCGGAGTACATTGACATACTATTTGATCGGGGGGGAAATATTGATTTCTTTGTGAGGGTGCAGGTGCCCCTGGTGAAATATCCGGAGTCAGTTATAATACATACAATGACATTATCAACATCAGGGTTATAGGATATGAAAGTCGTTGCATTCAACGGAAGCCCGAGAAAGGAAGGAAACACAGGGCTGCTTCTCCTGAAGGTCCTTTCAGAGCTTGAACGGGAAGGTATTGAAACTGAGATGATCCACATCGGTGGCAGAAAGGTGAGGGGTTGCACAGCCTGTATGAAATGTCTCGACAACCAGGACCGAAAATGTGTTTTCGAAGACGACTTAATCAACACCTGCATCCGGAAGATGGCGGAGGCGGACGGGATAATCATAGGCTCACCTACGTATTTTGCCGACGTTTCAACCGAGGTGAAGGCGTTGATCGATCGTGCGGGTTTTGTCGGAATGGTAAACGGCGGGATGTTCTCAAGGAAGGTCGGGGCGGCGGTGGTTGCAGTAAGAAGAGCCGGGGGCATTCATGCCTATGATACGATAAACCACTTCTTCGGCATCAGCAATATGATAACTGTGGGTTCGTCGTACTGGAACGTCGGACTTGGCCTTGAACCGGGCGATGTGGAAGACGATGTCGAGGGGATGCAGACCATGCAGACTCTCGGGATAAATATGGCGTGGATCCTGAAAAAGATCCACAGGTGATTTTATTCTATCCTTCAATCGATCCTGTAATGTCCTCTTTTAAGTGCGTCTTAAAGTAAAAGACCGCCATAACCGATACGATGACCGATCCCGCCAGGACAAAGATCATATCGAGCATCGTATCGGTAAGCCCGTGCTGCATCAGGCCGGCCATGGACCCGCCGAAGAACGTATCTATCAGGAATTCGTAGATCTCCCAGAAACCTGCAAGCGCCATGCCGAAGATTATTGTAAAACCGATGATGAATGGTGTCGTGAGGTTCATCTTCCAGTATTTGTCGAGGAAGATTACACCGAGGAAGCCGAGAAGAGCTACGGTCGTTCCTGATACAAGGTGTGCAATCTTGTCGTAGTAAGGGTAGAATGTAGTATAATATCCCTGGATATATCCGGCCGTATGGAACCACAGCGCCATTGCGATTAGGAGATAGACAAACCACGGAAAAGTGACGTTCATCTTCTTTGCAACGATATATGGCACCAGTGTCAGGATAAACATCAGAAGTCCTGTGAACATCAGCTGGTACTGCCCGATAACAAAGGCGTGAATTATGTTTAAGGCAATCAGTGCCTGGAAAATAAATGCAAGATACATCCCGTGCTCTTTTTTCATGAATCAGAATTTCGGGCGATTGTATAAAGAGGTTTTTAAAATGGTGATAATATTTCTTTTTGCCTGTATTCCTCTTTGATTAACCGGGGCAATTTTTGCTATTGGCAGGGTATAAGCCCCTATGGGGCAACCCCACGGGCAGCCCCGGCCTTTGCCATAAATCTCTCCCTTATCTCTTCAGGAGTCATGTCAAGGTTGGGGGCATCTGTATTTCCCGGCCGGATGTTCGCGTGAATGAATGATGGTCCCTTTCCGCGATTAAGAAAGCCTTCCCTGAGTTCACCGGCGCTCGCGGCCTTGAGGGTGTTCCCGATTCCCGCCCCTTTTGCGATAAGTTCGAGGTCGCATGTAGTCCAGGAGTGCGTCTGCTGCATTCCCGTGCTCCCGAAAGCGCCGTTGTCAAGAGCGATAACGGTCAGGTTTTCAGGATTCTCCGCTGCAACTACAGGAAGAATCGCGGTCCCGAGAAGGCTCCCGTCGCCGTCGAGTACGATAACATCCTTATCCTGCCCGATGGCAAGACCGAGGCCGATGGGTGTTGCCTGGGTATAGCTTCCGAGCATGTAGAAGTTTTCAGGCCGGTCGCGGGCTGCGTGCATCTCCTTGCATGGGACGCCGATGTTTACCACGACCAGTTCATCGCTGAGCTCTTTTGCGATGACCGAGATCGCCTGTGCACGGTTTAAGACAGGCTCGGGAAAGCTGCGGCTGTAAGCGAGATCGATCTCCCTTTTCCGGGGTGGAAACGGGTTTTCCTCGCAGACGGCTTCTTTCTCCTCCCACAATTTCGGGAGGATGAGGATTACGTGTATCCCGCAATTTTCAAAAGAAAGCCTTAATGCATCCTTTAACTTTTCAAGGTCTCTGCTGCTTTCGATGATCGTATATGGAATTTTTACTGCATCGAGAATCCCCGGAATTTTAGAGTTGAACGGAACCTGTGCAGCAATCTTTTCGTTGTACACCCCTCTCCAGCTTGCAATTATGGGGAGAGGGAGTCTGTATAGATGCGTCAGCGACAACAATGCATTTAGCGAATTGCCGAGTCCCGAACTCTGCATCTGGAGGATGGATTTCCGCCCGGCAAGGGCGAGGCCGGCGCAAACCCCGACTCCGTCCTCCTCGCGGTTTATATTCACATAATGAAAGTCCTTCTCGAGCAGAGTGCAGAGATCCTTTGTCCGGTCGCAAGGGAGGGATACGACGAATTCAATACCTTCCTCCTTCAGTATCGAATCAATCATCTCTTCAGGCATAGTTCTTCATCCACTCCTTTATCTGCTCCTCCAGGCTTCCGGATTCCTCCGGTGACGAGACGGCGGCAGATGGTTTTACCCTGATCCTGTCAAAATCCTCCGCTGCCCTTTTATATCCTCCGCCGGTAATGTTGAGCAGGATACAATCTTCCTTTCCGCAGACTCCCGACTCAACTGCATCGATGAGCGATGCGACGCAGACCTCTGCCGCCGGGTCCAAATCGATCCCCTCGATCTCTGAAAAGAGTTTCCCGGCCTCCTTTGCATCAGCGGTCTTAACCCCTGCCATTATCCCCGAGGTCGCGGAGAGTGCGTCGAAGAGGCCGCCTGAAACTGAATAGGGAGGGTTCCTGTTTGTAAGGACTGTCGCATATGTATCCATTGCATCCTCCTTTCCGCCCGGCATATCCTCTGCCGGTATGATCTCCCTTCTCTTTTCATTCCATGCGTTTACCATAGGCGTGAACGGTTCGTTCTGCGAGAGATACAAACGCGGGAGGCGGTCACCGAAACGACCGTCTGCAATCAGCCTCTCTGCCATCTCCCATGCGGCGATTCCGCCTGTCCCGCTTCCGACAGCCTGGAAGTACCAGTCCGGCAGCCTGCCTACCCTCATCGTTCCGTCGAGCATCACGGTTCCCATCCCGTCCCTTCTTGCAGGATTTTTTGCACCGCCTTCGGCAATTACACCCGGGATTTTACAAAGTTCATTCCCGAGTGCAATCGCATCCGAATAATCGCCACCGGTTGTAACGAGAAAGACGGAGTCGCATTCTTTCGTAGTCCAGATGCTTTCTGCAGAATTCTCTGGAACTGTCATTATCACCGGAACCCCTGTCTCCGCCGAACTCTGGGCGAACGCCCGCCCTGTATTTCCTGCAGACGACACCTGGAGTATCCCGTTTTTCAGCCTCTCGGAGATTCTCACCATCGTCGGGACCGCCTCCAACTCCTTGAAAGAGCATGTCTTAATCAGTGCACCTTTCTCGGGCCAGTAGCCGTTGAATGCGATATATAGATCCGGGAGCCCCAGGTGACCGGAAAGGCCTTCACTTTTATAGGTAACAGGGCATGCGTCCGTCTCAGTCCACCCTTTGACCGGGAGCCAGTCGTGGTACCTGAAGATTCCCGGCAGGTCCCTGACGGTGAGTTTTTTTGCAGTATAGTCGGCGTAGAGGAGGCCATTACAGCCCAAAGGGCAAGTGTTCGTGTAGATGTCTTCGATCTCCCGTCCGCATACCGGGCATTTTAGTGTATAATCTCCCGTATCAGTCACCTCCTATGAAGAATCCGCCATCCTCTATCCGCCGTTTCAGTTCAGTGCAGATCATCCCGGCTCTCTCCCTATCGGACTGGCGGAGAACCACCGGGATCTCCTTGTCATTAATCGATATCGATCCCATATCCATCGAGTAGACCTCGCCCGGGCAGTTTTTAAGGCAGTTGCCGCAGTTCCGGCACCTTGAAGTGATGACACCCCCGCCAGGCATGATTGCATTCGCGGGGCAGTGGAGAAGTGCAGGGCATTCGCCGCAGAAGAGGCAGTTCATCGGGTTTACAGCAATTCGGCGGCCGGTACCCTGCCAGATATGCCCGTAATCCGATACCCCGAGTGTCTTCCTGTCGAAGACATCGACAACCGGAAGTGGTATGTCCTCGTCCAAAACAGAAAGATTCCTGATCGATTCTTCGTCGATAACCGGGATCGCAGCCCCGATCGACGTTACGCATTCGGGCCCGGCCGATGTCAGAAAGCCGCCCATGAACTCCGGCATCATCCCGGTCATATCTGCGGATACCGAGAGGTTGGGTTTTTCAGGGCTGCTCCTTGTTCCCGTCCCGAGGACGATTCCCTCTGCACCGTTGAGGAGAATTCCTGCACCGGTCTTTAGAAACCGCATCGCGGGGTCGTTTTGAAGCGGGTTAATCTCCCCGCAGCCGCTGACAGTCGCCTGGGAAAGATCTCCTTTAAGAGGGACCGCCGAAAATATTGTCCTGACAGGGTCGCTTCCCGAGTTTGAGAATGCCGAGTAGTTTTTAAAGGCGCTCCTTGAGGTCATCATTCTTGCAAAGGGAAGCTCATCCCCGTATACTGTGGCCTCAAAGATTTTCCCCTCCGCCTCTGCGACGACCTCGATCTCCTTTTCATCAACAAGATCCCTGAAGAGGTTTCCTCCCCCGTAGGACCGGGATGCATGCGATGTTCCGTATACCACAAGGTCCACTAGACCGAGACCCTCGTTCGGACATGGTCCGGGGAATGCAGGGACGCCGTTGAGTGTAACCGATTCCGCCCGCCGGAATGAACCAGGGTCTGCAACAGGCACAGTGAGAACCGCCATCGTGCCTGACATCACCCCGCATGTTCCGCATGTTACAACGTCAACCTCATCAGCGGAGATCCTCTCCCCTTCGCGTAATTTCGCCTTGAACTCCTCTGCAGTAAGGACTGCCGCTTTTCCCTCACGTATCTTTTTATTGATCTCATCGACGGTCTTTACCATATCCTGATATCCTCTACTCTTGTGTGTGTACCATAACTGTTCTCAAACACCATATTGACAACGCCCGTGTGCGAAAGGTGCATCATACAGAAGCCGGGGAGAAACCTCTGCCTCCTTCCGAACTCTGGCTCCCTGGAAACTGTCCGTGCTATCCCTTCGAACCCGATGATATGGTATGCCGCGACAGTCTTTACTTCGTCCGCCTTCTCCCTTGCCAGAAGCGGGGATACCACGTGGCATGTCAGCAGGCCGGTCAGGTAGTCGGCATCTATCACGGATAAGACATGCTGGACAGGGCAGCCGGCGCCCGCCGGCCTCCCGAGGACGAGGTCGCCTTTAACAATCCCGAGTTTCTCTGTCATATCCGGCCTGAAAGGAAGCACGATCTTTCTTGCCGAAGGCTCGCCCGGGAGCGGGTCCAGGATGAAATCGTAGGGATTTTTCAGGATATCTTCTCCGCTGTAGTTTGCCGCAGGTATGTCCTGAGAATCGGGGCCATCGTTTTTCTCCCGGAAGAAGGGGCAGTCCGATCTTTTCTTTTTGCCCTTCCCTACAAGATTAACGAACTCCTCACAGGTCGCAGCCCCGCATGCCCCGCAGTCTTTACCCGGCGGAATCCAACTTTTTATTCCTGTCATATATTCAGTCTCCCCTGAAAAGGAAATCTGCACCCTCCAGTTTTCTTATGACCCCAAAGTGATTCTGCCAGCCGATCTCCTTTTTTCCGACGCAGATTGTGCATACTCCAAGCGGTGGCGCTCCCCTGAGGACGATCATTTCAGGGTCGGATATATCCTGCTGTTCATCGATCGCCCTGAAGAGGTACCTGAGACCTGTTCCCTGGACCGCGTTCGTCTCGACGATATCAAGGCTCTCGTTCACCTCGCGGATCTTCTCCCTGAAGACTTCCTTTTCAGCCTGCGATACGAGGTCGGTCCTTGTTACTACAGCAATATCCGATAGAGCGAGCATTGCGCTCATCTTGAGGGGGGTGTTTACACCCGATATCGCACTGAGAACCACTATTCCGAGCGACTGGGTCGTATATGGCGAGCACCTGAGGCAAAGTCCGGCACTTTCGACTATAAGGAGGTCTGCACCTTCCGACTCAGCCCAGCCGATTGCATCCTTCATCACCAGTATTCCTACGTGATCAGGGCAGACATCCCCGGAGTAAACTTTCTTTGCCGGAATGCCAAATTCTGCGTAGAGCTCCTCGTCTTCAAAGGCACGGACAACGTCGATCTTGAGGTATGCACATCTCTTTTCCTCCAGATATTTCCTGATTACCTGCCGTACCACAGCCGTCTTTCCTGCTGACGGGGGGCCTGCGATTATTATGAGTTTCATACAGGGTTTACGCTCCTGATTATCTCGCCTGCCCGGATAAGCTCACGCATCCTGCAGAATGTCCGGTCCATCCGGATAATCTCTTCAAGTGCATCTTTCTCCTCGTCACCGGGTTCGAGAACCTTTTCCACCGCCCCGTTCTTCATCACGATCCTCTTTGCAGAGAGAAGTGAAACCACAGGATCGTGGGTTACAAAGATTAGCGCCTTGTTATGCATCCGGAGACACTCGATCACCTTCTCCTTGAATATGCCTGCGTTTTCGACCTCATCGAGGAGGATTATCGGTGCATCCGATACCGTTATCGCATCAGCAACCATCAGGGATCTCGTCTGGCCGCCGGAGAGAGAGGTCATCCTGACTTCAGGCTTTATTTTCTCGCCGGTAAATTCGTTTGCAAGTGCGATCGTCATTTCGACGATCTTATCATCAACAATCTTTCTTGACCTGACATGCATCGCAAGGAAGTCTTCGACCGTCATATCCGCAAGGCATTTTGTATTCTGGGTTATGAGGGCAACGGGCTTCTTCGCCGGATCCCTGACGAAGTCCTCCGGTGCCTGTCTATTATTGACGAGAATCGTTCTTCCCGTAACTGTATCGCCGCTGGCAAAGACCTCTATATCGTTGATAAGAGCGCTCTTCCCCGAACCTGTCGGCCCCACTATGGATATTGTATCCCCGGGTCTGATCGATATTGAGCTGAAATTCTCAATATCTCCGTTCCTGTTTTTTCCGGGGAGTATTGTGATCTCTTCTATTGTTCGCCGCTGCATACAGTATTATTGACGGACGGTTTCTTAATATATCTCATTAAAGCCCATTTTATTAATACTTTAAGGAAATATTTTTTTATTTTGATGGATTATGGGGAAAATAATTGTTTGGATAACTCCATGGAGTTCAATTGTATATAACCTCCCGGTTATACCATTCAAACAGGTCCGTTTGTATCTTTTATATCATACCTGTTACAATTTAGCATTATATCGAAGAGTTGTTGAACGGATGAATGCCTGAACCAGGGAAAAAATGACTGAGACCTGTTTAATGAGCGGAGAGATAATGCCGGAGCTTCCCGGCGCCGGGAAAAATGCTCTAATCGCAGAAGACGAATATGCCGGGGTTTTGATTCAGCCCTCAGAAGAGCTTTTGGTAATTGAATCTGTTATTACCGGCGCCGGGGATATATGTGCCGATCTCCTCCCTGCCCTCTTTCTTCTTGAGAACTGCAGGAATTTTGCAGATGAACTGAGAATGGATGAGTATAATGATGCATACATCGTCCTTGCAGGTTTATGCAGGGAGTTTTCAGAAGAGACCGGGGGAAGGCTGAAGCCGGTGGGAGATTACCTGGCTTTCTTCCCGGACTGAGTGCCGGGTACCTGAATCTGTTTTTACCTGAACAGGAAATTTTTTAATACAGTTTTTCCCAATTGTATCTTATGTTCTCTCAGAGGATCTTTCAGGTCGGGTTTAAAACCGCTCTCCAGGAAGAGGTGGACAGGAAGGGTGTCAGTATAAGGGAGCTCGCCGACAGGGCAAATATTCCTGTCGCAACTCTCTATAAGATAACATCAGGGGAGCGCGATCCCCGCTTTTCAACAGTTCAGGCGATTGTAAATGCACTACAACCTTCCGACGGGGATTTTGTTGCCGTAATTGCCGCCCGGTTTCTTCTTGAGGACATAGAGGCGAGCCGGATCGAATACGGTGAAAGAAAGGTCAGGGTACGCGGCTATCCTGCAAATACGATGGAGGAGTGCATCGTATCTGCAGTCCGGGCTGAAAAGGAGGGGGCGCTCGGGATAGTCTGCGCTCCAATACTTGCATCGATAATCGAGCGTGTCGTGGACATCCCTGTTGCAATAATGAAACCGCAGGCTGAAACGATAATTGAAGCCTTAAAAACCCTCAACAGGCGGATTGAAAAATAATATGGTTATTGCCCGGAGACTGCCGGAGGGGTGTAGCCTTTCAGCATCAGCGAGAGCGAGATAACAGTAACCGAACTTAGTATCATGGCCGCACCCGCATATTCAGGCCTGAAGACGATCCCGTAGAACGGATATAGAACGCCTGCTGCGACAGGAATCAGGGCCGTATTGTATGCAAATGCCCAGAAGAGGTTGAGTTTGATCCTCCCCATCACTTTTCTTGCAAGCTGTATCGCTGCCGCGACATCCCTGAGGTCGCTCTTCATAAGGACTATATCCGCACTTTCAAGGGCAATGTCCGTCCCGCTCCCGACAGCGATTCCTACATCAGCTTCTGCAAGTGCGGGTGCATCGTTTATCCCGTCACCCACAAACGCTATCGTTCCGGACTCCCCGCGGATTTTCTTTACAATCCCTGCCTTTTCGGCCGGAAGAACGTTTGCGTGGACATCTTCTATCCCCGCCTCAGCTGCAACCGCGAGGGCGGTGACCGCATTATCGCCGGTTATCATTGCAACCGGTATTCCCATCTTCTTTATCTCAGAGATCGCCTTTTGTGCGGAATCTTTTATGGTATCCGATATCGCAACTGCCCCGCAAACCTTCCTGCCTGCGGTGATTACAATCGCGGTCTTCCCTTCGCTCTCGAACCCGGAAAGGATTTTTTCCACATCCACATCTATAACCGCACCGCTGTTTGAAACATAGTCCCTGTTTCCGGCAATGACATCCATGTCTCCAACTTTGATTCCAACCCCGCCGCCACTTTTAGATGTGAAGTTATCCCCCTCCGGGACAGGAATTTTGTTTTTTTCTGCATATTCCAGTACTGCCCCGGCTATCGGGTGCTCCGAGAAGCTCTCGGCTGCGGCTGCAAGGCCGATCATATCATTTTTATCCATCCCGAAAGAGACGACGTCCGTCACCCCGGGCTTTCCCATTGTCAGGGTACCGGTTTTGTCAAAGACCACCGCATTCAGCTTCTCTGAGATTTCGAGAGATTCGCCGTTCCTGACAAGTATTCCAAGTTCGGCCCCTCTCCCGATACCTACGGTAACCGCCGTCGGGGTGGCGAGCCCGAGCGCACACGGGCAGGCGACCACTATTATGGATATGAATACTGTGAGAGCGAACAGTGTGGTCGAACCGAGGGCGAAATACCAGATTGAGGCAGCGGCGATGGCGATAGCAAGGACCGAAGGAATAAACCAGGATACTGCGACATCTGCGATCCTCTGGACCGGAGGTTTTGTTCTCTGTGTCTCTTCGACCATGCTAATAATCTGAGAGAGTACTGTCTCCTTTCCGACCTTTATCGCGGAAAATATCACCGATCCTCCTGTAAGAAGCGTTCCTCCTGTCACAGGATCTCCTTCTTTCTTCAGAACAGGAACCGGTTCACCTGTTATCATCGATTCGTCGATATATGCCTCACCAGAGATCACCATACCGTCGACGGGCACCCTGCTGCCCGGCTTTACGAGTATCTCTGATCCTTCGGTGAGATCCTCAGCTGCAATCTCGATGAATTCACCGTTCTTCCTTACCAGGGCCTTTGCGGGTTTTAGATTGAGAAGTTTTTTTACCGCTTCATTGGTTCTTCCTTTCGCGTTCGTCTCCAGGTACCGCCCGAGAGTCAGAAATGCAGAGAGCATGACGGCTGTCTCGTAGAACATAAAATCCGGTGTCAGGACTATCCCGAATGTGCCGAGGACAGAGGCGATATAGGCGGTCCCGATCCCAAGGGCGTACATTACGTCCATATTAAGGCCCAGATTCCTAAGCGAGAGAAAGGCCGCAAGAAATATGGGGTAGCCGAGAAATGCAACGGCAGGGGTTGCGATAACGAACATTATCAGGTGGAGGGGAATTCCTTCCGGAAGTCCGGTATACATAAGCGCCATGAGGACTGCCGCAACCGCTATTCCGGTAATTACCCTGATAAGACGCCCTCTCTGTTCGCGTTCAAACTCCTCTGCCTCCTTTTCGGCAGAATAATCCTCATCCCTCCCGAGGTATTCGAAACCCGCCCTGCCAATGGCTTCCCTGAGGACCTTTGGATCTATACCGTCTCCTGTATACCGGATATATGCAGAGTTATCTATGAGGTTTACGTCTGCAGAGATTACACTCTCAATGTTTTCAAGTGCGCTCTTTACCTTTCCTGCACATGCCGCACAGTGCATCCCGCCGATCTTCAGCTTCATCCCGGGACGGGATACTCCAAAACCCGTACCCCTGACAGCCGATTCGATATCCTCAAGGCTTACTTTCTCAGGGTCGTAGCTGACCTGTGCATCCTCCGAAGCGATGCTAACCGAGGCAAAGTCCACACCCTCAAGCCTGCTTAATGCAGATTCAACGCTTGCAGAGCATGCGGCACAGTGCATTCCGGTAACTTTTATTGAGGTTTTTTTCAGTTTTTTTTCAGACATGTTCCCGGCCCCTTAACAATAGACTGTTTCTACAGGGGTTATGCCTTTTTAAGTTTATTATAAATTTTGTCCC
>CAYXKC010000036.1:6175-14073 GCA_964465295.1 uncultured Methanomicrobiaceae archaeon | reverse complement strand
TGTTCGGGACCGATGGAGGAGATCGACAGGCGGACAATCAGGTTGGCAGGGTTCATCGGGAATGCCAGCACTGCAAGAATTACGACGACGAGTGCGGTAGAGAAGACGAACTGGGCATTCGTCCTCTCCCTGTACCTCAGCCCCGTGAGCGCCCCGAGTATGATAATTATCAGCGATGCGACCGAAACATGGAGAATTATCGGTATCACCCCGTCTATGGCTATCCCGTTGGCAATAAGGAGCAGCAGCCATCCCGTAACCTGGATCGGGACGATTAAAAAGCAGCAGAGCACCTTCCCCCAGATAACCTCGGGGAATGTCAGGGGAGCCGACATCAGTGTCTCGAGAGTGTCCTGCTGGTACTCCTCGGTGATGAGATCGATAATCATGGCACCGGATATTATCGCGGGCATAAGTACGAGCAGGGGGATTAACAGACCGTATACGAACTCGTAGAAATCTGCAGAATTATTCGATTCGGGCAGGTTGAGATCGACGGGGGCGTTTTCTATGCGATAACTCCGGATATCTCTCAGGCGGTCCTCGTAATCAAGGAAAGTATCCTTCAGTTTTGCATTGACTATGCTCGACTGGATATCGTTTTCGATAGTATAAACAGTAATCTTTACAGGAATGTCGGCGTACTCCGGGGTCTCGGGAGCCCAGACCACTGCGGCCAGTTTTCTCTCCTTTAAAAGCGCAACACCGTCGGAAAGAGGCACCGCGTACACTACGAAATCCCTGTCGTCTGCAAGGTGATGGTAAAGGGGCGTATCGTTTCCGACATATCCTATGGGGTATTTGAACCTTGCATAGTCGCTTATCGCATCCGGGTTGTACATCGACGCGAGACCCACGAGAAGGAACGAAGAGAACATTGCAATGAATACCTGGAGTGCGATCGCAAGAATAATCGTCTTCTCGCTTACCAGGCCGGACAATTCCTTCTTCGCGATTGTTTTTATATTCCGCAAATTCATCGTCAGATACCCCCGAAGAATATGAAGTAGGTGTTATATGCAGTATGAATCGCAGTTGCGGCTATAAGCGCAGGAATGTATGCCCTCCTGCCGCCCAGCTTCAGAACGGCGGCAGTCGTGAAGACTCCTATAAAATGAAGTGTAAGCGGCATCCAGAGCACCTGAAGACTCGTGAACATAATCTCACCGAAGACGGATTCGGAGATCTCTGCCAGTGTTGCAAACAGTAAAAGCTTCTCTCCGGCCAAAAATCCGGCTGCAACCGCGGCCGATCCTATGGCAATGTTCTTCCAGGAAAGCCATTCCGGACGGCTGTAGGATATCGTGTATATCCCGATGGATTTTGCAAACTCCTCGATGAATGCCGCAAAGACGAGCATCAGGATCAGCGAGAGAGGCATCGGCAGGTTGAAGAAGAGCACAAGGCACATCAGCTGCGCCATAAAGACGAAGGGGATCGTCAGTGCAGCGATAAGCAGCAGGGACGTGTTGGTCCATTTCTTCGAGATAACGGTCTCGATAAACTCCCTTATCCTCGGCATCAGTTTGTTGTAATTAAAGAGCCTCTCTTCCCTGAAATTCGCGGCTGAGATATAGAATATCACAGCACTCGTAAGGAAGAAGAGAGCGGTTGAATAGAGATAGTCGAATCCCGTAAAACTCTCGCCTTCCATCGTCATTATCACAAGAGTCAGCGGGGAGACCTTGCCGATGATATGGATATTGGCAAAGATGCTCGGGAAAAAAATGTAGGACGTCGCAACGGTCGAGAAGAATATCGATATGAAGGAGAGCTCCTTGAAGCTCCTTGCAACCATCCCGATCAGGAGGGCGAATGCGAGGAAGAAGAATATCACAGGCAGAATCGGGAGTATTATCAGGTATTTGCCCCCCGTATATGCAGTCAGCCCCACCGTTATTAAGATCATCATAAGGAAGTAGGGCAGCCCTTTCCCGGTGATTATCTGCCATCCTGAAACAGGGGCGGAGAGCAGCGCTTCACCGCTTCTCTCGATCCTCTCGTTCATTATGCTCATCATATAAAACTGGGATGTGAAATAGAGCGGGAATATGAAGACGAAGACAAGTATTATCGAGTCGAATGGAAGCGAGGGGGACATCTGCGAGGGGATCTTGTACTCAAGCTCGACAATTTCCCCGCTGATCATCTCCGTGTACCTGCTTATCCGGTCGTCCCGGCCCTCACCTGCAATCAGTTTCTCCCTCAGCTCCTCGATGGAGACGTCTATTCCACCCGGGGGAGGGGAGATATATTCTACAGGATTTTCCGGCTGCGGAACCCTGTCAGGGTTCAGGCCGTAGTAAAGGGAGGATATACCCCGTGATGCACTGAAATCAAGCTCGCTCTCGACTGTCTGCTCCTCGATCCAGAGGGGGTAGACGGCAAAGAGATCCGCCTCCCGGTTGTACATTGCGATCCTGTAATTCGAATAGATCTTCTCAAACGCCTTTAATGCAGCCATTCCCTTCTCGTTATTCGCTGCATAGACATTATAGTCCGAGACCAGCAGGTCAAGCCCGGATGCGGTGCTTCCGCGGGGAATTTCGTATACTGTAAATCTCGAATCCCCGGCAATGATGCCAGATACCGTACCGGAGTCAGAACCGGCGGTGTAGATCTCGTCCTGGAGGTGAAGTCCGCTCTGCTGGGTCAGGCCGGTGACCCCGATTAGAAGAATAAAGAGGATAACCGCAACAGGAAGAATGTCACGGCTCATAGTCCCTGAAAAACGTTTCAGCTCCCATTTGGCGATGACAAATATCTCCCTTAAATATTCTGCAGCTCCCGGCATATCCCCTCAGTCCAGTAATTATTACTGCTATAATAAGCTTTATTAAGGTTCTGGCAGAAAATAAGGCTATTTATTATGATAAAGGCCCGATCAATCGTCAAAGACTACAACGGCTTCAAAGCCCTCGACGGGATCAGCTTTGAACTGGAAGATACCGGAATTTTCGGAATAATCGGCCATAACGGTGCAGGAAAGACCACGCTTCTAAAGATAATGTCGGGCCTCATACCCCCGACATCCGGGGAGCTTGAGATCGGCGGGATCGATGCGGTCAAAAACCCCGATGCCTTAAAGGAAAGGCTCGGCTATCTCCCCGAAGAGTCAAGGCTGTATGAAAACATGAACGTCGAAGGTTACCTCTCGTTCTTCGGCGAGATCTACGGGCTCTCTCAGGAAGAGATCGATGAGAGAAGAAAAAATCTTCTCGGCCGGCTGAACCTTGATGCCGGAAACAAAAAGCTCGGCGAGCTTTCAAAGGGGATGAAGAGGAAAGTGGCGATCGCGAGATCGCTAATACACGACCCGACATTTCTCGTATATGACGAACCTACATCCGGCCTTGACCCCATGACCTCCCGTTATATCAGCGAATTTTTAAGAAGCATGAAGAAGGATAACGACAAGACGATCCTCCTGAGCGCCCACAACCTCTTCCAGGTCGAAGAGATCTGCGATAAGATCATGATCCTACAGAGAGGTCGGATCGCCGCCCTGGGGTCAATGGACGAACTAAGGGACGAATACGGTTCGATCACGTATAACGTGGAGTTCTTCACCGGGGATATCGGCGGGGTAGAGGGTTTTATGGAGAGTTATGAAAAGATCGGTGATATCTACATAGGATCTGTTCAGGATATCGAATCACTCAACATGCTGACTGAAAAGGTTGCAACATCCGGGGGCAGGGTGAAGAAGATCGAATCGCATTATCCAAGCCTCGAGGATATGCTCGTCCAGATCGGAAACTGAGAAAGACCGGGGTAAAAACCGGCGAAAAATCTCTTCGGAAATACTTTCAATTTTATAAAAGACTTCAGAAATGTTTTAAAACGGGCCTGAAGGGATTTGAACCCCTGGCCTACGGATTAAGAGTCCGTCGCTCTGCCTGACTAAGCTACAGGCCCATTTAATGTGCTTTATTGAGTGGTTTTTATTTCGAAATAAACGTTTCGGAAATCGGCTAAATACATGTAGCAAGATAATGTAGTAATACATGCCCGATAGCCTGCAGAATGGATCGAAGGAGAGGGTTAAGTACATCGTACTTGGTTGCGGCAGCATCGGCTACAATGTAGTCGAAAACCTTGTCAGGGATTCGGAACAGGTAATTGTCATTGACAGCGACGAAAAGAGAGTTGAGGACCTCAGGGACCAGAATTTCGATGCGATTGTAAAGAATATCCAGGACCCCGCTTTCCTGGATGACCTTCCGGTTCCGGAGGTTGTCTTTATCCTTTCAAATGACAAGAGCGCAAACCTGGAGGCCGTAAAGATAGTCAAGGACAAGTACCCCTCGGTATATGTAATTGCAAGAGCTATCGACAAACTCAGCCTTTCACTGCTCGAACAGGCAGGCGCGGATATTGCTTTATACCCGCAGGAGGTCTTTGCCAGGAACGTCGTCCACCTTACAAGAAGGCTTCATTCCTCGAGGCTTGCAAGAAAACTCTACACTTTTCTCTCGGGGATGGAAGGGACTCTCGGTATAATTCTCCACACCAATCCTGATCCGGATTCGATATCCAGTGCAATGGCCCTTTGCGCAATTGCAAAGAATGCAACAGACAAGCAGCTTACATGCAGGATTTTTTACGACGGGAAGATAGGGCACCAGGAGAATCGCGCATTCGTAACCCTGCTTGACATCGAGATGGAGAAGAGCACACCTGAGGCGATAGAAGAGTGCGACTACATCGCCCTTGTGGACTCTTCAACCCCGGGGGAGAACAATGCGCTTGAACGCGATGCCGAGGTCGATATTATCGTCGACCACCACCAGATGCCCGAACAGGGCAGATCCCCCGGGCGGTTTGTGGACGTCAGGCCGAATGCCGGTGCGACCGCATCGATAATGACCCAGTATATCCAGGAACTCGGGATCAATATCGACCAGAAGGTCGCGACAGCTCTTTTATACGGAATCCGTGCGGATACAAGGGAATTTTCAAGAAATACAACCCCGCAGGACTTAAACTATGCAGCTTTTCTTCTCCCGCTGACAGACAGCGAACTTCTCTCAAAGATCACCTCACCATCGATGGCTCTTGAAACCCTCGAAGCCCTCGGGGATGCGATAAAGAACAGGAAGGTCCAGAGCGGATACCTCTTTACAAATGTGGGTTACGTAAGAAACAGGGACGTCATCCCGCAGGCGGCAGACCTCCTGATCCAGCTCGAAGGGGTAAATACTGCGATTGCATACGGCATTGGCGACGATTACATCACTCTTTCCGCACGCAACAAGGATATCCGCCTTCATGTAGGAAATGTGCTGAAAGAGGCATTCTCAGATATCGGGGAAGCCGGCGGGCACGCGAATATGGCGGCGGCAAGGATACCGCTGAACTCCTTTTCAATGGTTAAGAACAAGGAGGAGCTTCTCTCGCTTGTAATCGACCCGATTATCGAGAGGTTTGCGGACCAGGTCGGCCTCGGCAAAGAAGAATCAAATGAAGTATGAAGAATGGGAACCTCATTACAGGAGGATTCTCGACTTTTTTGGATTTGACCCCGCCGGAGACGAAGAGGCGGCGCATATTGCAGCAGAACTTTCATCCCGGGACGACATCGCACTCCTAAAAGACCTTTTCAGGGGCCAAACGGTAACCATATGCGGAAACGCCCCGTGCCTTAAGGATGAACTGGACCAGATAAAAGGACCGGTGATCGCGGCGGATGCTGCAGGAGATTTTTTGTTCAGGAGCAATATTACACCGGATGCTATTTTTACAGACCTCGACGGCTGCGAGGATTCCTTTATCGAAATGAACTCCGGGAAAACGATTATGGTCGTCCATGCACACGGCGACAACATCCCGCTCCTGAAGAGATGGATTCCGCTCTTCAAAGGCCCCCTTGTCCTGACGACGCAGGGAAAACCTTTTGGAAACGTATACAATTTCGGCGGGTTTACAGACGGGGACAGGGCTGTTTTCGCGGCAGAGGAGCTTGGCGCACGGGATACCCGGATAATCGGATTCGACCTCGACGACCCGGGAGTGCCCCCGGTAAAGCGGGGCAAGCTCATGATCGCCCGCGAACTCCTGAAGGTTATCGGATATGACCTCTAAGGCAGTAATCATCGACGGGTATGTCGATGAACCCGCGTGCTTCGGCGTGCCCCCCTACATCTCCCCTTATGCGAGGTATGCCGCCGGGGCTTTTGAGAAGAACAAAATTCCTGTTGATTACTTCACGATCGACCAGATCAGGAGAGACCCGTATATTCTTATGGGCCTGCAGAAGGCCGGCTACGCCCTCGTAATCGCAGGGGTATCCGTTCCGGGCAGGTACCTGGGGGGCGTTCCTGCAAAAGCACAGGAGATCCTCCAGGTAGGTTCGGCCTTAAAAGAGCCTGTCACGATGATCGGAGGGCCGGTGCTCTTCGGCTCTTCGGGAGGCGGGGGGGAGGCGGCCGAGAAGCAGTGCTTTTCGCCCTACAATCATCTCCTTACCGGGGAGATCGGGGCTGCCGTCGAATCCGTAATCAGCGGCGGTGACGGCTGCGGCAGCTTTGATTACGGGAGAATTGACGAATATGCCGTTTTAGGTGCAGGGATCGTGAAACAGCACCCGGGATTTCCGGATATTATCTGCGAACTCGAGACCGCCCGGGGCTGCTCAAGGCATGTATCGGGCGGCTGCTCCTTTTGTACCGAATTTCTCTATGGAAAACCGGAATTCCGCAGTGCAGAAGGAGTCCATGAAGAGGTCGGGGCCCTTTACAATTCGGGAATCCGCCACTTCAGGGTGGGAAGGCAGCCGGACATACTGGCATATTGTGCAACAGGCGGCGAATACCCCCGGCCCGACCCGGAGAAGGTTGAACACCTCTTTTCGGGCATCAGGAAGGCCGCACCCGGATTAAAGACGCTTCATATCGACAATATCAACCCGAGAACAATCTCAGAACATGAAGAGGCGGCAAAAGAGGCGCTGGAGTCCATAGTCCGGTGGCATACTCCCGGCGATGTTGCGGCATTCGGGATGGAATCTGCCGATCCTGAAGTGATAAGATCGAACAATCTCAAGGCGATGCCGGAGCAGGTCCTAAGGGCGATAGAGATCGTAAACGAGGTCGGCGGACGCCGCGAGGGCGGGATTGCCCATCTTCTCCCCGGCCTTAACTTCGTACTCGGGCTAAAAGGCGAGACTCCCGCCACATACGACCTGAATTACCGGTTCTTAATGGATGTTCTTAATAGCGGACTTTTAATCAGGAGGGTTAACATCAGGCAGGTAATGCCGTTTGAAGGGACGAAGGCATATGAGGAGAATACAATCGGGATGCATGAAGGCCTGTTTAAGAAGTTCAAGGAAGATGTCAGGAAGAACTTCGACCACCCGATGCTGGAGAAGGTCTATCCCGCCGGGACCATACTCAGGGATGTCATCATCGAAGAGGAGGGGAATACGTCCTTCGGCAGGCAGATGGGTTCCTACCCGATACTTGTCGGGATTTTAGGCGTGAGCGGGAAGGGAAGACATATCGATGCGGTCGTTTCAGGCTGGGGGCAGAGATCCGTTACGGCCTTCGAGTACCCGGTAAGGATCAACGAACTCCCTGTCAGCGCCCTGCGGCAGATCCCCGGAGTCGGGAAGAAGACCGCTGCATCAGTCGCTGCAAAGAGGCCATTTAAGGATCTTAAAGAGTTTCATAAGGTCGCCGGGGTGACATGTCTTGACGAATTCTTCTCGTTTGAGTGATTTTTATATCAAAAGGGAGGGGGATGCTCCCCCTCCCTGTGCCCCTCCCCCTCATCAGGATAGGTCGCCGTCGGGATGGGCTAGCATCCCTCCAGCTCCATTATGGTTTGTGGTTCGTCTCAAAATTCCAAAAACCGGTTCAGTTCCAAAAAAGTAAATCTCCCCGGCCGGGGCTACC
>CAYXKC010000036.1:0-6075 GCA_964465295.1 uncultured Methanomicrobiaceae archaeon | reverse complement strand
CCGGAGATGACAACTTCAGTCCCCGAATCATCAGGGCCGGTAACTGTGGTTGCTTTCGGCGGAGATCTGCCCTCACGGATAATCTCCGTAAAAAAAGAATCCCGCTCGTCGCACTTCTTCCATACGGCTGCAAACAGTGAACCCTTCAGTTCGTCCCTACCTGACCCGAAGACTGCGGCAAAAGAGTCGTTTAAATCATATATCCCAAAATCCGGGTGGGTAAGGAGGCACAGGCCCGCATCCGCTTTGTAGAACGAATCCCTGTAGATCTTTCCATCCGGCCCCGGCGATGAACTCCTGAAGATTCCCGTAATAAACCCTCCTTTTATTTCAGCTCCTTAAGCTCGAGGAACCTGAGTATATCCGTCCTCGTGACGATCCCCTCGACCTGCCCGTCCCTGACTACGGGCACCCTGCCGATATTCATACCCGACATCAGTTTCAGGGCTTCGGTGAGCGGAGCATCCGGCGGGAGAGTCAGCGGCTCTTTCGACATGATATCCCCGACTATCATCGCCTCCCTGTCGATCGATGAGGTGTGGTTTATATCGTGGAGCGTCACCATCCCGATCAGCGCCCCGTTTTCGATTACAGGAAACCCGAGATGCTTCGTGTTGTACATCGCCTGTATCACCGACTCCACCGAACTTTTGGGAGAGATGTAGGTTACCGGGCTTGACATTGCATCAGAGACCGTAATGCCGTTTAGCAGGTGGGAATACCTGACCATGCTCGCCTCCTGTCCCGCCCCGAGATAGACGAAGACGGCGATGATTATCAGGATCGGGTTGAATAAAAGAAGCCCGATGATGCCGAAGATTATCGCAAAACCCCTGCCGATATCTGCGGCGATTGCCGTAGCCTTGTGCAGGGGCATCCTCTTTGCAAGAAACGCCCTGAGGACTCTTCCGCCGTCCATGGGAAAAGCGGGAATCAGGTTGAATACGAAGAGCAGAATGTTCAGGAAACCCAGGTATCCCAGTACGTAGAACAGGACTCCTGCAACCGCAGTCTGCGGGATGAAATAGAAAGAGACGAGTGCAAGAATGCCTGTAACTATTCCTATTACAAGGCTTGCCAGCGGGCCTGCAATCGCCATGGGCATCTCCACCTTCGGGTCGGGCGACTCTCCCTCGTCGATTGCGGACACTCCCCCTAAAATAAGCAGGGTGATGCTCTTTACCTCAAGACCTTTTGAGATTGCAACCACGGAATGGGCGAGTTCGTGTATGAGAACTCCTGCAAAAAGGGATAATGAAACGATCATCCCGAGGATGTACGGCATATAGCCCGCGGTGATTATCGAGACATCCACGGGGGATGCAAGGCCGAAGATCAGTTCAAGGAATCTTACGCTGTACTCGATCTGGTACGCGATTATCATCGTAAACAACGGTATGACGATGAGAAATGTGAAGTGAAGACGTATCGGGATGCCGAATAGTTCACCGATCTGTATGGAATCCTTCATTGGGAAAGATTATATTTTTAACTTTTAAGAATTATACCTTCAATCGGTTATAATATGAAAACACAGATAACAGATCTCTTTGGCATGGATGTATTCACTGACAAAGCCGTCAGGGTGGGCAATGTCGATGATGCCGTTTTAAATATTGATACGAAGAAGGTCGATTTTCTCGCAGTCGGAAACCTGAATCCCGATCTCTTTCAGCTCAAGGGCTTTAAGGGAATACGCATTCCATTCCGGATAATAAAATCGGTCGGAGACGTCATAATTATCCGGCACTTCAACAGCATGTTCCCGTCCCAGGGAAAAGAAGACTGAATATAGAATCCGGGAGGAATCGAACTAAAAGACCTTCTTTTTTTTACAGGATGACATGTCTGAAAACGAGATATTCAGCGCCCTGTCGGCGATCCCTCCGGTATTTGTAAGGATTGACGGACGTGCATTTCACGCCCTGACGCTCGCTGAGAAATATAAAAAACCCTTCGACGACGGCTTTATGGAGATCATGACCTCAGTCGCCTCGATGCTAATATCAGACAGCGGTCTTGAGCCCGTCTTTGCCTACACTTTCTCGGACGAGATCAGTCTCTATTTCAAAGACCTCCCCTTCGGCGGGAGGGTGGAAAAGATCGATTCCGTATGCGCTTCCTATGCCGCAGCTGCTTTCATGGCAGTCTCCGGGATAAAAAAACCCGTATCCTTCGATGCAAGGATAGTCTTTTCACCTGGAGACAATGTCTTTGGGTACCTCGAATGGAGGCAGCGGGAGGCATGGAGGAACCACATCAATGCCTACTGCCAGCATGCGCTGATATCCGGCGGGATGGATTCACGAAAGGCCGCAGATCACCTGAAGGGAATGAAATCCGCGGATATGCACGAGATGATGTTTGAGAGAGGCGTGAACCTTTCCAAAACCCCCTCGTGGCAGAGAAGGGGGATAATCATCCGGCGTGAAGCCTACATGAAGACCGGCTACAATCCTGTCGAAGAAAAAGAGGTTTTAACCCAAAGAAAAAAGGTCACTGCCGACTACGGCCCCCCCCTCTTCCATACAGACGAGGGGAGGGACTATATCTCAAAAATAACTGACGACTGAAATATCAGTTTTTACCTGAAATCCCAATCTTTATTTCGATATCCTCGACGACCCAGTCCTGAACGAGGCCGTATTCTCCGGTCAGTTCTAAATCGCCGACAGACATCTCCTTCGCACGGACCTCGTTCATGATCTCCTCCTTCCACTCTCCCGAGACCAGTCCGGAGATACGTTTGTCGCCGATTACTACCGCTGCAGTGATGTATTCCTCCACCTTAAGGTCGAGCTGCCTGCGCATCTCCTGGATTCTCCTGATGATCTCCCTTGAAAAGCCCTCGGCCTCAAGCTCGTCGGTGAGAGTGATATCGACGCAGACAATCGCACCTTCCATCTGTGCGGAGAAGACATTCTCAGGGAGCTTTTCATTGAAGGTCACGTGATCTCCGGTGATCTTAAAGCCGCCCGTCTCAAATATTCCGTCTTCAAAGATGCCCTTACGGAGTGCGACTGGATCAGCACCCTCTATTGCGGCCTTAACCTTCGGGCCCTCCTTTCCGAATTCGGGTCCAATCGCCCTCATTACCGCTTCGGCCTCGAATTCCATCCTGTCCCATGAGCCCCTGACGACTGAGACCTTTACTGAGTTTGCACGCTGCCTGCATAGCTCGTTCAAATTCTCTATCGCTGATGCGACCTTCTCGTCGGATGTGATAACGATCGTCTCTCCAACCGGCCAGCGAAGCTTTCTCTTTCCGTCCTGCCTTGCGGTTGCAGCAGCCTCGTCGAACGACCTGATAATATCCATCTCCACTTCAAGATCTTCGTCGACGAGTGCCAAATCCCCCCGGTACCACTCAAGCATATGGACGCTTACGGGATCTGAGCCGGTTTTCAGGTTACGGTAGATACTCTCCGATATGAAAGGAGCAAACGGTGCAAGAACGCCGGTGAGCCTTCTCATGATGTAATACATCGTCTCGTACGCCTGGATCTTTTCAACTGCATCCTCTTCGAGCCACATCCTCTGCCTGACGAGCTGGACGTACCAGCGGGAGATGTCTTCGAGGATGCTGTTTATGATATTCCTTGTTGCGCGGTGGAGCTCGCATCTCTCGATATCGGCGGAAACCTGGGAGCAGACTGTATTTATCCTTGAGATTATCCACCTGTCCTCGACCGGCATTGCGGCTATGTTCTCTGTCACGTATTCCGCATTCCATAATCCGGATTCTCCGGTTTGAGGAGCAAACGAATCGAGAATCATATAGGGGAGCGGGAACCTGTAGACGTTCCAGAGGATGTTCATCGCCCTGTTGGTCGTCTTTACCCCTTCCCAGTTGAACTTCAGATCGTCCCAGGGAGCACTTGCCGAAAGGATATACATGCGCAGGACGTCGACACCTGCCTTGTCCCTGACCTCTTCGGGAGTGACCACGTTTCCAAATGACTTGGACATCTTGCGGCCCTCTGCATCAAGGGCGAACCCGTGCATCATCACGGTCTTATACGGCGCCTTGTCAAAGGCAATCGTCGATGCGCCGAGCTGGGAGTAGAACCAGCCTCTCGTCTGGTCCTGCCCCTCGGTTATGAAGTCTGCAGGCCAGAGTTTTTCGAATCTTTCTGTCTCGCCTGGAAAACCGATGGTAGCCCATGATGCCATTGCCGAGTCGAACCAGACATCGAATATGTCCTCGACCCTTCTCATCGTCCCGCCGCAGGAGCAGGGGAAGGTGATCTCGTCCACGTACGGCCTGTGCGGGTCGGTTAAATTCGATCCCGCTCTCTCGTTGAGACCTGCAATTGTCCCAAAGACCTCCTGGTTTTCGCAGGAATCACATTTCCAGACAGGGATCGGTATTCCCCAGTACCTCTGCCTTGATATGCACCAGTCCCTCGATTCGGATACGAAGTCATGGAATCTCGCGCTTCCCGCCCATTCGGGATACCATCTGACTTTTGCTATCTCTTCGAGCATCTGCTTTTTTATACGGGGGATCGCTATGAACCACTGTTCGGTCGCGAGTGAGATTATCGGGGTCTTGCAGCGCCAGCAGTGCCCGTAGCGGTGGGTTATCTTCATATCGGCGAGAAGGTAATCGCCGAGGGCCTCTATCACCTTTGCGTTTGCATCCTTTACATAAAGACCCGCAAACTCGCCCGCATCCGCGGTCATGGTTCCTGTCCCGTCTACGGGGCAGAGAGTGTCAAGCCCCTCCTTCTGACCTACGAGATAATCATCCCAGCCGTGCCCCGGGGCGATGTGAACCATTCCGGTGTTTTCGAGTGTGACATAATCCGCCGTTACAACCCTGTGGACCACCTCTTTCTGGGCGGGGATGAAGTCTGCAAGCGGAGAGTCATAGACTGTGCCGGCGAGGTCGGCACCTGTTGCCTTCTCTATCACGTTGTAATCCGAATACCTTCCCCGTCTCAGGACATCCTCAGTGAGTTCGTCGGCGATCCAGAGATATTCGCGCTTATCGTCCTTTACCGCCTCGACTTTTGCATATATGAAGTCCTCCCTGACCGCTGTTGCGACATTTGCCGGAAGGGTCCAGGGAGTGGTCGTCCAGATGACCAGGTATTCGTTCTCTTTGCCTTTCACGGGGAATTTAACGAATATCGACGGGTCGGTCTCGTCCCAGTATTCGACCTCCGAATCGGCTATCGCGGTCTCGCAACGGGGGCACCAGTTGACAACGCGAAATCCCTTATCGAGAAGTCCTTTCTCGTCCGCACGCTTCAGTACCCACCATGCAGACTCGACATATCCGGGGGTGATCGTCTGGTACGGATCGTCGAAGTCCATCCAAACGCCGAGCTCCTTAAACTGCTCTGACATTATATCCTTGTGGACGACGGCGAAGTCCTTGCACTTCTCGATGAAGTTCGAAATGCCGAAGGTCTCAATATCCTTCTTCGATTTAAAACCCAGTTCGTTCTCGACCCTGACCTCGATCGGAAGGCCGTGCATATCGTATCCTGCACGATCGATTACGTTGAGACCGTTCATCCTCTTAAACCTGAGAATACTGTCCTTTAGGATCTTGTTCCACGCTGTGCCGAGGTGGATGTGGCCGGTGGTATAGGGCGGTCCGTCGACGAAGAAATAGTCGGGGCGGCCCTCCCCAAGCTCCTTTACCTTCCTGTATATCTCTTCGTCCTTCCAGAAGGAGGCTATGGCGGACTCCAGTTCCTTCGCGTTAAAACTGCTTGTGACTTCTTTCAATGGTTATCCCTCGTATTGTTCAATAGTATGGGTAGGTAAATGAGATAGAACTGTTGCAGGATTTTCCGTTCGGCCGCCTCTTTGCTGCAGGCTCCGCTGACAGGATCAAAGTTTGTTTTATCAAAATAAAATGCCGGACTACGATTATTAGCGGACAATAAAGCGACCCGCCGCAGGTGATGCGACAGCTCCTGAAAAGAATCTCATTCGTTTATTTATTCGATCTTGATTTTTAAAAAGGTGACGGGATTTTTTCCGGGTATGGATTGTTGGGAGATATCCCAAATATCTGATTAACAAAACATCTCTATCAATCGAAGCGGGCATAAGCCC
>CAYXKC010000035.1:0-14535 GCA_964465295.1 uncultured Methanomicrobiaceae archaeon | reverse complement strand
GAGGAGTGAAAATGAAAACAGGAGCAAGAATTCTGATTGACAGCCTGAAGGATCAGGGTGTCGATATTATATTCGGGTATCCGGGAGGATCTGTCCTCCCGATATACGATGAGCTTTATGATGCCGATATCAGGCACATCCTGGTCAGGCATGAACAGGCGGCTGTGCATGCGGCCGACGGCTATGCACGTGCAAGCGGCCGTGTAGGAGTATGCCTCTCTACATCGGGCCCGGGTGCATGCAACCTGGTTTCAGGCATTGCAACCGCAAATATGGATTCTGTTCCTATAGTAGCACTCACCGGCCAGGTCCCGCTCCCCATGCTCGGAAACGATGCATTCCAGGAGTCCGATATCACAGGGATTACGATGCCGGTTACAAAACACAACTTCCTCGTTGATGACACCTCAAGGATCCCGCAGGTGATAGCCGAGGCGTTTTATATTGCAGGGACCGGAAGGCAGGGCCCGGTCCTCGTGGACCTTCCCAAGGATGTCTTAATGAAGACATTATCCCCGGAAGAGATCTTTCCCGGGGTGCCTGATCTCAAGGGTTACAAACCCACGTATCACGGTCATCCCCGCCAGGTCAAAAAAGCTCTTGAACTCCTGAGGGAGTCGAAAAAACCGGTGATTTACGCAGGCGGAGGTGTTATAGCGGCAGGTGCTTCAGAGGCCCTGTGCAGGTTTGCAGAGGAGATGCAGATCCCTGTAACGACTACGATGATGGGGCTCGGTGCAATCCCTGCTGAACATCCCTTAAACCTTGGTATGCTTGGTATGCACGGGACAAAGTATGCCAATTATGCGGTTACCGGCTGCGATCTCCTATTCTCAATAGGAGCCCGCTTCGACGACAGGGTTACGGGAAAGATCGACGAGTTCGCCCCCGGTGCAAGGATCATCCACATAGATATCGATCCCGCCGAGATCGGTAAAAATATTGCAGTAGATCTCCCAATTGTCGGCGATGCGAAGGTAATCCTTGAGGATATGCTGGATAAGCTCTCGCCGGAGGACCGGATTATCCGGACTGCATGGCTTGGGGATGTTGCGAAGTGGAAAGAGGATTATCCGCTTACATACAGCAGCAACGGTGCACTTCACCCGCAGCAGATAATACGCGAGATATCCTTCCTGCTCGAAGGAGGCGGGATAATTGTAAGCGAAGTCGGCCAGAACCAGATGTGGGCGGCACAGCATTACGGCTTCAGGAGGCCGCGGCAGTGGATAAGTTCAGGCGGACTTGGAACCATGGGATACGGTTTCCCCGCGTCTATCGGGGCATGGTTCGCCTCTCCTGAAGAGACAGTGGTTCTCATTGCAGGCGATGGAAGTTTCCAGATGAACATCCAGGAGCTCGGAACCGTCGCACAGTACAATGTTCCTGTAAAGATGATGATCTTAAATAACATGTACCTCGGAATGGTCCGTCAGTGGCAGGAGCTCTTCTATGAGAAGAGATATTCCTATACCGAGCTTCCCTTTGTCGACTTCGTCGCGATTGCAAAAGCATATGGCATACCCGGCAGGGTCGTGGAATTGCCTGAGGAGATTCTCCCCGCCTTAAAAGAGTCTTTTGAGACCGACGGGCCTTTCCTCATTGACTTCAGGATCGAACGCGAGGAGAATGTATTTCCTATGGTTCCTGCAGGAGCTGCGATCAGCGACATGATCGGCGAACACATCAGGCAGGATGAAAATGCCGGGCAGGCAATAAAGGAGGCGGATTAATATGAAGCAGCATATACTAAGTGTCCTCGTCGAGAACAGGTCCGGTGTTCTTACAAGGGTATCCGGACTATTCTCGAGGCGCGGGTTCAATATCGAGAGCCTTGCAGTAGGTACCTGCGAATCTCCGGGAATGAGCCGTATCACCATCGTTGCATGCGGCGACGATGCTCATATCGAGCAGGTCAAAAAGCAGCTTAACAAACTGATAGAGGTTATAAAGGTCATCGATATAACCGAAAGAAGCCATATCGAGCGTGAACTTGCCTTAATCAAGGTGAATGCAGAGCCCGGGAAGAAGAGATCAGAGGTTATGCAGATTGCCGATATCTTTCGTGCCAAGATAATCGATGTCGGGCAGGAGACGCTGGTTCTTGAGATTACAGGAGATACAGGGAAGATTGGTGCAATCGTGGATCTACTGGCTCCATATGGGATTCTTGAACTTGTAAGGACCGGAAAGATCGCACTCCAGCGTGGGGCTGCAACGATCTCCCCCGGTAAATAATTTTTTTCCTAAAAATCAGGCAAAATATATATACGAACCCCTACAATTCCGCTTCATGCTGAGAGATTATCTTATTCCGGTTTCACTCTTCGCCGGTGCAGGGGTATTCTGGTTCCTTAATAAATACTTTATAGAACCGCTTCTTTACAGGGCTTTCCTTTCACTTCTATTCACGGGTTTAATCTTTGCATTTTACAGCCTTGTCACGAATACTGTGGCTATACGGGTGATTAAGGACCGGAAAACCCAGTACACTTTCAACAAGGGCTTTTTGATACTGTCGGCCGTTGCCTTCTTTATCGTAATGCTGCAGGTATGGGTGGAGAATACCGAATCTCTGGTAATCTCTTATGGTATTATCGCCGCCGGAATCGCAATCGCCCTGCAGGATCTCTTCAGGAATTTTGTAGGCGGAATAATCATCGCCCTTACGGGAGTCTACAGGATCGGAGATCGCATCGAGGTGGACGGGACATCCGGGGACATTATGGATGTGGGCATCATGAATACGACTATGATGGAGATCCAGGGCTGGGTCGATGCAGATCAGCCCACCGGGCGCATCGTGGTGATGCCCAATTCAATTGTAATCAACTCGAAGATATACAATTACACAAAAGATCACAACTTCGTGTGGGATGAGATAACAATCCCCCTTACATATGACAGCAACTGGAAGGCGGCAATCGAAAATTTCCTCGGGATAATCAAGGCAGAGACCGGTGATTTAACTATCCAGGCCGAAAGAGAGGTAGAACGGCTCGGTGAAAAATACTATCTCCCGAAAAAGGTTACCGAACCTGCAGTCTATGTAAGGCTAACCGACAACTGGGTGCAGCTTGGGATAAGATATGTCTCTGAATCAAGGAACAGAAGGGCAGTAAGCGATATTCTCAACAGAAAGATCCTTGATGATATAGCGTCATCGGACAGCTATAGAGTCGCAAGCGAGAGTTATGAGATTTCAGGAAATCATACGGTGGAGATTATAAAAAAATAGTTATTCAGAGCATTCCTGCAAATGCTTCCGCTTCCCTGTCCTCTTCAAGATAGTCAGGGTGGATCTCCTGCCTTACAATGAGTGACAGGAGCAGTATGATTATACCCAGTATGAAGGCGCCGAAGAAGGCAAGGTCGAAACCTGCAGAGAGGACCTCAAGTTTGATATTTGCCGGCGCCCCGGATGTTACCCCTTTGTGCTCTGCAATAAGTGCAATCCCCTGCAGGAAGATGAGGTTGAATATCGCGATGCCTATCGTCAGCGGTGCGAATCTCTCGAGGCTTGTAAGGCTCGATACCATCCCCTGGTACTGTTTTGCGACCGAGTTAAGGACCATATTGGATATTGGTGTTACCATCATACCAAGTCCGAAACCGATGAGCATGAGGCAGCCGATAACGAACGCTGTGGTGGTATCGGCATGAAGGTGCATGATGAAATAGTATCCGGCAAGGATTACGAATCCTGCTGCAATAATGAGCGGCCTTCCGCCCGTCCTGTTGAAGAGTGAGCCGGCGATCAGTCCGGCGATCATCATTGCGAACGAGAGCGATGTAAGAATAAGCCCTGCAGTGGACGAGTCAAATCCCTGCACATATTCAAGATAGAACGGCAGCAGGTAGTTAATCCCGGAAAAACTTAAGAAAACGAGGATAAACAGCAGGTTGGATATGAAGAAATTTCTATTCTTAAAGAGCCTGAGTTCAAGAAGCGGCTCTTTTACCTTCAGTTCGTTTATGGCGAAATAAGCGAGGGAGACTACCGCGATAATCAGGGTGACGATTATTGAAGGGGATGTCCACCCCAATTCCTGGCCTTCGGATATTGCAAAGAGAAGAGTTGCAAGACCTGTAAATATCAGGAGTGCGCCTTTTTTGTCAAACCCGGAAAATTCCCTGTCTTTGCCTGTTACGGAGGATGGAATTACCTTTGCACCAAGCAGTACCGCGACTATTCCTATGGGCACGTTGATGAAGAATATCCAGTGCCACGAGAGGTATTGTGTCAGAATGCCACCGACTGTCGGCCCGATCGCCATTCCCAGCGCAGCGACAGTCATAATTATTCCCATCGCCTTTCCTTTCATCTTCATCGGGATGAAGGCCGTGACCATTGCGGGGGCGATAGCGGTAATCATTGCACCTCCTATCCCCTGAAAGATCCTTGATCCTACGAGCGATGCAAACGAATTTAGAATGTCGGGGAGGAAGCCGCAGGCGAACGATCCGACTGTAAATACAATAAAGCCTGAGAGAAATATTCGCTTAAAACCGATAATGTCTGAAATCTTTCCGAATATCAATACACATCCCGCCATTACGAGAAGATATGCGGTCGCCACCCAGCTGACCGTGCTTGTAGAGATGTCGAAAGACTCAGATATCGTCGGAAGTGCGATGTTGACGATGGTCCCGTCGATCGAGGACATGAATATTGCGAGCGAAATTGCAAGGATCAAAAGTCCGTAACTTTCACCCGGAGATTCTTTGGAGGGAATTTTCATGAATCAGTTTTTCAGTAGAATTAAAAATAATTTCTTATTGTTATCTGCAAGGGCGGTTTTTAAATTTCTCGCGGAGTGCAATCTTTTCAGGGTTTACCTTATAACAACCAAACAACAGATTCAGGATTAGAACAAAACAGGAGGTGAGTACGTGATCTATGAAAAGTCCTCAAAAAGGCTATCCGAAGACGAGTATCTAAGGATATCACATATGTTTAAGTATCGCAGGTGAGACCGGTGATGCTTATTCAAAGACTGTGTGAAATCATTAATATGGAAATATCAATTTAAACATTATGTAAAACCGGCCGGCAGCGACTCTTTTTATGACCCTTTTTGTAAATATTTCCATAGATCTGCACTTTCACTGCATGCAGCACCTCTTTATTATCCGCAGGAATAACCGTAATATGAAGCGGCGATCGCCGCAGGACAGATCCATGGAGGATTTGATATGGGAAACAATATGATGAAAACATGCCAGAGCTGCGGTATGCCGATGGCAAAGGAAGAGGACTTTGGAACAGAGGCAGGTGGCGGCAGATCGAAGGATTACTGCACCTACTGTTATCGTGACGGGAACTTCACCGAACCCGGGATCACAATCGACAAGATGGCTGAAAAGGGCGGGGCGATAATGTCACAGATGTATGATATCCCCCAGCAAAAGGCTGTGGAATTTGCCAGAGAACAACTTTCATGCCTTAAAAGATGGGCAGGAAGAGAGATTAAAATGTGTGAAAGCTGCGGAATGCCTCTTGTAAATGAAGAGGATCTCGGAACAGAAACAGACGGTTCGAAGAGTCCGGTTTATTGTATCCACTGTTACAGGGAGGGTGCATTTACAGAACCCTGTCTTACAAAGGACGAGGCTGCTGATAAGTATGCGCCTATGATGGCAGAGCATCTCGGGATGCCTGTCGCAAAGGCAAGGGTGATGGTTGGCCGGTACCTGTCAACTCTTCCGAGATGGCAGGAATAATACCTGCTGTTACCCTGAATGAGATGAAGGATACCGGCGCAGAGCGTATGGCAGAGAGCGGGCTGGTCACATACGAAGACGCTCTCTAGATGATGTCAGGACTGTTTCCACCCCTGAAACGCTGGAGACATAATCCCGATTAAAGTCACCAGCGGAATTTTCTCTGTTTTTCCTTCATCTCTTCGGTCGTTAACAGTTCGTACGAGTGGATAAGACCATCTTCTTCGAACCCGATATCGAGAAGAAGTCCTGCACCCCCGTGATAAAACTCTGCTGAAGCAGGATCCGCTCCCCGCTGGACATAACCCAGTTTAATCAGCTCTTTTTCCATATCTGTAAACTGTTCCAGCGAACATTTTTGAAACAATGCCTCGGTCTTCGACTTAACTTCGTTCCTCCCGGGATATGATGTCATGTCCGATAATAACAGCCCGGAAAATAAAACTCTTGCGCCTTCCCCTGCACTGTCAGGAAATATTCTATATAATCGCCGCATATGACTCTGCATGCAAAAGGCGGATATTGCAGAGGAAAATTTTAAGAGCGGTCTGAACTGCGCACAGTCAGTAATCCTTGCATTTGCCGGGGACTTCGGCGGGGAAACCGGCACTGCAAGGAGGATTGCAAGAGGGTTCGGGAGCGGTATGGCTACGGGTGAGACGTGCGGGGCCGTTTCCGGGGGTGTAATGGCAATTGCACTCTCCGTAAACGACAGTGGTGATGCAGCGATTGTAAAGAAGAAGACCTATGAACTTGCAAGGGAGTTTAAGAGGCGTTTTTCAGAAGAGGCGGAAGCTATCATGTGCCGCGATTTGCTCGGTTACGACATTAATGATCCTGAAGCAGTAAAGTTAGTACCGGAGGAAAAACAGGCGAGGGTATACTGTATCCGGTATGTACGGCTTGCCGCCGAAATCCTTGAAGATATGCTGATGCCTTGAATTTGGGATGCCCTTTTTCATGGGCATAAACCCTGACAGGGGGAAAGGGGAAACCTATCCCTCTCTTTATTCTGTAAATCCAGGGATGAATATCCAAAAAAAATTATTTCAGGACGGCGCCTCTGTCCGCCTGTCCGACCGTCTTTGCATAGCGTGCTAGAACGCCTTTTAACTCTCTCTTCGGGGGAGTGTAGGCCTGCCGTCTCTTTTCGATCTCTTCCAGGCTTACAGCAAGATCTAGCCTTCTTTCGTGGAGATCTATCTCGATCGTATCGTCCTCTTCCACAAGCCCGATTGGCCCTCCTGCCATTGCTTCGGGTGCAACGTGACCTATACACGGTCCTCTTGTCCCGCCCGAGAATCTTCCGTCAGTTATCAGGGCGACCTTCGTATAACCCATTCCCATCAGTGCCGAGGTAGGGGAGAGCATCTCTGGCATACCCGGTCCGCCGATCGGCCCTTCGTTTCTTATGATGAGCACATCGCCTTCTTTGATCTTCCGGCCGAGAATTGCATCCATCGCCTCTTTCTCGTTCTCAAAGACCCTTGCAGGCCCGCTGTGCACCCACATGTCTTCATTTACTGCTGAACATTTAATCACAGCGCCGTCGGGTGCAAGAGTGCCCTTTAATATTCTAAGTCCGCCTGCCTCGTGAACAGGCGATTCCGTCGTTTTGATTACATCTCCATTGATGTAACCGACATTTCCTGCGATCTCCCCTACCGTCTTTCCGGAAACTGTCATCGTATCGGAGAGAAGCGGAAGGAGCCTTGCAAATACCGCCGGAATTCCTCCTGCACGGTGGAGTGCCTGCATCGAGTGCGGTCCGCCTGGCTGCATCGAGCATATATGGGGCACCTGCTCGCCGATTGCGGAGAACTCATCCAGGCTGAACGGGATCTCGGCCTCCTCTGCAATCGCCATTAGATGAAGTACGGTATTCGTCGATCCGCCGAGGGCCATATCGACACGGATTGCATTCCTCATGCTCTCGGGGGTGACGATATCACGTGGGCGGATGTTCTTCTTTACAAGCTCCATCACTCTTTCGCCCGTCTCGTATGCAAGTCTCATCTTTTCTGCGTCAACTGCAGGGACGGCCGCACACCCGGGAAGCGACATTCCCATGGCCTCGGTCATGCAGGCCATGGTGTTTGCCGTATAAAGCCCCTGGCAGCTGCCGCACCCGGGCATTGCCGCCTTCTCGAGCTCTGTCAGCTCCTCATCGCTCATCTTCCCGGCAGCGACCTTCCCTACACCCTCAAAGACGTCGGTAAGCGAGATATCGCACCCGTGCAGGTGGCCTGGGAGCATATTCCCGCCTGTGATAACGATTGCAGGTATGTTGCACCTCACTGCGGCCATAAGCATTCCGGGGACGATCTTGTCACAGGTGCATACGCAGACAAGACCGTCGAACCTGTGGGCCTGGATCATTAGCTCGACCGCGTCTGCCACGTTCTCCCTCGATGGCAGGGAGTATGTCATTCCCTCGTGGCCCATCGCGATCCCGTCGCAGATTCCTATTGTATTGAACTCAAAGGCCGTTCCGCCTCCTGCCGCAACACCCTCGCGGACACGCTCCCCGACCATCCTGAGATGGAGATGCCCCGGAACAACCGAGTTCCACGAGTTTGCGATGCCGATGAAGGGCTTGTCCATCTCGCCGTCGGAGATCCCGAGCGCCCGTATCAGGGACCTGTTGGCTGCCCTTGCATAACCCGATTTTGCTTCGTCGCTTCGCATTTTAATCGTTAAATGATATGGATGGAGAGATGAAATAAATTCGCGCCGGAGTGTGAAAAATGCCGATCTGGTGCACCTGTAATGCCCGTAACAAAATCTGATAGCTATAAGAATAATCGGGTTTTACCTGAATTATTATGTGTACTGAAGAGGAGATTCGATGTTATATAGACCGGATAGAGAACGGAAATCTCCAGGAGAGACGAGGGGCTGTCGAATCTCTCGGGGGATGCGGTGAGCCTGCTGCAGTTCTCCTCTGTGAGTTCATGGAAGCAGCCGGGGACAAAGATTCGATGTGGTATGCCGCATCAGCACTTGCCAGGATCGGGGTCGCTGCTGTCGGCCCGCTGGCAAAACTAATGAAGGAGAGCCCTTCAGGAGATGTAAAGAAATATGCCGCCGCCGCTCTTGGGACTATCGGCGAACCTGCAGTCGATGTCCTGATCGAGATGCTCTCGGGCGACGATAAAGTAGTCCGGGGATATGCTTCAAACGCACTAATTCGGGTCGGCGAACCTGCAATCGCCTCCCTGAAGGAGCTGATAGAACTATCGGACGATATCGTGGAGAGGTGCGCAATACTGACGCTTCACAGGATGGGATCAAGCGAGCCTGAAGCAGTGGAGAAGGTCCTTAGAGGCGAATAAATTTTAAAATAAATTTTTTTTTTATATTTTTATATGCTCTGAAGACTCGTAATGTTTAAGATCGGCCTCAAGCCCGAGCCCTTTTACATATTTCATCAATTCCTCGTGGTCTCTTATATGATAGATATGGGCAGAGACTGAGGTGTGCGAATACCAGCCGATACCCGCCCCGAGACGATCTGCGATCGTCTTCTGGAGGTGTACAAGGGCGTACATGTTCGCCCCGAGTGCGGAGAGCATGTCGTTTGACCTGAACTCGACATGCATATTCAGCAGTTCGTCACGTACGAAACACTGCATCCTCTGGAGGCAGGGAGGGTTGGCTGATTCCGTATCCTTTACCGGGAACCACGTTATCGCCTCTGCACGGCGGGAGTTGGGTTCTGTTTTGAGCTTTTCGACGATATATTCCACCTGGTCGATACCTTTTCCGTCGCCATCGCCGTGGATCTCTTCAGCGCCTACAGGATAATCGAACAGACGGTCATGATAGGTGTAAACGAAATCGTTTTCTGTCCCGTTTAAGAGGTCGGACACATACTGGTTCATCGCCCCTTCGCCGAACATATTGAACGGACTTATCATATAGTCCTCAAAAGGGTTTTTAACGTGAATGTTTAAGGGTTCGGGAAGTTCGATAGTCTTTTCTCCATCTTCAGTGACCAGGTATCTCCCGTGCTTCAGGATGGTCTTGATAACCTCCTCATGAGCCTTGCCGAGTGAAAATGCACGTACGTTAAACATATGAAAACCCTTCTCCCTTGTTTAAAAGATATATCTGGCCGCTCCTATTTCACACTGTCTGATTGATCTGGTGTAACTTACCAAATGGATTATACCGGTGCCTGCAGAATAATAGAATATGCAGACCTCGCCGGAGATGGATTCCTATTTTAAATCGCTCCAGGAGCAGCTTGAATCAGCAATCGGAGTTGCCAGGCAGGCGCGTATTAAGGGGATCGACCCCAAAACCGATGTCGAAATTCCTGTTGCAAACGATCTTGCCGACAGGGTTGAGGCCCTTCTCGAAATAAAAGGTGTTGCTGCAAGGCTCAGGGAGCTTGGCGAGAGCATGTCCCGAGAGGAGGTCGCTCTTAAGATAGGCGACGATTTCATTGCCAAAAAGTTCGGCGAGGAGACCATTGAGGAGATACTCGATCATGCAATAAGAACGGCCATGGCGCTCCTCACCGAAGGCGTGGTCGCGGCACCGACAGAGGGCCTTGGAAAGATCGCTATCGGCAGGAACGACGACGGGACAGATTACCTGAAAATCTACTATGCAGGGCCGATCCGAAGTGCAGGAGGAACCGCCCAGGCTCTTTCGGTCCTTGTAGGGGATTATGTACGAAAAGGACTCGGCATGGCGGCCTTTGTCCCGAGGGACGAGGAGGTGGAGAGGTATGTGGAGGAGATAAAAAAATACAACAATATCGTAAGTCTCCAGTACCTGCCGTCCGATGACGATCTCCGGTATATAATAAGAAACTGCCCCGTGTGCATCGAGGGCGAGCCGACCGAGAGGGTGGAGGTCTCGGGTTACAGGAACCTGGAAAGGATAGAGACCAACACCGTAAGGGGTGGTATGGCGCTTGTCGTTGCAGAGGGGATGGGCTTAAAGGCGCCGAAGATCCAGAAGGTCGTCCGCAAGGTGAAGATGGACGGCTGGGAATGGCTCGACAAGCTGGTATCCGGGGGAACAACCTCAACCGGTGATGAGGAAGAAAAGGAGGAAAAATTCTGCTTAAAACCCAAGGACAAGTATATCAGGGATCTTATCGGAGGGCGGCCGGTATTCTCCTACCCCATGAAACCCGGGGGATTCAGGCTGAGATACGGAAGATCCCGCAATACAGGCTTTGCGGCTGCGGGATTCAACCCGGCAACTCTGCATATACTTGGAAATTTCCTTGCGGTCGGGACGCAGATGAAGGTCGAGCGCCCCGGGAAGGCGGCAGGTGTAGTCCCTGTCGACACTATCGAGGGTCCCACCGTCCGCCTTTCAAACGGGGACGTCCTGAGGATAGATACGATTGAGGATGCCCTGAAATTCGGCCCCCAGGTTGAAAGAATCCTCGACGTCGGTGAGATGATGGTCTCATTCGGGGAGTTCCTGGAGAACAATCACAATCTCATTCCTCCATCTTACTGCCATGAGTGGTGGATGCTGGAAGGAGGTGAGAAGCGGCCTGAGAATGAGATGGAGGCCATTGAGATGGCTGTATCCGGAAAGTACCTCCACCCGGATTATACGTACATCTGGGACGATCTCTCCTGCGACGATGTCGCTGCCCTCTCGGACGCCGTCGCCGGTAGCGGGGAGGTCTCAGGTGGAAAGCTCTTCCTTCCCGGGGATTTCCCGCTTAAGGAGAGACTCGAGATTCTGCTGCTTCCGCATAAGGTCAGGGAAGGCAGGATTGTCATAGATTCGCCGGTCGTCTTCCTCGCATGCCTCGGGCTGACGATGAATCTCTCTGCCAGGGAGAGCCGGGAGAGCCTTCCTGAATGCAGGGACGGACTTGAGGCTGCATCGCATCTATCAGGCTTTAAGATGCGTTCAAAGGCCGGAACGAGGATCGGCGGAAGGATGGGGCGGCCCGGCAAGTCGAAGGAGCGTAAGATGAATCCTCCTCCCCACGGCCTCTTCCCTGTCGGCAATGAGGGTGGTTCGAGGCGTTCGTTCCAGGAGGCGTCGAAGTCGAAGGAGAACAGAAAGGGCGGGATGATAACGGCAGAGATGGGCCTGCGCAGGTGCCCGTCGTGCAAAAAAATAACATTCAAAAACATCTGCGAATGCGGGACCCATACCGAGCCCGAGTATGTATGCCCGAAATGCGGCCGGAACATTGTCGACGGTAAATGCCCGTTATGCGGAATGGAGGGCGTATGCAGCCAGCAGGTCCGTATAGACGTCCGTGAGGAGTATGACAACGCCTTAAAGAAGCTCGGGATGATTAGAGATATGGAACCCAAGCTTGTAAAGGGCGTAAAGGGGATGATGTCAAAGGAGAGATGCGCCGAGCCGCTTGAAAAGGCCGTTCTCCGGGCGATATACGAGCTCTATGTATTCAAGGACGGGACGATGCGCTATGACATGATCGATCTTCCACTGACCCATTTCAGGCCCCGCGAGATTGGAACCCCGGTTGATAGGCTGATCGGGCTTGGATATGAGAAGGATGTCTACGGGAATCCCCTCGAGTCAGAGGACCAGATCCTCGAACTTAAATGCCAGGACATTCTTGTCTCCGGCGACTGTGGGGAATGGCTGTTGAAGGTCTCGAAGTTCGTAGACGAGACGCTTGCGAGGCTGTACGATCTTCCCGCCTACTATAATGCAGATAAGAGGGAGGACCTCGTCGGAACCCTCCTCATGGGGCTTGCCCCGCATACGAGCGCAGGGGTTCTTGTCAGACTTCTCGGCTTTTCAAAGGCCCATGTCGGTTACGGCCACCCGTACTTCCACGCCGCAAAGAGGAGAAACTGCTTCGAGGGAGAGACGGAGATAACTGTCTTTGACAACGAAAAGTGGGAGACGCTTCCGATTAGGAAGTTCGTTCTCGAGAATTTTGATATCTCCGATACGAACTTCGATCTTGTCGGGACTTACTATTCGACACCTGAAAAAACCTTCTGGGTTCATTCACTGGACGTTTCGGGGGCTGTCAGGATGAGGAGGGTTACGTCGGTTTCTGTTCATAAATCGCCTGCTACACTTATCCGGTTCGAGACCGCGAGGGGAAGGTCGGTCACGGTAACCCCGGAGCATACGATGCTCGTCTGCGATATCGCCTACCAGCGGAGGATAAAGGCACTCGAGCTGAAAGAAGGTGACTTTGTTCCCGTCTTTGAAGGAACTTCAATGATTACCGACAGAATCGCCAGGCGCGAGATTCTCGAATCGGCAGATGACTATGTATTCTGCCTGACAGTCGACCAGGATCACAACCTTCCTGCAAACGGAATTTTCACCGGCCAGTGCGATGGTGATGAGGACTGCGTGATGCTGCTGCTTGACGGACTTATCAATTTCTCCAAATCTTTCCTTCCCGAGACGAGGGGGGGTTCGATGGATGCACCGCTCGTTTTAACGAGCAGGATCGATCCTGCGGAGGTCGACGGGGAGTGCCACAACGTCGATGCATGTTCCTCCTACCCTCTGGAGCTTTATCTTGCCGCACTGGATTATACGCACCCGAAGGATCTCGATAAGAAGATCGATCACGTCGCCCTCCGCCTCGGAACCCCCGGGCAGTATGAAGGGATTATGTTCACCCACGACACATCCGATATCTCTGCCGGACCGCTTATCTCGTCATATAACACGCTCAAATCGATGACCGACAAACTCGAGGCCGAGCTTGAGCTCGGGAGGATCATCCGTGCTGTGGACGAGAGCGATGTTGCGGAGAGGGTGCTCAATACACATTTTATACGCGATATTATGGGTAACCTGAATTCTTTCTCAAAACAGTCGATGCGGTGCACCAAGTGCAACTCGAAGTACAGGCGGATGCCCTTGTCAGGCAAGTGCAGGTGCGGAAACAAGGTGATCCCGACAGTCCACGAGGGCTCGGTCAAGAAGTACCTGGAGATGTCGCAGAAGATGTGTGAAGATTATAATGTCTCGGAATATACCCGCCAGAGGGTGGAGGTGCTCTCAATGGCGGTCCTCTCCACCTTCGGCGAGCCGCCTGAGAAACAGATGGGCCTTGCGGATTTTATGTAAATCCTTCATATCTTTTTTAAGGGTTTTTAGAGGTTTTTTTGGAGGTATATTTACATTCTTACAGTTTGTTCACTCTGCTCTGCAACTCTTCTTTGAGTCCATTTCTTATTTACCAGGACCCACTGGACCTTCTCTCCTGTAACCGGGCAGAAGGCGGGAGGCTTGTCTTCGAGCATATTGAGAGTGCATGGGCATTCGCACACCTCGCATCTTAGTATTCTCATCTCCAATATTCCTGCCGGAGACCGGCAGATGAAATTCTGTGTGCTTTTAGTTAAACCTGACCGAAATAGATGCTATAATCCCTATTTTAATATATAGGCACTATATGCCTGGCAATATTGCAGCCGATGGTTTGTTTTATATGGGGTCGGGGCGTTCTTCTTTTATGACAGGGGCAGGGGATTATGATGAAATCGCCCGGAAATGCGTTCCATATTACGAGGCATTCTACGGTACGGTTCTTGATTTTATTCATAGTGACGATAAGAAGATCCTTGAACTTGCATCAGGCACCGGAATTCTTACTGAGATCATCGTTTCGAAATGCCCGGGTGCGCAGGTGACCTGTGTGGATTCTGATGCCTGGATGATAAAGAAGGCATCCGCAAAGCCGGCGCTATCAGGTGTGGAGTTTATTGAGGGGGATATGAGGGATGCCCCCGGCAGCGGCTATGATGCGGTTGTGATCACGCAGGCGATATTCTTCATCAGCGATCCGGACCGAAAGAAGCTCGTTGCAAAGAT
>CAYXKC010000034.1:0-14753 GCA_964465295.1 uncultured Methanomicrobiaceae archaeon | reverse complement strand
CCGACCCTTCATCCCTCTCTGACGGTTATACGGGCAGGACCAGCATCGGTTGCATTATTGAAGGACTCAAAGACGGCAGAAGAGTTAAAAAGATCATATACAATATCTGCGAGCATGAAACGACGCACAATGAGGTAGGCGCCCAGGCAGTAAGCTTTACAACCGGAGTCCCTGCCGCACTCGGTGCCGAGATGTACCTCCGGGGCATATGGAAAAAACCCGGGGTCTGGAATGTCGAACAGTTCGACCCTGTTCCTTTCCTTGATGAGCTTGGAGAAAGAGGGCTTCCCTGGAATATAAAGGACCTTGAGATATGAAGAGTAAGATCGATCTAAGCCACGAGAGGACGGAGTTGCTTCCGGACCTCTCGGGAATCAGGACACCATGCTACCTCCTGGATCTCTCCGCACTTAAAAACAACGGTGAGATTATCTCCGATGTTGCAGAGAGAAGCGGATGCAAAGCACTTCTGGCCCTCAAAGCCTTCTCGGCATGGAGAGTCTTTTCTGAAATAAGCGGATACTACTCGGGCACCTGTTCCAGCTCCCTTGATGAGTCAAGACTCGGGTTTGAAGAGTTCGGCGGAGAAGTTCACGCGTTCTCTCCCGCATACAAGGATTCAGAAATCGGGGAGTATATCAGAATGTGTTCACATCTCTCCTTCAACTCCCTGTCTCAATGGGAGAGGCATAAAAAGGCAGTCCTGTCATCTGAAAAGAGAGTATCCTGCGGCCTCAGGGTAAACCCGGAACATTGTGAAGTGGAGACAGCGATATATAACCCGTGCCGCCCGGGTTCAAGACTCGGCATAAAGGCGGAAGAACTTGAAATTTTCGATTTCGAAGGGATCGAGGGTCTGCACTTCCATGCACTCTGCGAGAACAACGCCGATGCACTTGAAAGAACGCTGGCAGCCTTTGAAGAGCGTTTTTCCCGGTATATCGACGGGATGAAGTGGGTCAACTTCGGCGGCGGGCATCATATCACGAGAAAAGACTATGACACGGAACTTCTCATCGATCTAATACGGGAGTTTAAGAAAACTTGGGGCACCGATGTCTATATCGAGCCCGGAGAGGCATGTGCATTAAATGCAGGATGGCTGATTACCGAGGTCATAGATATAAAGAAAAATGATGGCCTGATTGCCATCGTCGATGCCTCTGCAACCGCCCATATGCCGGATGTCCTCGAGATGCCATACCGCCCGTATATTGTCGGGTCAGGCAATCCGGGGGAAAAAGGGTACACCTACAGGCTCGGCGGGCCAAGCTGCCTTTCCGGCGACGATATAGGGACCTATTCTTTTGACATCGAGCTGAATCCCGGTGATAAACTTGCATTTACCGATATGGCTCATTATACAATGGTCAAGAACACCACGTTCAACGGGATCAGGCTTCCGGATATTCTTATGTGGGATTCGGAAAATAATTCGATTGAAGTACTCCGGAGCTTCGGTTACGGGGACTTTAAATCAAGACTCGGCTAACCTCTTTTTATCACCCTGTTGCCGATATGTAAAAGAAAAATAAGATTGAAGATATAATTCGTTACAGGGTAGCGAATGCCGCAATCAACTCTATCAAATGACAGGCAGGTATACCGGCTCCTGATCCTGATTCTTCTTTTTGTCGCGGCTTTAATCGTATCAGCCTATGCCATCTTCCTCCTGCAGCATATCCTGATAATTTATCCTGCGGTTCACATACTCACTCTTGCAATTGCTGTTGAAATCTCGCTGCTCATCCCTGTCTGGATCGTTCTCCTTGTCGGGTACGTGAAAGGAGAAAGCAGCATCCTGTCGATTGCCGGAGTAATCATAATCCTGTGGCTGGCCCCCCAGGCCACATTTATCGCCTCTGTGGAATACGATTACAATGCAGTAGAAAACGAATACGGAAGTTTTACCTCCGGCGAAAATAAGGCAGGAGATGAGGTCTCCACTATTGCATGGAATATTTCAAAAAAATATCTTGATTCTTTTTCCTCCTGCAGAAACGATATCAGGAATCCTGTCCCTGTAAGATCGATATATCCGGAAAATGAAGTATACGGCTTTCATCTTCTTCTTTATCACTATCTCTTCGGGATGAACGGCCTTGATAAATTAACAGCCGCCGACGGCAGGGGGAATTGCAGCGAATATGCAAAATCCGTATCGCTACTTGTTAACAGGACACTCAAAGCCCCGTCGCGGTTCGTAATCCTTCATGGTTACGATCACAAATTTGCAGAGGTCCTGACAGAAAAAGGCTGGTTGATACTCGATCCATTAAAAACAACACCTGATTCCCCGGTAATGGCGGGGGATTATGCAGAGCACCTGAATCGCTCAAATCCTCTGGTATACAACAGTATAAACGGGATCAGTTCTGCAGACGGGCAGTCACTTCTTTTGAATCACGGTTTTAAAGAGGCGTAACGTGTAAGGCATTCATATGCAATTTATCTCTTTTTCAGGTCGAATACCCATCTTGAAACGCCCTTTGCGACATTGCCGCAGGGTTTTCTGTTAATAACCAAAAATCCGGCCCCCTCATATCTTTCTTCGATCCCGCGAATCTCTGCAGGACGTTTGAAGGTGTAAAAATGAATGAAGCCTCCTTTCTTTACAAGCTCTGCAATAGTGAAAAAATAATCGTCGAAGCTGTAAGGTGCGGGGGCGATCACCCGGTCGAATTCAGTATTGAACATATCAGGAAGACGCCTTGCATCGCCAAGAATTGCCTCGACATTATCTCCCGCACGATTTAAGATAATATTTTTCCGAAGCCACCGGCAGGCGGAAGGATTGGCCTCCACCGCATATACCCGGGCCCCCCCGGCTCCTGCAGGAATTGCAAAAGGACCCGTTCCGGCGAAGGGGACCAGGACCTTCTCTCCCTTATCTGCCATCCCGCAAACCCTCATTCTCTCGGTACATAGCCTGGGATTAAAGAAAGTGTCCCCGAGATCAAGCATGTATGCAAAACCGGATTCCTTATGAACCGTAACCGTACCGGGATCTCCGCAGATCAATTCATATCCCGGGATCCTGAAGTCGCCTTCGGCTGGTTTTGTTCTGTTGAGAACCGTCCGGATGTTCTTTCTGCCCTTCATTATTGAAGCGGCAATATCAACGTAATGCTCACGGAATTCTTCAGGTATTGCGACCACGGCGATATCGCCGATTACATCAAAACCTCCCGGGACCCCTTCGGGAAGGGCCGGACCGATCTCTCCTGCCGTACTTTTTTTCCGGGCCATACCTGTACAGGAATATTTTCTTTATGAGTAGTAACAGCTTTCCAATGACCCGGGGAGTACGCCGGATAACCTGCAAAAATCCGGAATCAAAATAAAAAACAATTAAAATAAATAGTTACAGACCGATAAAAAGGATTGAAATGGAAAAAAAAGTTGTTAAGATTATCACCGACGTCGAAATGGTGATCTACCTCATATTGATGGTGATTTTAATCGCGATACTGATCTTTTCAACATACGAACTGGCATACCTGATTATTGTTGCCCTTTTCTTTGACGACTCTTTACTGAAACTGGAGACAAAAGGAATACTTGCGGCATTCGAATTCTTCCTGCTGATCCTGATCGGACTTGAACTTATGGAGACGATCAAATCCTTCCTCGAAAACAGGAAGATACAGGTTGAGATCGTTATTATCCTTGCAATAATTGCGGTTGCAAGAAAGATCATAATAATCGACCCCCTTACAATAACGAACGATGTGCTTTTCGGCATCGGCGTGGTCGTATTCGCACTGACAGCCGGTTATTTCTTTATCAAAAAAGCGGACACCCTGGGATTGGGACCAAAAGAACAATAATTTTTGGGATCAGGCCCTCCCATAATCATCATCAAACCTGACGATGTCATCCTCTTCCAGGTATTCTCCAATCTGGACTTCGATTACCTCAAGAGGAATCCTGCCGGGATTTCCGAGCCTGTGAAGAACTCCTTCCCCGACAAACGTGCTTTCACCCTTTGATAATTTTTTTACCTCGTCTCCAAGCCTGACCTCTGCCGTTCCGCTGACGATTATCCAGTGTTCACTCCTGTGGTGATGCAGCTGCAGGGAGAGATAATTCATGGGATTAACAGTGACCCTTTTTATCTTGAAGAAGTTCTTTGATTCGAGAACGGTATAAGAACCCCAGGGCCTGTGAACCGTAAGATGATAGCTGACGATATCATCCCCCCGTTTTTTGTATATTTCTACAAGCTCCCTGATCGACTCGGTGTTGTCGAGGTTACAGACTAAAAGCGCATCCCCCGAATCGATTACCGCAGTATTTTTCATTCCCAAAACAGCAACTTTGCGGCCTTTGGAATAGACAAGATTATTCTCTGAACTGATAAATTCCGCATCGCCGGAGTTGCCTGATTCGTCCTTCTCCGAATTGTCGTAAAGTGACCTGAAACTCCCGAGATCGCTCCATTTTAATTCCAAAGGAACAACCGCAACCCTGCCCGACACTTCAAGAAGGCCGTAATCGATAGATACGGGATCAACTGATGAATAATCGGGATTATCACAGTCAAATGCCCTGAAGATGGAGGGGATATGCTTTTTCAGCTCATCGAAGAAGACTTCGGGGGTGAAGAGAAACATTCCGCTGTTCCAGAGATAACCTGAATTGACATACCGTTCTGCAGCATCACAACCAGGTTTTTCTTTAAAGGCATCTACAGAAAATCCGCCGTCCAGCGGGTCAGCGGGTTTGATATACCCGTATCCGGTATATGGGGCTGTGGGTTTGATCCCGAACACTACGAGATAGTCTTCTGCAAGTCCGGCAGAGTCTTTTATGATACCCATCGCCTCTTCATCGAGGAGATGATCGCTTGGGAATACTGCAACAGGAATATTGCCGAAGGTGTTGTTTAGGACAAAAACACCCCAGGTTATCGCCGGAAGAGTATTTTTCCCTTCTGTCTCCAGTAATATCATATCGTCGGCTATTGAATAACCGAGCTCTTCTACCTGGTTTTTTACATGAAACCTGAAATTTTCATGAGTTACAACGACAATCTCTTCAGGTGCAGAGATCTTCAAAGCTCTGGTATATGTATCCTGGAACAGTGATCTGCCGTTTAATTTCAGAAACTGTTTGGGATACTGCTCTCTTGAAAGAGGCCATAGTCTTGTTCCAACCCCTCCTGCAAGAATTATTGAACCGATAGTAATAATCTCACTCTCCCATTTTCCATTTGGCAGAAATAATTGATAAACCGATCCGGTTGATTAGAAATATATAAATTATCACGTATTACCATATGTTACATGGGAGTTTGTAAAATGAAGATAAAGTTTTTCTTTATTGCATGTGCGATAGTTCTTCTTGTTATTTCTTCAGGATGTACGGGGGATCTAAACACCAGTCTGAATCCACTGCAGAAACCACAGAACACTGGCGGCCAGGACAATTATTCCGGCGGGCTCACATATACCGCCACTATACCGGTACAGCATTTCAGGTCGGATGGCAGCTGTTACAGGGTTTCAAACGTAGATATCATAAACAGCGGTAAAACGCTTGCCGAAAATGTCGTAATCAGGTGCAACCTCGTGGACTCTTCGACAGGGGCCGTATCGGACACCATGAGCCGTGTCTTTGAAAAGATTGAGCCGGGAGACCACCAGGCCTTTACAGTCGAACTGGATGGAGAATGCGGCACCGACTATAAGCTGGAAGTGTTGATCTCAAGAGATGTAATGTGAAGATTGTTGCAGTACTCGGGAGCCCGAGAGGAAAAACTGGCAATACATACAGGCTGATAGACTCTGCATTGCGGGGAGCGGCCGATGCAGGTGCAGAGACGTCATTAATTGACATCACAAAAAAGGATATCAGTTACTGTACAGGATGCGGTACGTGCTATTCGACAGGCACCTGCATACACGGGGACGATTATGAAGAGATCCTGGATATGATTCTTGAAAGCGACGGGATAATCCCTGGATCTCCGGTATATATCAATTCGGTAACTGCACAGCTCAAAACACTCTTTGACAGGATGCCGGATGTGGTCCACTGCCAGATGCTTCATGGAAAGTACGGTTTTTCGGTTTCCACTGCAGGAGGCTCCAATGCCGACCTCGTATGCGGCTACATGAACGATACGCTCCGTTTTATGGGTGCAAACACCACTGGAGAGGCGTATGCCGTAATGGCCGAAGGAGAGGTTGCATTTGAAAATGCCTGCAATGCAGCATATGAACTCGGCAGGGATCTTGTCGCGGCGATATCGGAGAAAAGAGTATACCCCGAACAGGAATCGGTCCATAATGAGATGCATGAACGTATGAAGAGCCTCGTCCTTTTCAACAGGGAAGAGTGGCCGCACGAATATGATTACTGGAAAGAAAAGGGATGGCTGTAATTTTTAATTTTATTCCTTCTTTTCTTTTGAAATCTCTTTAAGTTTCTTTTCAAGATTTTCGGCATGCGAACCCATCCAGTAAAGTCTGCCGCAGACAGGGCACCATGAGAATTTTTTCCCGGCCTTATCCCTGGGCGCATAGTCGCATTCCTCAATCTCGCTGGATCTTGCTTTGCGTAAGATATTGTTGCATACAGAGCATCGGTGCATCCGGATTTTTAGCGCAGGATCTATCAATCCTTCATCCACAAGCTGTCTGACCTGCTCTGCCGGGTTCCCGGATACAAGAAACACGCAATTCTCCCCGCGGCCCGAGAGTTCCTTATCTCTTGTAAGAAGCATCCTTCCGTCCCTTCCTGCGATCTCAAGAAGTATTGTGTCCTCACGCGTATTCCCGGGTTCGAGGGTGTCTGCCGAGAGCGTGTCGTAGTCCATGAACCTCAGGTATCTTGCAAGAGTACCGAGCATCCTGTCTGCAAGAAAGGATCGTTTCATGACAATAAAAATGAAGAATTGATTAGTTTATATCAGTTACCACAGGGATTTTTGTCCCGCACCTGTTGCATTTATCCTCTTCGAGCCCGACAATACTGCCGGAAAAACCGCTCCTTTCGATAAGGAGGTTCCCGCATTCGTGGCAAAAAGTGTTGTTATAAGGATGCGAAGGAACATTCCCGATATACGAATAAAGGATTCCCCTGCTTCTTGCCATATCGCGGATCTTTTCAAGGGTTTTTACGGGAGTGGGTGGTGTGTCCGTCATCCGGTAATCCGGATGAAATCCGGTGAAATGCATCGGCACTTCAGGGCCGAGGTTATCAAGAACCCATCTGACAAGGGACGACATCTCGTCCATCCCGTCGTTTACCCCCGGGATTACAAGCGTCACCGTCTCGACGTGCATTCCAAGCTCTTTTGCCCGGATTGTCGAATCCAGAACGGGCTGAAGGCGTGCTCCGCAGACATTCCTGTAGAAATCGTCGGAGAATGATTTCAGGTCAACCCTGAATGCATCGAGAACAGGCGAGATGTCATTGAGCGCCTCCTCGGTAATGTAGCCGTTGGTTACATATATTGTCCCAAGAGACTCCTTCTTTGCCAGGCTGCCCATATCCTTTGCATATTCATGCCAGATTGTGGGCTCGTTATATGTCCAGGCAATGCTGCTGCACCGCGTCATCAGCGCCCTCTGAACGCCTTCCTGCGGCAGGATGGTCCTGACGAGCCTTGTGCCCGGGCGGGCCTGCGAGATCTGCCAGTTCTGGCAATGCGAACAATGGAAGTTGCACCCCATCCCTCCAAGAGAATAGACCCTTGTCCCGGGAAGAAAATGATAGAGAGGTTTTTTTTCAACAGGGTCCGAAGCCTCTGCAACGACTTTGGCATAATTGTCAGCATAAAGAGTCCCTCCCCGGTTGACTCTCATACCACATATCCCGCTGTTGCCTTCATTTATTTTGCACCTGTGGCTGCAGACCCTGCATCTTACGGCGCCAATTTCCAGTTTTTCATATAATTCTGCGACTCGGGCCATTTCCACCCACCAGATTATAAAAGGTTAAAAAGGTTAGCTTATTAGCTTATTGATTCAATGACCGATATGAATAATATTTTATGTATTGTTGAAAATCGGAAATAATCTTCATTTATTTATAAAGAATAACTCAGATATGGCAATGAACACAGAACAGTGCGGTCCAAACCCCCGGAAATTGATCGACAGACTGAATTAAAAAAATATATTGTATTGCAGTCAAATAATTCAGCCAGAATGAAAAAAATTGTTCTGTCAGTCGGTGGTTCGATTCTTGTCCCGTCACTTGAATCCAGCAATATCAGTAAATTTTCTGAAATTCTGAAAGAGCTGTCGCAAAAATACAAGATTTTTGTAGTTGTCGGAGGCGGAGGGGAAGCCCGGCGGTATATCGAAGAGGCGAGAAAGCTTGGCATCGATGAAGCCACCTCGGACGAACTCGGCATTATGATTACGAAGATCAATGCATCTATGCTCATCTGGTCTCTTGGAGATGCAGCATTCAGGTCGGTGCCGGACAATTATACCGACGCCCTCATCGCGGGGGACAGCGGGAAGATTGTAGTGATGGGCGGAGTGACCCCTGCACAGACAACGGATGCGGTATCGGCAGTTCTTGCGGAAAGAACCGGGGCGGATTTCCTCGTCAACGTTACCTCTGTCGACGGCATATACTCCGAGGACCCGAAGAAAAATTCCTCGGCTGTCAAATACGATATGATCTCTCCTGATGAACTTCTCGCGATTGTCTCGGGTTCGGGGATGGAAGCCGGATCAAACACGGTTATCGATCTCGTCGCTGCAAAAGTGTTAAAGAGAAGCGGAATTCCGCTCGTGGTTATCGACGGGCGCAACCCGGAGAAGCTGAAATCGGCACTTATTGACGGGAAATTCGACGGCAGTGTGGTCTCGGCAGACGGAGTGAATCCATTAGTATAACCTGAAAAAAACATAAACAAATATCGGCAGTTATTTTTACAAAAAACACACATTTATTTAGGTAAAAAGGGGTAGTAGGGTAGCCTGGTCCATCCTAGAGCGTTTGGGACGCTTTGACGGCAGTTCGAATCTGCCCTACCCCATCAGGTCTATTTTATGCAGCAGGATGAGGCATGCAGGATATATTCGATCCTTGCAGGTGAATACCTGGCCGACGATACAAATCTGAACTTTCTTGATTTCGACAACCCGTTCCAGATCCTTATTATGACAATTCTTTCGGCGCAGACTACCGATTTAATGGTAAATTCGGTAAAGAAGGAACTATTCTCAAAATACCCTGATGCATATGCCCTGTCAAATGCAGACGCGGATGAAGTGGAGAGGATTATCAAAAAGACCGGATTTTTCAGGGCGAAAGCGAAGAACATTATCGCTGCATCAAAGATTCTCTGCAATGAATTCGGAGGCGAAATTCCCAGGACTATGGAAGAACTGACCACTCTTCCAGGTGTGGGCCGTAAGACCGCAAACATCGTACTCAGTCACGCGTTTGGAATTGACGAAGGAATTGCCGTCGACACCCACGTAAAGAGGGTATCAAAGAGAATCGGGTTTACCTGCAATACGGATCCTGACAAAATAGAGAAGGATCTTACCCGGATCCTCCCGAAAGAGGCCTGGGGAAGGATGAATTTCCTGTTGATCTCTCACGGGCGGGCGATCTGCACAGCGAGAAATCCCAGGTGCGAAAAGTGTCAGTTAAAAAAATACTGCCGCTATTTTAACGAAGATAATCTTTAAATGCAAAATTTCTCCCAGGCAAAAAAGTAATTGTCGGGCGGCTTAAAAAAAAGTCGGTTTAATTTTTGGAAATATAAGCCTCAATGCGATCCTTTACATTCTCTTCAAGATTCCTGTACCAGAATGCATAGTCATAGCGGTGGTATACGCCTTCGGGGTACGGACCTATATCAAGCTCTTCTCCTTCGGGGATTACTGTCATAAGAGCCCCGGTAGTCATGTTGATCCGGGCATCCGAGTAATCTTCAACCTCGCGCAGGAACTCTCCGGTCGAATCGTCGTAGAACCTTGCACCCTGGTTTTCTGATGCGGATGCGTAGGTTGAATCCGTCTTCCAGTTGAGCGGATTGATGCAGTGTGCACCTTCCATCAGCATCGGTCCCCCGACGGACGCCGGCGACTGTGTATTGTATGTAACTACAACCCCGGTATCGGCTGCGCCGGTTGCAACAGTAAGCCCGGCTTTGGCGAGATCCTCATCTGTTACAGTGTACCCGATAAGATAGGCAGCTACAAGGCGGCTGCGGAGCTCTTCATCATCGCCAAAACGATTTTTGATCAGTTCAATCAGCGCCATCGTCCCCTGGCTGTGGCCTGCGATGATGAACGGACGCCCCTCGTTGAGATTCTCTATGTAATATTCGAATGCATCCTGAACATCGGCAGCTCCACGCCTGAACTCGGGAGTGTCGGTTGCAAGCTCGTCAGGAGAAGTCATTGTCACTCCGGTGGACATCTGCCTGTAGTAGGGTGCGTATATATTTGCAGATGATTCGTAAACGCTTGCCTGCGCTTCGAAAATACCCTGTGCAAGGGCCCTGTCCACATCGTCAGTGATAATCATTGAACCCGATTCGTTCTGGCTTACGGTCGGGTAGACGTAGAAGACATCGACTTCTTTTTCTGTCACTGGCAGCGAGAGCCAGTTGTATGGATCGCTGTAATCCACTCCCGGAGCTGATTCAGTTTCCCCGGGCACCGGTTTCACGGGTCTGGCAGTGGCATCCCCGGCCATCTCCTCTTCCGGCACAGAGTCCTCTTCTCCAACACATCCGCCTGCAAAAATCAGGCAGACAGATAGAACAAACAATAATAAGAATACTAATGGCTTAACAGTCATTAAAAATCACCTTTAGGATACAGGGAAAATAGGGACCAATGCTACTTAAAATTCGTTATTTTCAAAAAACGATTAAAAAGGATATTCACTGGATCCCCGATGAAGATAACTCCTTCTTCGTGAGATCGAAAATTAAAATCATATGATATACATGCTGATCACCAGGTATATTACTCCCGATACAAATGCGGATGCAGGGATTGTAATAAACCACGCCATGACGATCTCCCTAACATTGTTCCAGCGTACTGCAGACGAATAACCTCTCGTCGAACCTGCACCCATAATAGAGCCGCTGATTGCATGCGTAGTCGATACCGGCACACCGAATGATGTCATAAGGGAGAGAACGGCACCTCCTGCCATAGCCGAGGAGAAACCCTGGTACGGCCGGATTTTTGTGATTTTATGTGCCATCTTGTCGATCACCTTCCACCCCCCGAGAAGTGTTCCAAGGGATATCGCTGCACATGAGGAAACGATTACCCACAGCGGGACCTCGAATACGGATATCATCCCTGCCGCAAAGAGCATCGCCGTGATCATTCCCATTGCGTTCTGGGCATCGTTGGCACCGTGACCGACGGACTGCCAGGCACCTGCAAGAATCTGGAGAGGTCGAAAGCCCCTGTTTATCCTGCCCGGATGAGAGTTGCGGAGAAGCCTCATGATAAGGATTCCAAGAAGGAATGCGGCGATAAAGCCAAGTACCGGTGATACGACAATGAAGATCACCACTGCAAGTATTCCTTTTATCTCGAGAGTTCCGGAGATTATCAGTGCAGGAACGGTTATTGCGACTCCGGAGAGGAGAGCGAAACCAACGTAGCGCCTCCACTCTTCCCCCAGGATTGCAAGCAGTAAAGAAAAAAATACTGTCACAAGGATACTTCCGGCAATGACGTAAAGCACAAGCATCTCAACGGTATAGAGGTCCGGCCAGAGTATTACACTGATCCCGCCCATTGCAATACCTGCACCAAGAACCCCGCCGACAAGCGAATGGCTGCTTGAAACAGGTATTCCGGAGAGGGAGGCGGCAAATACCCACAGGACAGCACCGAACATAGCGGCAAAAACGAGAGAAGGAGAGAGAAGAGAGGATTCGACAATTCCTTTGCCGATCATCTTTGCAATGGCGGTCGAGAACAAAAAAGGCCCTACCATATTGAAGATAGCCGCCATCCCGACCGCCTGAAGAGGCGTAAGCGCCCGGGTGGCGATCACCGTTGCGATGGAGTTCGCCGCATCATTAAGGCCGTTGACGAAATTAAACATTAGTGCGAGGATAATTCCGGCAAAAATAATCATCATTTCCATAATTATCAGGAATGTTTTATCGAGAGATCCAGGAGAACGTTTGCAACCTCTTCGCACTTGTCGGTGGCGATCTCAAGTGTCTCGTAGATGTCCTTGTTCTTGATGATCTTTATCGCATCGTTCGAGAGAAACAGTTCGCGGATTGCACTTCCCAAAACCTCATCGGCAAGGTTTTCAAGGCGGTTTACCTCGATGCATCTCTCCTCGATCATATCGGTGTTCTTGAAGTTCCTTATTCCCTTTATTGCGACCTCGAGCTCCCCGGTCTGCCCGTCGATCAGCTTTGCAAGCTCTATCATGTATTTGTCCGCCTCGGTAATACCATAGAAATACATCTTGCTTGCCGTATCGTCGATGTGATCGAGAATATCGTCGAGGACCTTTGCGAGACGGGATATATCCTCGGGCTCGATAGGGGTTACGAAGCTTTTGTTTAAGAGCTGGTATATATCATGGGTTATTTCATCCCCCTGGTGCTCGTAATTCTTCATTTTATGGCATTTATTCTTCACATCGTCATAAGACTGGAATGTATGGAGAAGATGTGATGACGCCTTTTTCAACACAACCGCCTGTTTTTCAAAAAGGTCGAAAAATTTGTCGTCGTTTGGCACAAGCATGTCCTTGAGGCTCAAAGTAAGATCACCTTTTCATGAATATGTTCTGAAGTGAAAAAGGTCTTTTGATCCTGATGCGGAAATAGGCCGCGATATTGTATTTTTGATATATAAAAATGGCCAAATTTAAAATTTATGATAAGAAATTTCAATAAAACGGCATTGGTGTAATTTTATAGAAAGGGAGAGAGATTTCAGGGCGGAGATGACGGAATAGTTAAACGGACGGAAACTGAAAGAAGGGCGACCTGCGGTCAAAGATAAACTCCTATGATATTTGGAATTCCGTTTTAAAACAGGGAATGGTTCAGGGTGAAACGGATTCTAAAAAAATAATGGATTTATTCTCTCCTTGTAATCAGTACTGCTGCTCCGGCTCCTGCAAGTGTCAGAAGTGCCCCGAATCCGGGGGCCTCCGCCTCAGTCCGGGTTGAAAGAGGCAATGTTGCCTTTTCTGTTGCAAAAGATGTTGAAACTGAGGTTTTGGTTGTTGCGGTCGCTTTTGCAGCTTTTTCAAGTAAATTGAATGATGTCGTCGCTGTTGAGGTGGTCTCGACAGATTCAACGTTAACAACATACTCATCGGGCTTGAGAGATGATGCATCGACATCTATAGACCATTCACTGTAAGTATCCCCTTTTACGGCCCTGAAGGTCTCCGACGATCCGGAGTACTCTCCGGCCGGGGGCACGCCGGGCTGTTGTAACGCCAAAGGTATTATTTCAATGATGAAGTCACTGTCTGCGGGGAGGTTTGTTGTTCCCGAAATCGTGAATACCTCACCTATGTAGTGGTCGCCGATATGGTCGACCCTGATCCAGGGATAATCACCATCGAGTGTTACAGGTACTGCTGCCGATACGGCCGATACCAGCATAAAGAAAATGAATACGGGCATAATAAGGCGGTTAGTTTTCATAACTCCTCTTCTGGAATTGTTTACATAAAAGATTATTATGTCAGATGTCGATTTTTGCATCAGCATATGGACTCAGGCAGATACTATTCGTGAAATTTATTGAAAAAACGGATATGGTCAGAATCGCCAAATTGTAAAGTAAAGCTTAAATAACCCTAAAAAGAGCCCAATCCGTAGATTCTGACACCCTCACAGAAGCCCTGTATTCCATGATCTCCTCCCTGTTCGACAGAGAAGATCGTCTGAAAAAAACAGGGCAATAACATGCCGCTGTTTCGATGCAATCCGACCTTTAATTGCCCTGAAATCAACATACCGGCTTTTTTTAAAACCGACCCCCAAAACACGATGTAAAAAGCCGAAATAAGCTCATATTGCGGGTTTTCAGGCATCGATTCTATTACAAAAAACAGGTGTAACTCCCTGGTGAAAAATAACCGGACCACGATCTGTTCTCACGCAAAATCTAAAAATCCTGTGATGGCGATTATATTCTATGGCAACCGATGGTGAACCGATCACGATAAGCCATGAGACACGGATGAAACTTGCCAGACTGCGGAAGAGCGGACAGTCCTATGATTCCCTGATCTCGACGATAGCCGATTACGCACTGGAAATATCGGAAGATGATGAGAACTGGGATGTTGAAAAAATAGTAGAGGACTGTAAAAAGGCAGATAAATCCACGAAGAAGTATCACTCGCTTGATGAGGTCTTTGGGGATGTATGATATTGTCTTTAGTGATGATGCACAGAAATACATCTCAAAAGTCCCGGAAAAAGAGAAAACCCATATCAAAGAAATAATCCTGCTATGTCTGGGTGAATATCTTAAAAAACCAAATAAACGATGCAATAAAAAAATTCTGAAGGGTTCCAGTCCACAAATTTTCCGTCTTCATATATCAATGAAACACACATTTTTCTATTGGATTGATGAAGATGACAAACTCGTAAAGGTTGCCAAGGCGATGGGAATTAACCAAGCGCATAGTAAGTATAAAAGGTTTTGATTTTTCTTGCTTCCCTGTTACTCCGTGCAGGGAAGGATCGATTCTCCCCTGTGACCGAATCATCTTTCTGCTTGCCTTTGTTTGTGAACCGGGAT
>CAYXKC010000033.1:0-14851 GCA_964465295.1 uncultured Methanomicrobiaceae archaeon | reverse complement strand
TACCTGTCCGGGTAGCCTCGACCGGGAGAGAACCCGGTTTTAGAAGAAGTGACCGGTGACTCGGAATCTATAGTGTTTGTAATGGATTTTATTTGAAGCCAGAGGGATGCCCGTCCATCCCGATGGCGATCTATCGCCATCAGAGGGAGGGTCACATGGCGGGGGAAGAAATCCCCCTCCCTTGTTATCCTGAAGATCCTGGGAAATAATTCTAAAAAAACCAGTATGCAACTCAAATACAATATCAAAATGTAAAATCCAAAAAAAAAGAAAACTAAAAAAAAATTTAAAGAAGTCCGAAGGACCTGAGCGTCACTTCGGGGTTGATTGCACCGACGCGATATACTGTGCCTTCTGTGAGTTCGTTGATGACGACCTCTGCAGGGGAGAAGAGGTTTGTGTCGATCTGGTAGAAGTCGAAGTTCGCCTTCTTGAATGTGTCGTAGAACGGCTCTCCGTATGATGAAGATTTGTTTGACGGAATCCTGTCGAGGTAGTCTTTGATCTCCGGTGCCCTCATCGTCAGGTATATCTGGCCGTGGTAGATGGTCGCATCGTTGGTGCATCCCATCGCTCTTGTCGAATCCTTCTTGACCGGGGGAACGGGGGCTGTTCCCATTGCGGATTCGACCTTCTTGGTGTCGAAGCCGAGCTCGTTGAGCTTGTATATCGCTGTCTCGACGCAGCGGCCTGCGACCTGGATCGATCCGACGATGGAGGCGGTCGGGGCGACGACCGCACAGACGTTTGCAACATCGACGCCGCACTTCTCTGCGACATGCTCCATTACCTCGCCGTTGGGAAGGGTATCCGACTCAAGGCATATGACCGCATAGTCGCTCTCGTCCTCGTACTCGATGACTTCGAAGGTGTGCTTCGGCATCAGGGACAGTGCACGTGCAGGACCGCTTCCCATCGCGAAGAAGTTTCCGACCTTGACCGTCCAGCCGGCCTTCTGTGCGCCCAGACATGAGATTGCAGGGAAATCCGTGTTTACGTCGATGAACGGCATCGGGATGTCGTTTATTTTACCGTTCCTGAAAGTGATCTCCGAAAGGCCGCCCATGCAGATCTCGGTAAACCGCTTTCCTGCCTGGTATCCGCCTTTTGCACTTACACCGCAGTCGACCAGGCGTGCGCCGTTGTCGAGCTGGTGAAACTCAACATTATAATCCTCCGGAAACTCCGCGAGGTCCTCGAAAAGATCGAGAGCAATTTCATTAACACTTATCATGAATAATCCTCCTGAATCTAACATTGAATCAGCAAAAGTTATAATATTTTTTAAATGATTCGAAGGGCGCGTCAGTCGAGAATTTCGAGTACACGGGCAGGATCGTATCTGAGCGTAATCAGTCTGGTCCGCCCCCTCCCTTCACGATAGTTGAGATTTAAAAGCCTCATGGAATCGAGCTTCTTAACGATCTCGTAGTACCTGGTATAACCCATCTTCCGCCTCTCCTTTACAAGCTCGAAGACCGACCCTGCGGAAAGCTCCTTTTTGTCGTTGCTGTTCTCGGCTATAATTTTCAGGACTTCCTTCTCCTCGTCCTTCAGGGTCTTTGCGGTATGCGAGAGATGCAGGTATTTCGAGATCTCGTATGCGCGGCAGATATCGTCCTTCTCAAGGCTTCTCCTTGCGTCGTTTTCGGCGTAGAGCGTTGCACGCTTGAGCAGATCGATGCCGACCCTGAGGTCGCCGAGGTTTGCTGTCTGTTCCACTACGAGATCGAGCATCGAATCGCCGATTACATTGGGGTATAAGCCCTGGAGCACCCTCTGGTTAAGGATCTCGCGGATCTCGTCTTCGCCGTAGGGCGGGAAGTATATATCTGTCGGCCTGAATACCGAGGAGACCCTGGAATCGACCTCCCTCATCAGGTCGACGCTCATATCGGATATTATCGCGATGACCCCGATCCTGACTCCCTCATAGGATTCGTGGGCTCTTAGAAGTGTGTAGAGGACCTTGTTGATCTCGTTTTCGTACAGGAGATAGTTTGCATCGTCGAGACAGACGAGAAGAACCGCGTCCTTGTCGAGTATAAGTTTGCATACGGAATCAAAGAGCGTCTTAAAAGACGTTCCCGAAGCCGGCGGCTGCTGGCCGGAGAGCTTCCTGTAGATTCTTGAAAATATGGCGAATTTTGTGTTTTCGATCTGACAGTTTACAAGAACCGGGATTATTTTATGCGTCGCCTCTTCAACATCGGAGAAGAGCTTTTTAACACTCGTCGTCTTCCCGGTGCCCGGAAGCCCCCTGCATATTGTATTTAGAGGCCTTGCACCCTTCATGCCCGGCCTGACCTGGAACGAGAGCTCCCTCATCTGGGTGTCGCGGAAATTGAACTGCTCGGGGACGAAGTCTATCTCGAATACCTCGGGGTCCCGAAACAGCGTTTCTTCCCACATAAGCAGGTTCTTCTTCATAATAGACAGTTTCTCCTGAGACCTTTTAATTTATGTCGTTATGCGGTGTGAAAGAGATCTGCGTGCATCTCCTCTTTCTTATTTCTGCATCTCATCGAGGCACTTCCTGCAGAGAGAACGGCCCATGAATATCTGCGATAGCTGCTCCTCGGCCTTCGAGATAGGTCTCGAGCATGCAGAGCAGGTAAACCCTGTATCTTCCAAAGCCTTTTCGCCTGCGGCAGATGCTGTCTCTGCAGGTACACGGGCCGGGGCAGGTGCGTCTATGTCAATCTCCTGCAGGGGCGCATCCTCCCTAAAAATCCCGGCTTCCCCGGCCCGGGGCGTCTCACTGACCCCGGTTAATGTGTACCCGCCCGGTTTTTCGAGAACCCTTCTCCTGTAGCTGTCGATCTTCTTTCTGGTTTCAGGATCGCTTCTCCCCAGCCTGGAGAGGACGGAGTCGAGGTAATCTATTAGCTCCTCCGCCTCACTCTCACCCGGAGCATCTCCCTCCACCTCGACCTTGAGGTTCTCGTAGTTCTCGAGATTTACCGTAATTCCAATTGATAATTTTCGGTTTCCGCTCATTATATTCACTGGATATATCGTTTGCAGGTCTGGTTGTTCAATGATCTGTATTATTGCATTCCGGGGCAAAAGAGTATTCAGGTTCGGCCGGGTATAAACATGCGGCAGATGATGAAAGTTACCCCCACTGACCTCACGGAATGATGAAGCAGGGATCTGATGCCGCATTATTCGCCCGGCGGGCGTCTTAACTCTTTTATTCCTGTCTTCCTGCCTGGCCGAGAAGGATCTTCATGAACATATCCCCCTCGATAAGACCGAAGCCGCCGTTTTCAGCCGCCTCCTTCTCGGAGTAGCATCCCGCACGATCCCTCCCCCTTCCGACGATGATGAAAGGAACCGGGTTTTTGGTATGCGTCTTCAGCCTGACCGGCGTCGGGTGATCCGGAAGGATACCAATGACCGCGTCGGTGCTCTCGAGTATCATTCCTATCGCCTCATCGAGCCTCTCTATTGCCTTTACCTTCTCTTCGGCACTGCCGAGATGGCCCGCCTCGTCCGGAGCCTCCACATGCATGTAGACGAAATCGAGCCTTTCAAGCGCCTCGAGAGCATACCTGGCCTTAGCCATATAGTCGGTGTCAAGATACCCGGTGGCGCCCGGGACCTTTATTATCTCCATTCCGGCAAGTTTTGCTATGCCGTTCAGGAGGTCGACTGCGGAGATCATACCTCCGGATACTCCGTATTTATCCTTAAACAGTTCTATCGCCGGCTGTTTCCCGCCGCTCCATGGCCAGATCCCTGTTGCCGGCTTATTACCATTTGCGACCCTCTCGAGGTTTACAGGATGGTCCCTGAATGCCTCTGCAGCCTTGGTCATTGCATCGATCAGGATATCTCCGTCGTAGCCTTCCGGCATATACGGCCCAATCTCCTTTCCGACGATGTCGTGTGGCGCCGTAGTTACGGAACCGCGTGCCCCCTTCATTACAAGGAGATTCCGGTATCCCACCCCGGGGTAGGCCTTCAGGTTGTCAGGGAGTGCATCGTTGAGAAACGCGATTAGTTTTGCACCCGCTTCACCGGAGATATGGCCGGCGGAGAAGTCCTCCATTATTCCTTTTTCAGTCGTTACAAGGTTGCAGCGGTATGCCATCTCGTCATCTGCAATATCCACACCCATGCTCACCGCTTCGAGCGGCCCCCTTCCCGTGTAGCATTCGCGGGGATCGTAACCGAGAACCGAGAGGTTTGCAACGTCGCTTCCCGGTTCGAATCCGTCGGGGACCGTCCTGAGCATCCCGCAGGCCCCGTTTTCAGCCGCCCAGTCCATGTAAGGTGTATTCGCGTATTCTACCGGTGTCTTTCCGCCGAGCTCCTCCAGCGGCTCGTCTGCCATTCCGTCTCCGAGTATTATTATCGCCTTCATTTCTCATTCATCTCCTTTAAAAGCGTCCTTACGGCAAGCCTTACGGACTCGGCCGATCCTGTTGCAGGCTTCCACCCGAGGGCTTTGAGCTTGTCAACCCCGAGCTGCATCTTCGGGACGTCGCCGACCCATCCCCGGTCACCGCCGGTGTAGGTGAATTTAACGCCTGTAAGCCCCATCTCCTCAACCACGATCCCGGCAATTGCAGTTACATCGATCCAGTCCTCCGAGCCTATATTGAAGTAGTTGAAGGCCTCGCCTGAGTTTTCGACCGCAAAGAGGACGGCATCGACGCATGCTCCGACCGAGAAGTAGGATTTAATCTGCTTTCCGTCGCCGAGGATCTCCAGTTCGCCGGGGTTGTCCATCAGCTTGTGGACGAAGTCCCATATAACGCCGTGGCCGCTTCTCTCGCCGATAATGTTTGCAAACCTGAATACCCAGGACGTCATGCCGTATGTATTTGCATAACCGGCGATCATCGCCTCGCATGCGAGCTTGGATGCGGCATATATCGATATAGGGATCATCGGGCTGTAGTCCTCGGGAGTGGGGATGAGATCCGCCTCGCCGTATACCGTAGAAGTAGAGGTGAATATGAGCTGTTTTACCCCGTGCTCCCTCATCGCTTCAAGTACCCTTTTAGTTGCGAGAACATTGTTGTCATACACCCTTCCCGGGCTGGTCGCGCTCGCCCGTACATCGGGGTCGGCCGCGATGTGAAAGACCCTGTCCGCTCCGGAGATCCTCTCCTGCCAGCCGTCTTCCAGAAGGTCGGCCCGGAGGAGCTCCACGCTCCCGCTATCTATATGGGTTTTGATATTTGCTGTCGAACCGGCGCTGAGGTTGTCGATTACCAGCACCCTGTCGCCTTTTTTCACAAGGGCATCGACGATATGGGACCCGATGAAACCGGCTCCTCCAGTGACTACTGAAAGCATCTGTAATTAATTTATGCAGGGGTAATGGTTTTAGTTTTGGGTATGGTGGCAACTCCGAAGACAAATGAATAATTATATTTTCCTCTTGAAAAAAGATATTCTGATGCACTCCGGGCCAGGATTTATCGTATCCCTTTCCGGTTTTGTTTCATCTTCTTTTAAAATTTGTTCTGAGTATTTTTTGGAGGTTTTTAATGGATATTGTAATTAAAAATAAAAAAGAGGCCGGAAGGAATGTGCTTATGGGTCTCCAGATGATCTTTGTCGCATTTGGATCCCTTGTTCTTGTTCCGCTTCTTACCGGCCTCGATCCGAGTGTCGCACTGTTTACTGCAGGTGTCGGCACGCTGATCTTCCAGGTTGTAACAAAATGGAAGGTGCCCATCTTTCTTGCATCCTCATTCGCCTTTATCCCGGCGATTACATATGGGATTGCGGCCTGGGGGCTTCCGTCTACGCTCTGCGGACTTGCTGCAGCCGGTGTGTTCTACGTTGTCCTGAGTACGGCAGTCAGGTATTTCGGAGTAGGGATCATTCACAGGGTATTCCCGCCGGTCGTTGTCGGCCCTGTAATCGCCGTCATCGGTCTTTCCCTTGCACCGGTCGCCGTCAGTATGGCGCTCGGCCAGTCGGGAGGTGTCCAGGCGATCCCGGTCGATATCGCACTGCTTATTGCCGGAATCTCTCTTGGGGCAACCCTGGGTGTTTTCATGTTTGCAAAGGGTCTCCTGAAGCTGATCCCGATTCTAATCGGTATCATCGCCGGATACGTCGTATCGCTGGCGTTTGGCGTCGTCGACATGACCTCGCTCTTCGAGTCCCCTGTAGTTGCGGTGCCTTCATTTGTGTTCCCTGAGTGGAATCTTGCGGCGATTCTCTTCATCGTCCCTGTTGCGATTGCACCTGCCATCGAGCATTTCGGTGACATTCTTACGATCGGGTCGGTTACAGGGAAGGACTACCTGAAAGATCCCGGTGTTCACAGGACCATGCTCGGTGACGGTATTGCCACACTGGTAGCGTCATTCATCGGGGGTCCGCCCAACACCACCTATTCGGAGGTCACGGGAGCGGTTGCACTTACAAAGGCTTACAACCCGGTAATCATGACTTTTGCGGCAATATTCGCGATTATATTCGCCTTCGTCGGGAAGATCGGGGGCTTCCTGCAGACTATCCCCGATCCTGTAATGGGCGGGGTAATGATCCTGCTGTTCGGTCTTATCGCAAGCCTCGGTATCAACCAGCTCATACTGAACAGGGTCGATCTCACCGCTGCAAAGAATATCGTTATAGTCTCTTTGATCCTGGTATCAGGAATCGGTGGTCTCTTCATACCTGTCGGGGACTTCCAGCTTGCAGGTATCGGCCTGGCGGCAGTTATCGGTGTCGTGCTGAATCTCATCCTTCCGGCAGAGAAGAATGAGGACCAGATAAAAGGCGATAAAGGGGTTGATTTCTGAGATGCCGTCATGCACGGTCAATCACCCCCTTGTAGAGCATAAGCTGAGCCTGTTGAGGGACGCGGGGACTCCTTCAAAGGATTTCAGGGATCTCATCAGGGAGCTTACGATGTATCTCACCTACGAGGCTACAAGGGACTGGGAGCTTGAGAAGACGAGTGTCAGGACCTGGGAGGAGAGAGATGTTGAGGTATATAAAGCAAAGGGCATCGACCCGACGATCGTCCCTATCTTTCGTGCGGGTATCGGTATGCAGGAGGGTTTTCTGCAGGTAATTCCGACGGCGACGATCAGCTACATAGGGTTCTATCGCGACGAGGAGACTCTGCAACCTAAGATGTACTATGCAAAACTCGCATCAAGGGTTACAGAGAGGAGGGTGTACATCCTCGATCCGATGCTTGCAACCGGAGGAACCACATCCGCGGTCTGCACCTACCTGAAGAAGCACGGGTGCAGGGAGATCAAGGTTCTCTGCATACTTGCCGCACCGGAGGGACTGGCGAAGATGGAGAAGGATCATCCAGACGTATCCATTCTCCCTGCAGCAGTCGATTCTCATTTAAACGAGAAAGGATACATCATCCCGGGGCTCGGCGATGCCGGCGATCGTCTCTTCGGGACGAAATAACCGCTCTTTTTTTCCCGTACCGGCAGGTTTTATAGGCCCTGAAAGGCACCTATATAGTGTGATAAGGCGGGACAGGATCACTGAATTTTTTGGAATATACCTGAGGGGGCTTTTGATGGGAATATGCGATATCATCCCCGGGGTATCAGGCGGGACGATGGCTCTTATTACCGGAATATACGAGCGGCTGATTACAGCAATCGGGAACATCGGCCCCGAACCCCTTAAATACGCGATAAAAGGCGATATCAACTCTGCCCAAAAGGAGTTTGAAAAGATCGATCCCCTGTTTCTTGTTGTCCTCGTCGCAGGAATAGGGACCTCTTTTCTGGCGATGTCGGGAGTCATCCTTGTGCTCCTTGACGAATATGCGGTGCAGACCTTCTCGTTCTTCTTCGGCCTAATAGCCGCATCGGCAGTTGTACTCTTTCTAATAATAGAAGAAGAGTCGAGGGACATTAAGGCGGCGGGATTTCTTGCAGCAGGAACGGCTGCAGGCTTTATTCTTGCGGGCCTAAATCCCGCCTCGCTCGGCCACTCACTCCCTGTGCTCTTTTTTTCGGGAATGGCGGCACTGTGTGCGATGATCCTCCCGGGCATTTCGGGTTCGTATATTATGCTTGTACTCGGCCAGTACGAGTACATGCTTGGGGTTATCAGGTCCCTCTCGCTTGTTGAGATTTTTACTTATGTCGCAGGCGGGGTCATCGGGCTTCTCCTGTTCTCGCGCCTTCTAAAATATCTCCTAAAGGCGCACCACACTGCAGTAATCGCGTTTTTAACTGGCCTCATGCTCGGATCGGTCCGTCTTCTCTTCGACAAAATAACTGCCGCAGGGGGGACGATCGGTTCTGCGTGGTTATTTGTTGCTGCCGGAGTCGTCGTCATTGTCCTGCTGGAGTCTGCAAACAGGCGTTTTTCGAAGGGAGCTGAATAATTTTTTAGGGGCATAAGCCCCTGACGGGGCAGCCCCGGCCGGGAAAACAGGTTTGAGGCAAATTTCTTTGTTACCAGACTCTTCTTCAGATTTTTTGGAGCATAAGGGGATGCTGGCCCATCCCCTTTGCGACTTATCGCGATTAGGGGGAGGGTAATAGGGAGGGGGATTTTCCCCCTCACTTATAATTTCGGAGATCATAAGACAAAATAGTCATATCACGCTAAACCCGAGAAGGAGTCCCAGGAAGAGCACGAAGTCGTATGTGGTATGCGTTATTGCGCAGACCGTCGTGCTGTAACGCCCCCTGATCAGCCCGAAGACGAGCCCTGCGATGAATACCGATATTATTCCGTCCCAGTTGTACTGGAAGGCGTGAAGCGATGCGAAGAGGATCGCCGGTATGATTATCCCGAACCTCGGCTGAAGAACCCCTCTTATAGAGATCTCCTCACCGAAACCGGCGCATACCGATGCGATGACAATCCCGGGAAGAGTCATAAAGGGGATGAGAAACTGCTCGAATGCCCCGGAGTCCGTAAGAGGCCATCCCATAGCGGTCCATATGACGGCAATAACCTCGTCCACCGCGTAGAACACTGCTACGAGGATTAATGCAAATCCCACAGCAATAGCGATCTCCTTTGCACCCGGGCGGGTCAGGCCGAGCCTCTGAAGTGTCTCTCCCAGGTTCCTCTTCGTAAACAGGCCGGCGATTGCAAAAGATGCAAGTATGGTCCAGAAGAGAGTATAGAGGTCAACCGCGACCGCAGCTTCAAGGAGCGTGCCATCCGAATTTATCATCTCCATAAACGATTCTGAAAGGTATGGCGGAACTCCCGTAACCGTCACAGGCACCAGCGGAATCAGGGTGATCGCGAAGATCGTCACAAGAGCGACGATGTGCAGGCGGCTGAATGGATCGAAGTCGAGTTTTGAGGCAAGATATATACGAACCCCTTTCAGGAGCGGGAGAAGCGACAGGAGAGCGGCCCCGGTACATCCCGCAAAAAGTAGCAGGATCGTAATTATATCGCCGGTGTCGATCAGATCTTCATTATATCCGGTTTCGAGATCCTCTGACAGCAGCATATCCGGGGGTAAAACCGAAACTAAGCCGAAGAATAACGATACAAGTGCCGTAATCGCGATTATCCCGAGAAGCAGGAGATATACGGGATATTTCAGGCTGTCCCCATCTCTGAGCATCGAAAACCATGCTATTACCGCCAGGATGACGAATGGTGCAATGGTTGCAGATGAACCGAGGAAGATGCCGGGCTGCGTGTTCTCCCCGATAAAAAATGCGATAAAGGGAGATAGGGTGAATATAAGCAGGATTGCAAGGATTCCCTTAATATTTTTGATATCGGTTATTGTAGAATTTTCACTCATTTCTGGTGTAAATATTCTGGTTTTCAGGCGATAAATTGTTTTAACCGCGGGGTTGAACGTTCAGGACTCCCGGGCACGCAAAATTGTAAAGCATTTTTTGCGATGGATGCCAAACATCTCCCTGCAAGAGGGCGTCTTGGTATATGTATATAGGAATAGATCACGGCACGACCGCCATCAGGTTCGCCTGTGAAACGGGCAATTTCAGGATATCCCGTGAAGATGCGAGGGATTTTAAGTTCGGCGACCTTGAAAGACTCTGCCCACTGGACGAGATTGACGGAATATCCGTCTGCTACTCGATGGGTGACGGAATATCGAAGATTACTGCGATAGAGAAGGTAAGGAACAGGGGTGTCATCTCCCGTAAAGGCGCAGGCGAGCATATCGGCGGGGGGACGAAGGTATATGACGAAGTCGCGGGTTCCGGTGCTGCTGCGATCGTCATTCCGGGAATCCACCGTGGATCGCCGACTGATCCCAGGTTCAAGGCGTATTCGCACCAGACAAGTCCGGAAAAGATCGGGATCGCATACCAGGTCTATCTCGATCACGGACCTGACTTCATCGTCGCCGACGTGAGCTCTAATACGGTAACCATGCTTGTTACCGGCGGAAAGATAGTCGGAGCTTTCGATGCATGCATATTCTCGCCGGGAACAAAGCACGGGGCGCTCGATGTAGATGCGATAAGAAAGATCGACGACGGCGAATGGACTGCAAACGAAGCTTTCCTCCATGCAGGCGTGGGCGAATCCCTCCCGGAGGATCTCAGAAAGAGCGCTCTTGCGATGTTTACCGCGATGGAATGCGCCTCGATGAAGCTTTTAAACAGGGAAGCGAAGGTCGCACTCGCAGGATCGATGGCCCCCGGGATATCCGTGGAGGTGGAGGGACTCCTCCGGGAGAATGTATTCGTTTATGACGAGTGGTGTGCCTCGGCCGGCCTCTGGAAGATTGCGAGGGACGTATTTGAGAAGAGGGAAGGGGTACTGGGGCTTGGGCTTGATCTTTAGGAACAATTATTTCTAAACTTTTTCTCCATTATTTTCCGGAAGATCGATATAGAACCGGGTTCCCTTTTCCGTCTTTATCGTCAGTTCCCCCTTGAGCTGGTCCCTGACCAGCCTCTTTACAAGCTTCAGCCCGAGGGAACCCGGCCTTTTAGTCTCATAGTCCTCCGGAAGACCGATTCCGTTGTCCCAGATCTCAAGATGGAAGCCCCCGTCCGCCGACCTGAAACGCATCCCGATAGTTCCCTTCTCCCTCCCTGCAAATGCGTATTTAAGCGAGTTGGAAAGGATCTCGTTGATGACAAGGCTTAACGGTATTGCAGTGTCGGGAGAGAGATTGTGGTCCTCTATATCGATATCGAGGTCGATCCTGCATCCTTCCGGAGAACCTACCGACTGCATAATATCAAGGGCGAGGGTATTGAAATGCTCTTTTGAGCTGATTAGGGAGAGATCCTTTGTCCTGTATAGAGTGTCGTGAACCGACGATAAGGCCCTGATCCTGTTTTCACACATTAAAAGTGCCTCTTTTGCCGCTTCATCCTCAATACTTCTGGACTGGAGCTGGATTATGCCTGATATTATCTGAAGATTATTCTTGACCCGGTCATGCACTTCATGAAGCAGGACCGTCTTTTCGTTGAGGGAACCGACGATCTTTTCGACCATGTTCGTAATGCTCTCTTCAAGCTGTGCAAACTCTTTTACACCCGACGAACGGATCTCGTGATCGTAGTCTCCCCCGGCTATGGTATCAACATCATCGACCAGGTCCTTTATCGGTTTCGTCACCGCCCTTGCCATCAGAATGAGAAATGCAAAGAACAGGGTAAAAAAGACCATATATATCCCGAGCTGGAAGAGAATTATCGAATTGATCTGATTCTCAAGCATTCTCTGGTTGTAGGTGAAGGCGACTGCAAGGCTCATGTCGGCCCCTTCACCGGGGTGTGAAAGGTCGACATACCTGATAACAGTCACTCTGCCCGCTTCAGCATCTCTTATGATATAATCCGATTTCTTCTCAATTACCTCCCTTTTAACCAGCTCCTTCATCCCGGGCAGGGATTCGTCTTTGTCCCCTATGATATTTCCGAGTATTTCGTAGAGATGCACCGACTCCAGATAAGGATTTAAAGGCTGCAGCTCGTCAACCGTGTTCCCGTACTTTAACAGGAATCGTGCATCCTCCTTTTTTATGGCGTAGGAGAGCTCGAGGATGTATTTATCGTCAGGCGTGGGAAGGTAGGCGTACTTCTGAATGTTTCCGGTGTCCCTAACCCCTTTTGACACCCTGTCACCGACAAACGAATCGCCGGCACGGATCTCATCCAGGTACCGGGAAAATCCGTCCAGGGTCGAGAAGTTGAGCCCGAGATCTATCCTGTTGGTAGTATAGGCGACAATATTGTTATCGTCAATTATATAGAGTTCGTATCTCCCGCCCAGTTTATCGCTGAGCGATTCAAGATCCATCTCCGCAGGATTTCCGCCTGATTCGTTATAGGCCTCAATGAAAGGGATAAAAGCCCTTTTCATCTCATCATCGAGGCTTTTATCGTATATCCTTAAGCCCTGGTCGACGGTTTCGATCGCAGTGATGATGCTTTCTTCGGTATTCTCCTGGAGAAAGGCGTAATTTGTCTTGTAATCATTGGAGACGTCGATTACACTAAGATAAAAGAGTCCGGTGATCAGGGGGACGGTTATGATTACAATGAAGATAAGCAGGTGATAATAGAATGAAAAGGACTTTTTGGTAATCTGAATTCCCCCTTCCCTGATAAATCAAATAGTCTGAAGACAGTGTTTAAATATTTAAAACTATTGTTATTGCCCTTTTTTTAAGGTAATACAGATCATAAGGCCCTCTTCCGGTCTGCCTTCAACAGCGTCGAGAGCTTCGACCTTCCCGCCGTAGCGGTCTTCAACAAGTGTCCTTACTATGAAGAGACCCAGACCCTTCCCTTTTGCATTTCCGCCCGAAAGATTCTTTGTGTACCTGTTGAAGCATTTCTCTTTCAGATCTCCCGGAATTCCGGGCCCGTTGTCTGAGAGGCAGATCCTTATATCCTCCCGACTCGGTTCATCTATTGATATTTCAACAACACAGCCGGGTCCTGCATGCATCGAGCAGTTGCCGAGGATATTGGTGAAGACCTCTTCGAGAAGGCTGTCTGCCATGACCTTCAGGGAGGTTCCTTCATAGATCGTCTTTATGGGAAAGAGTGAGACCGAATGGCGGATAACCCTGTCGAGTTCAACTGGAAAGAGTTGGGATTCGTCTCCGTTCTTCATCTTTCTCATAATCGATACGTTCCTGATAATCTCTGCGTTCTGCCGGATTGCGCTGATTAGCATCTTAAACATCTCACGATTACTGTCATCCGCATCCTCCTTTAGAAGACCGGCATATCCGAGCGCTGCCATATTCGAGTTGTTTATATCGTGGGTTATAACATCAAGATAGAAGTTAGCCTCACTGCTCTTCTCAAGCGCCTCTTTTGTCCTTGTTTAGACAATATCCTCCAGGTCGTCGTTTTGACTCTTTATCAGCTCCTCGGATTCCCTGAGCCTGGTTATCGTCTCCTTAAGCCTCTCTACCATATTTGATATGCTTCTCTCGAGCTGGACGAACTCCCTGCCGTTATTGCCTGTACGGATCTTATGGTCGAGATCGCCCCCGGCAATAGCATCGACATCCTCTGTCAGGTTCTTTACCGGCCTTGATACAGCGATACAGAAGATTACTAGAACCAGAATAAGCAGCATGCTTAGACCTGCAGTAACCATGACCTCGGAGAGCCATGCCGACATTATATCATCATGAAGAATAGCTGTAGAATAAGTGAATGCTATTGCAAGGCTCGGATCGGAGCCTGCTTCAAAATCATAGAGGTCGACGAACCTGAAAGTGGTGAGAGTTCCGTTTTCAGAATCCTCCATTGATACATCATTTTTTGCCCTTATAACATCATTTTTAATAAATTCTCTCAGTTCACTGTCCGGTTTCCCGGGCTGACCGATTGTATAGCCGAATATATCGTAGATATCCACCGATGTCAGGTACGGGTTCATCCCCTTAAGATCATCAATGGTTCTCCTGTATTTGAGAAGTTCCCGGGGGCTGTCGTCGCCGATGTCATACGATATCTCGAGAATGTATTTGTGATCCGGGGTCGGGTGGTAGGCATATTTTCGTACCGATTCAATCTCCCTGATGCCCCTGACGACCCTGTCGCCATGGTAGGAATCGCCTTCGCGGATATTGTCGAGGTATAATGAGAAATCTTTCAGGTAAGAGAAATCGAGGCCGAGATCGGCATCCACGGTCGAATAGATCACAGTATGGTTCCCGTCGATGACGTAGAGGTTGAACCTCTCTCCGAGCTCCCCCCGGACCTCATTAAGATCGATCTCAGAAGGATTCCCTCCGGATTTATGATATGCAGAAAGGAAAGGGACGAAAGCTCTCTTCATCTCCCCGTCAAGACTCTGGTCGTAGATTCTCAGGCCCTGGTCTACGATGGTTATCGTCTCGATTATGCTCTGTTCCGTATTGTTTTTAAGGATCCCGAAGTTGTTGTGGTAACCGGTAGAAACCGACTTGTAGCTGTCATAAATGATTCCTGCCATTATGGGGGCTACGATGAGTATGCACAGTGCCATCAGGAACTGGAGGAATGAGAATCTTTCAGGAAATTTCTTTTTGAGAGACATTAGTGCCCGGCCCTTTTGATATACAATACCTAATTACGGGTAGTATAAGGATTGCGTTTTAATTCGATTATTTTAAACCGGTTATATTTCTCTAAAGCAGGGAAAAACCGGGATATGACTTTATTTAACCGACCTGGTCCGGCTGTTGAATTATAGTTTCAATTGTATAAAAATTTCCGGGGGGAACTGCCTTAAAAAAAGAGATTGTTTTTCGGTTGGACCAAACGGGTTTACATCATGGGGGGCATGCCGCCCATTCCACCCATGCCGCCCATTGCTTCCATATCCTCGGGGCTTGGACCGCCGCCGCCCATCTTTGATGCGGCGATGACGTCGTCGATCCTGAGGATCATTATTGCAGCCTCGGCTGCGGATGCAA
>CAYXKC010000032.1:0-15017 GCA_964465295.1 uncultured Methanomicrobiaceae archaeon | reverse complement strand
ACGTAAATTCTTCTTTTCGCCTCGGCAACCGCTTCTGAGTTTTCTTTGCCATATCCTAATTCACCCCTGGATTATTTCCTTCCTGTCTGCTTTGCCGCAATATGACCGACCTTTCTTCCAGGCGAGGTGCCTCTTGCAACAGTCTTCGGCCTTCCGCAGTGCTGGTGTCCACCGCCACCGAACGGGTGGTCGATAACGTTCATGCAGACACCTTTGACTCTCGGCCATTTTGTTGCCTGTGACTTAATCTTGTGGTACTTCTTTCCTGCCTTGACAAACGGCTTCTCGCTACGTCCGCCGCCTGCTACAATTCCGATTGTTGCACGGCAGTCGTCGTTGAACCACTTGTTCTTTCCGCTCGGCATCTTGATGCCGACACGTCCGTCGTCGGATTTCCCGATTACCTGTGCCTGAACACCGCTTGCACGGATGAACTTTCCGCCGTCGTTAGGTCTTGCCTCGACGTTGCAGACATATGCTCCGACAGGGATGTCTTTAAGGCTGAGGGTGTTTCCGTTCCTGATTCCTGCCTCAGGACCCCATGCAACCTTTTCGCTTACTCCCATTCCTTCGGTTACAAGCATGTAGATCTTCTTTCCATCTTCGAGCTCCACTTTTGCAATAGGTGCATGGCGTGCAGGGTCATGTTCGATGTCTATTATCTGACCCTTTATTGTCTCTTTCACATTTCCGGGGTGCTTTAAGGATGCCTTATACTTGTGCGAGGGTGCACGGTATGTCGGGCCTCCGCGACCACGGTTCTGTGAGATAATACGTTTTCCCATTTAGACCACCTTACATGATTCCGAGCCTGCTGAGGATCTCCTCGCCGGCTTTTTCGTTCTCAAAGCTCACAATCGCCTTCTTCTGACCCTTCATCGTCATCAGGGTTCTTACGGATTTGACTCTCTGGCCAAACATCCTCTCAAGTTCCGATGCGATCTGTTTCTTCGAGGCCTTGTCATCTACGATGAACTGGAGTTTGCCTTCGTATTCCATATCCATGGAGGCTTTTTCAGAGACGTACGGGTGTTTTATTATCATTTCACATCTCCTCCAGTCTGTTTAATGCCGGAACAGTCCAGACTGTAAGCCTGCCTGCCTGCGTTCCCGGTGCAAGGAGTTCGACATTTAACCTCTCTACGGTCGTGATGTCAACCCCGGCAAGGTTCTTTCCTGCACGAAGCTGCTTGTCGCCTGTTACGATCAAAAGACTCTTCCTCTGCTTGTAGCGTCTTCCACGAAGTTTTCCGCGCCCTGCACGAACCTTTCTGGAGTTCCTTGCACGAACAACGTCTTCATAGAGTCCTGCTGCACGGAGTGCGTCTGCGACTTCCTTTGTGGATTTTAAGTCTTCGAATGCCTCTTCGAACACTACCGGTACGCTTCCTTCGAATTTGTGACCCCTTGCAAGAACAAGCTCTTCGTTTGTGGTTGCAGCGATTGCCGATCTTATCGCTTTCCTCTTTTCCTGCTTGTTGATCTTCTTTACAAGGATCTTCTCAACCTTCGGAGGGTGTGCCGCACGTCCGCCGACAGCCTGCGGGATTCTTGCTACACGCGAACCGTTTTTGATTCTCGGGACCTGTGCAACACCACGGCCGCTCCCCCATGATTCTGCAGAGGTTTTCATTCCTGCGTATGGATTTGTGCCGTGTGGCTGGTAGCGCATACTCTGGATAGAGATAACCGCTTTTTTAATCAGGTCGGGACGATATTCCTCTTCGAAAAGTGCCGGAAGTTCGATTTCGCCTGCTTCCTTTCCGTCAATTGTTTTAATCTGTGCTTTCATCGTCTATTTCACCCCTGCTTACTCATCGTACTGACGTAGTTAATCGAAGGTTCACGGAAGACGTGCTCACCCTGGCGTATGGCCGGACGAATCCTTATCAGGCGTTTTGTGGGTCCGGGAATTGAGCCTTTGATCAGTGCATACTTGCCCCTTACAAGTCCGTAATGGAGGAAACCTCCGTCAGGGTTGATCTCTTCGGGGTTCTCGCTGATCTTGAGGATGCGCTTGTTGAATTCGGTCCTCTGCTGGTATCCCATCTGGCCCATCTGGGGCACCTGCCACCTTACATGGTGGGGGGTCCAGGGTCCGAGGTTTCCGATATGGCGCTTCTTCTTACCGCGTGAGTGCTTGCGTTTTCTTACCTGTATACCCCAGCGCTTTACTGCACCCTGGGTTCCCTTTCCGGTTGTTACAGCTGTAACGTCGATATACTGCCCTGAATTGGCGATATTTTCAATCTCAACTTCCTCTCCGAGTTTGGAGAGACCGAAGTCGAGGCGTGTATTCATATCGCCACCTGCAATACGGACCTCCATCAGTTCGGGTGCCTTCTTCGGAACACCTGTGAGCTGTTCGGGCTGGGTGTACATTATCGCAAAAATGTCGCTAACGATGCCTTTTTCAATGCCGTTTAGGATCTTCTCCTTCTGTTCTTCGGCACTGTGCTTCTTTGGGATCTGTGTGGTGCGTGAGATGCTCTCGTCGATATTCTCCGACCATACCTCTGCGTAGGCCTTCCTGCCGTACGAGTCGGTTGAATAGGCACGAATCGCGATGACTTTCATCGGGGGTATCTCGATTACCGTAACAGGTACAGAGATCTCTTTTCCTTCCGATGGACTGTTCTTGTGGTCATCGATCATAATGACATGAGTCATACCCACTTTGTAACCTGCATATCCCTGAAAGGCGGGCTCTCCTTCGTATGAAGGCCATGAGTGGTACTTCGGTACCTGGCTCTTCGCCCTTTTGCGCGGGCTGTATGCAAGTGATCCTCTGCGTGGTCTGGTTTTTCCAGGCATTTATCAATCAGTCCTGTATTTCTTTGTTCTTTTTTCCGAGAAACCCGTATTACGGATTTCGGCCGGATCAAAAAGGATTCCGGTCTTTTGAATCTGAGATTAGCCCTTGAGACGGTAAGACGGCCGGTATAGCATAACGGGAATAGCCATCGCTTAATGCAGCTGCTCCACGTACGCCTGAAACCTCTTCTTACGGCGGGAATCTCTCTCTAAAGATTCTGACCATATTTGCGCAATCCGTAACTGATACGGATTAAGGGCCGAATCATTTCGTCCACCCTGTGCGCATTTATCAGATCCTACTTTGTCAGCCGGACTTTGACACCCATAAAGTGTCAGGTCCTTTCTCGGCAATCTCCGGACCGCGGCTGCGGTATCCGGGCAACCACAGGGATTTGTCTTCCCACACCTGTCCTTAACAGGGGTGGAGATCCATAAAATCCCATAATGGGTTCCTAAATATTTTTTCTAAGATATTATAAATGTATTTAAAAAAGTTCCGCGAATGCAACAGGCTCTTTCATTCACAGCGTATTCATCTCCAAAGCGCACAATAAACCTCAAAAAAAAAAGAAGCCATAAAAGTCCTAAAAAATAAAAATATCTCCTTCTTCGTTGATATAGATCTCGATATCCTCTTTTATATACCGCCCCCGGAATTTTTCCGGATTTGACTCGCGCATCTTATATATAAGTGATATCGTATCGTACTGGATCTTGATCCCCGGTTTTTCGGCCTCGGCAAAGATCTTCTTTACAGCTTCAAGGGAATCGATTCCCTTCTCTATCGTACACAGGTGTGTTGTATCGAGGGTGTAGAGGAATTCAAGCGTTTCACGGGCCTTTTTAATATTCTCCGTCGCAGCCTTTTCAATAGTGCAGATATTCGCCTTTGACGTATGGATGATATCTGCTATCTGCTGCTGCGTAAGCCCCTGCTTCCTGTATCTCAACACCTCTTTCTGCCTGTCAGTCAATAGAGTATCTTTCATTGATAGGGTTATATGTTTTCATTAATTTAAACACTTTTCCTTAACTGATTCTTAACAGGCACAACAATTTCCTTTATTCTCATGCCTCTTCTCAATCCCCGATCTTATGAATTTGAAAAGCTCCATTGCCATCAGTATCGCGGAGGATATAACAAGCAGCAACAACCACATCCTGAGATCAACAGGACCGATACTGAGCAGATCCTGCATGAACGGCGTCATCATTGCGAGAATATGTATTCCCTGTGCTGCAATTATACCAAATACCAGGTAGTAATTATTACTAAGAGGATTCTTAAACAGGGATCTCTGTTCCGAGCGGCAGTTTAGTGCATGGAAATTTTCTAGCAGAACCATCAGAAGTACAAGGACATTTCGTGCTTCAGGTTCAGTCCATCCCTGCGTCATCAGCCAGAAGTAGGTTGAAAATGCTATCAGACCAATTATTGCTCCTGAAAGGATAGTCTCCTGGATCATAAGCCTATTGAACACTCCCTCCTTCGGATCACGGGGTTTCTTTTTCATCGTGCCCTCTTCTCCTTTCTCAAAGGCCAGAGCAATATCCTGTATTCCGTTTGTAACAAGGTTTAACCATAACAACTGCACCGCAAGAAGCGGAAGAGGAAGTCCGGCCAGCAGAGCCAGTATAAAAAGGACAATCTCCGCAAAACCCGTGGATATTAGCAGGTAGGTAACCTTTCTTATATTATCGTATGCGAACCTGCCCTCCTCAATCCCTGCAACTATAGAGGAGAAGTCATCGTCCGCAATTATCATCGATGCCGTATCCTTCGTTACATCGGTTCCCGAACCCATGGCAACCCCGATATTTGCCTTTTTGAGTGCAGGTGCATCGTTTACACCGTCGCCGGTGACGGCAACGAAATGGCCGCTCTTTACCATCGCATCGACAATCTGCAGTTTCTGTACAGGGCTCACGCGGGCGAATATCCGGCTTTCCCTGATCTTTTCAAAAAATTCAGGCGGACTGGAAGATTCAAGCCTTTCAAGCATGTCCCCGGTGACAATTTTTGATTCGTCACCGGAAAACCCAATCTCACTGGCGATTGCAAATGCAGTGTCAGGGTGATCTCCTGTAATCATTGCAACCTCCACCCCGGCTTCCCTGCACATACAAACAGCCTCCCCGACGCCGGGACGTATTGGGTCGATGAATCCGGCAACACCAAGATAGGTTAAGGGGATCTTCGCAGTCGCAAGTTCGATTCCTTCCTCAGGCATCGCATCTATCGCACCTTCTGCAAATGCAAGCGCACGATAACCGTTTTTGGTTAGAATTGCAAGCATGGAGGCTGCCGCTTCCCTGTCAAAAGGAACAGCTCCTTCTTCAGCAGGGATCTCACTGCAATATTTTGATAAAACCTCAAAAGCCCCTTTTGCTGCAACTTTTATTTTGCCGGAATCGTCTGTGTAATATACTGCCGAGTACCTTCTCTCAGGCTCGAAAGGAACAGTTGCCTCTATCTTTATACTGTTATGAATGGCGTCCGGATCTATTCCAGCCTTGTATGCAAACGAAAGGAGTGCAACATCCATAGAATCGCCGTTAAAGACCCATTCATCATCGTCTTTGTACAGGCTTCCTTCATTGCAGACCACCCCTGCGACAGCCAGCCTTTTAAGACCCGGATCATCACTATAATCAACCAGTCCCCCGTCCCCGGGGGTCACCTCTCCCTCTTCAGTATATCCCGCACCTGTCACATTATAGACCGTTCCCCGGGGAAGGATCAGCCTCCTGACAGTCTGCTCGTTTACCGTAAGAGTCCCTGTCTTGTCTGTTGCAATCATTGTGCAGCTGCCAAGGCTCTCGACAGCAGCAAGACGCCGGACGATAACGTTTCTCCTGCCCATCCTGATCAAACCGATAGAGAGAGCGACAGTTATTGCAACAGGCAGACCCTCGGGAATTGCCGATACTGAGAGGGCTACTGCAAGGAAGAACACCTCTGTCGGAGAAGCGCCCTGTGACACCATAATAACAGCCATCAGGATACATGCGAATATTACGAGAATTCCGATATTCCTGGAGAGTTTCTCCATTCTTATCAGGAGTGGTGGTTTTGTGAATCCGGTCTCTGCAACCGCCTTTGCGATGTTCCCCACCTCGGTCGAGATTCCGGTCGCGGTTACAACACCTTCTCCCCTTCCGTTTATCACCGTGGTTCCGCCAAAGGCCATATTTTTCCTCTCGCCAAGGGGAGCGCCGCTGTCAAGGACGGTTATTGCCTTTTCTACCGTAACTGACTCCCCGGTCAGCAGAGACTCGTCGATGTTCAGATTAGAGGCGTGAACCAGGCGGATATCTGCAGGTACACGGTTTCCGGATTCGAGCATCACAAGATCGCCGGGAACAAGATCGGCGGCGTTTATACTGATCTCTTTACCGTCCCTCCTGACAACTGCCTTTATCCGGAGCAGGCTACGGAGTTTGTCTGCACCCTGCTCGGCTTTCCATTCCTGAAACAATCCAATTACCGCGTTCAGCAGAACCACAGCAAGAATAAAGAAACCATCCTTAAAATCGCCCAACAGAAAAGATACCAGGGCTGCGATGAGGAGTATGTAAATCAGCGGACTCTTGAACTGGTGAATAAAAATCGTGGGAATTCCGGGGGGTTTTCGGGCAGGCAGGGTGTTGGGGCCGAACTGCTGAAGACGCATGGCCGCTTCCTCTGAGGTCAGGCCGCCCGGACCTGTGACGAGCCTCCCATATACCTCATCTATCGGAAGGTGATGCCAGTAAATCGGGGTTTCTGTGCAGGGGTCCACCATAAATATAGTTCTTTGGCCTGTTTTTAGAATAATATTATGCTACCCGCGCAGCACATTCAGAATAATTCCCTTATTTTTAACGCACTGCATCAACTGATCAAAAAAAACATTTGAGATATTTTTTGCAGGCTTCAACTCCCGGAAGAACATTCCGAAATTGCGCCTCTCCCTGTTAAAGCTGATAATTGAAATTAATTCAAAATCTTTATTATCAGACCTGATGAATCTTAGAATGTTCTCAAATTTGAGAGGTATAGAATATGGTAGTAAAAGTTGGAGTAGCAAAACTCGGAAACATTGCAAGTGGCGTTATGGTCGAGCTTCTGCTCGATGAGCGTGCAGACCGTACAGATATGCAGACATTTATGGCAACAAGCGGAACCAAACTCGAAGTTGAGGATGTAGACCGTGTTGTCAGCAACCTTATCTCATACAAGCCGGACTTCGCAATTGTCGTATCACCAAACGGTGTGCTTCCCGGACCAACAGGTGCACGTGAAGCATTAAAGGCAGCAGGCATTCCTGTTGTTGTCATCACAGATGATGTTACAACAAAGAAAGAATGGGCAGACCTGAAGGAGAGCGACTTCGGATACATTATCCAGAAGGCAGACTCTATGATTGGTGCACGCCGTGAGTTCCTTGACCCGACAGAGATGTCCGACTACAACGGAAACCTTGTAAAAGTACTCACTATTACAGGTGCATTCAGAAAGATGCAGCTTGCACTCGATGAAGTAATCGACCAGGTAAAGGCAGGCAAATCAGGTGCAGACCTCGTTCTCCCGAAGATTGTCATGACAGCAGACAAGGCAGTCAAAGACGAGTTCACAAACCCATACGCATATGCAAAGGCACGCGCAGCATTTGAGATTGCAGCAGCAGTTGCAATGGTCAATGTAAAGGGATGCTTCATGACAAAAGGATTTGAGAATTACGTCCCAATCGTTGCATCTGCACACGAGATGATGCGCTCTGCAATGCTCCTTTGTGAAGAAGCACGTGAGATTGAGAAAGGCTGTGACGGTGTTGTGAGAAAGCCACACAAGGCCGATGGCGTACTGGTCTCCAAGACCACCCTGATCTCAAAGCCTGAGTAAATTAAATAAAAATTCATCTTTTTTTGTTACTGTAGTTATTTCATAGAATCAATATTATCTATCCCGGTGCAGGATACAGGATTAAATTGAGAGTGTTTACGCGCCGGTTACTTTTTAGTAACTCAAATAGCATTCAGAATATATGAAGAGGGAAGATGCCATTCTCCTGCTGAAGGAACACGTCAAAAATGAAGGGCTTTTCATTCACTGTATTGCAACTGCGGCAATAATGAGGGCTGCGGCCGCCAGGCTTGGGGAGGATGAAGACAGATGGGAGATTATTGGTATCCTCCATGATATTGACTTTGAGGAGATCGGTGGAGATATGAGTCTCCATGGAGATGCAGGATATGAAATCCTCACTAATCATGGCATTGATGAGGATATCGCCGGGCCTGTTAAGAGGCATAACTTTGAGAAATACGGGGATTTTGACTCTCCTGTCGATCTTGCACTGACCGCCGCCGACAATATTTCGGGGCTGATTACCGCCTGTGCACTGGTAAAAGGCGGAGATGTATCTGCAGTAACGGGAAAGACGATAAAAAAGAAGATCAAAGACCGCTCTTTTGCCGCCGGATGCAACAGGGATAGGATAATGATGATCGAAAAATATATTGAAATTCCTGAATTCTACGAGATCGCTGTTTCGGGTGTGCGCTCGGTAAAGGATGAGATCGGACTTTGAACCGGTTGATCCGGTTCAGCGGCCCTTTTCCCTGTATTTCAGCCCGAGCTCCTCAGGCAGGGTCATTACCACAGGTTCGAGATGAAGTCTTTCCATAAAGGCCGTATCTGAAAAGGACATAGGATTCGGATCAATTCGTGCAATCATCGATATGAACGACCTGAAAAATTCTTCATCCCCACTTCTTCCGAATTTAATCGACATATTGAATGCGTGGCTTCCTTCTGCCCGGTATAATTCGATAACCCTCTTTATTCCTGCAGCCGTCTCCGGGATAAACTGCTCAAAATCCTCAAACGAACACACCGGAAGATAGCCGCGGATTTCTTTCTCCCCTGCAGGAACAGGATTTGCGCACCAGACGATCTCATCCCCGAACAGGTATCTCTCCGAGCTCTTTTCCGATTCGGCTAAAATTGACCAGTAGTTCTTACCTTTCTTCTCATAATAATATCCTGATCTCCCAAGATAGAGAGAGGTCAGGTACGAAGGCTGAATGCAGCAGAGACCCTGGATATGGGGATGGATCATGCTTGCACCGGCTGAGGGGAGATAATTCCAGTTTACCGAGACGAAACCCTCTTTTCCTTTTAGTGCCATGAACTGGCCCTTCAGCGAATCTGAGATCTCTTTTTCCGTAATGTCAACGGGGCAGTGTTCTTTTGTAACCACGGTGACGATATGGTTTTTTCCGAAAGGAAAACTGTTTGGAAATGTCACACTGTCGCCCGAGTATATCCTTTCCCCGTTCTCAAAGCATGGAGTTGCTCTTTCAATATTCTCCGGGCAGAATACGCACCTTTCATCTTCAGGAACGCAGAAAGGCTCAAAATTGTTCAGGGCTCTCTCTCCCCTTGAAGGACTGATCCTGCACCGGATTCCTGTCAGGGTCTCCTCCCTGCATTCGATCGTCTGCCCCAATAGATCAAGCTTTGTTACCGAGAACATGTTATCGCCGGGTAATCAGGCATTCGCCGGAATGAAATACCCTGATTTAAGAAAGGTGCTTAAAACAAAAAAGATTTGGGATATTGTCCGGTTTTCTCAGACAATGTATTTTCCGAGAAGGCGGATGGAGTTTGTCATGTCGGGTCCGAGTGGTGAACCGAAGATGATCTGTGTAACTCCTGATGCAGTAAGTGCCTCGCACTTCTCCTTTACCATCTCAGGTGTACCTGCAATTGTGAATGCATCGATCTCCTTGTCGCCGACAAGTCCGCCGACTGCACCGAAGTCGAAGCGTGCAAGTGCCTCTTTGATCTTTCCTACGTTGGCCATGTCAAGTCCGTGGCGCTCCAGAATGGGCGGGGGTGAACCTGCTGCAATGAATGCTGCAACGATCTTTGCTGCATTGCGTGCCTTCTTCTCGCTCTGGTCGATTGACATTGCAGTGTATGCACCGACGTCGAACTTCTTGAACTTCTTGTCGTCAACCTTGTCGCATGCTTCTTTGATCAGCGGAATTGCGATCTCGAAGTCCTTGGAGTTCGATGCGTTGATGAGTGCTCCCTCTCCGATCTCACCGGCAAGCTGGAGCATCTTTGGTCCCTGTGCACCAATGTATGTCGGGATCTGCTTCTTCTTTGGCGGGAGTTCAACACCTGTGAGTTTTGCTCCGTCATAGTCGAAGAATTCCATGTTTCCGGTCTTCTTGACTTCTTCACCTGCACAAAGCGCCTTGATCTGCTGTACACCCTCCTTTAAGCGTGCAACCGGCTTTACAGGGTCGATTGCGAGCTTTGGGAGTGTTGAAAGGTCGCCAGGTCCGATACCGAGAACTGCACGTCCCTCGGAGATCTCGTTCAGCGTGCACATGAATGATGCGATTGCTGCCGGAGTGTCCGTGAATGTGTTCATGATTCCCGGCCCCATCTTCAGGCTGTCAGTTGCCTGCGCAATTGCTGCAAGTGTGGGGTAGCAGTGGCGGTTGTTGTAGTGGTTGGTAATCCACGCAAAATCAATATCCTTGTTTTCTGCAAGTTTACAGTATTTTACCACCTGTTTAACGGTGATGTTTCCTGGTACAAATTCTATTCCATAACTCAAGGTCTGTTCACCTCAAATAGATTATTATTGCAGGGAGAGTTAAAAACGTTATCATTTTGTTGCATTATCCTTAGGATTTGGGTTATTACGGGAAAAAGAGCCTGTCAGGTTTCACCGGGAGAGACGAAATATTCCTGTTTTATCAAGAGAATTTATTGACCTGTATTTACATATTATCTGTACTACAGATACAGGTAAAGATAAAAGCATGTTCTTCACCGGAAAGTATATAATTGCATTCCGGTTGTACATGATTTATAAAGAAAAATAGACGGGATTGTCCTGCCCGGGATTTCTGATACCAAAAAACCTTCAAAGATATGAGAATTCTTACAATAGGCGTGGGAGGCGCAGGGTCGCGGATTGTCGACCAGCTCTATTACCAGGATCAGCGCAGCAGTATAAGCTGTATCTCTGCCGTAGTAGTCGATACTGACGGAAATTTTCTTTCACAGCTAAAAAATATTCCCGATGAAGCCAAAATTTTCTTTCCTGCAATAGACCCTGAAGTTCACTTCGATGTCCGCTCAACAGTCGATCTCAACGAGATAATGACGAAGATCAAGAGGATGGACAATATCGATATCGATGCGATAATGATCTTCACGGGACTCGGCGGAAACCTGAGCGATGTAATTCCCGAGCTTACAAAAGAGATCCGAAAGTCATACTTTGAACCTGTTTTTGCGGTATGTACCCTCCCATATCTCAGGGAGGGTAAAAGGCTGGCGGCAAAGGCTGCAGATGACCTCGAAAAGCTGGAAGAATTCGTTGACGGGATCATCTTATTCGACAACGAGACGTGGTACAGAAAGATAAAGGCCTCCTTTGAGGTTCGCATCGATGAAGACGGAAATCCAATCAATACGCCTTCGCCTTATGGAAGAATTTTCCCTGACAATCCTCGTGACATCTACAGGATGCTCAACGACAAGATCTCCCGCCAGGTCGGGCTCCTGTTGAGAGCCGGAGAATTCAACGAGGAAGGAATAGATTCCGCCGAGGTTGTCCTCGATGCCGGCGAGGTTCTGAACACGCTGAAGGGAAACGGGATAACCGCTGTCGGGTATGCAATAGAGTCGCTGCCATCGAACTGGACGGACATATTTGACAAATGGCTGCCTGAGAAACAGCAGAACAATTTCAGCGAAGTATCCCAGAAGAGAGCGACCAGGATAGTTGCACTCGCAAAGAAGGCGGTTTATGAAGATATATCGGTCCCCTGCGACCTGACGAGCGCCGAGAAGGCGCTGATACTGATCGCCGGCCCTTCGAAGGAACTGTCGATGAAGGGATTTCAGACAGTCAGAAAATGGATCGATTCAAGCATTGCAGGACTCGAGATGAGATCGGGGGATTACCCGGTAAGCAATACGAAGTACGTAGGTATAATAATAATGCTCTCCGGGATTCGCAATATTCCACGCCTGGAGGATGTCAAAAGACTCAGGAAGGATTACCTTCTGGAGATTGAAGAGAGAAAGGCGGTAGAAGAAGACCAGAGACTTCTGGAAGAGGAGATGCTTCTGCTCTCGGGAATGAACACACCCCGTCATGAACCTGAATTTGTCCCGGTCGAGAGAATAATAGCAGATAATCCTGTTATACATAATCCCGTTGTTCAAAATCCTGCAGTTCAAAGCCGCGTCGTGCAGCCCCCGCCTGTACAGTACAGGCAGCCGGCCGCCGCCCCTCCCCCGGTTTATAATCACAACCAGGACAACGGCAGTTATGATGAACTTGAACAGGAGGCAATGGAGTTTATCGGCGGTTTTTCGTCCAAACCCCCGAAACAGAACATCAGCCAAAATTTAAATGTGCCCCCCATTATTGAAGCAGGAGATGAAAATTATATGAACTCGGAATTTGAGGGTGATCCTGAAGCATCTCTCGATCTCAGGGATTTCCTTGAAGAGGATGCTGAAGAATCGAAGAGCTGTGAATTAAAGGATGACCCGCGGTTTTTAGAATACAAGAAACAGTATTCGTTCTCTGAACTACTGGAGGACGAGGAGGATGAAGTTCCCGCCCCTGCTCCTGCCGAGAGAACATGGCCTGTTGCAGAACCCGGGTTTTTCAGCTCCATGGAACAGGAGGAGGAAGATGAGGAGGTCCCGCTCACTTCTAAGGAATACGTTATCCGGCAGGAATACCAGGAATACACCTCTGAGGAGAGGAGCGGAAACACTGCAACGACAGACCTGAAGGACGACCAGATCTCTATCCAGGGGAAGAAAGAGAATGAAAAGAAGGACGACGGAATTGTCCTGCCCGGAAGGTCTGAGCGCAATGTTGCAGATATGACCCGGATGACTTCTGTTAATATGGGTAATGCACCAAAGGATTCAATCTTTGGAATAAGGGATATCAAGGGTCCAAGGATGCCCAAAGAGAAGAGCGATGTCGCGATGGTCGGTGAGAAGATAAGTATCGGCAGTACAGGATTTCATGCAAGCGACAGGACGTTTTCGGCAGGCAACTTCTCTGCAGGTTCGAAGATGAGACCGAAGGACACTGTATTCGGAGGCGGATCGGTCACAGCCGGCAGAAAGATCCAGCCCAACGACAGCACCTTCACAGGTTCGGGGATATCGGTTGCCAAAAATACATCGGTCAATGATAGTGCTTTTTCGGGAGGAAGGGTGAGCATGAAGCCGAGCATTCTTCCGAAAGATTCTGCAGTTGCAGGCGGCATATCCCCGGGAGGCCGGGTTAAGAAACCGAAGGAGCTTCTCTCGGACAATATCAGGATGAAAAATGGCGCTTCACAGGGGCCAAAAGAGCTTCTGTCCGATAATGTAAAGGTAAGAGGGGGAGCGTCCAGGCCGAAGGACGATATCTTCGCAAGGCCCCCGGGCGGAAGAAAACCTGCAGAAAAACCAGGAGAGTCCGCTCATAACAAATCATCTTTTTCAGGGCAGGGGGACTTTACCCACGTATCTTCTGCCAAAAAGAAAGTAAAGAAGAATGACGATTCAAAGGACGAAGATCTCTTCTGGGCTTAGATCTGACGTCTCTTTTTTTCAATTAGTGATATATTCTTTAAACCAGGGTCTATTCCAGGAGGAGTATCTATTGTTTATAAAAACGTGAATGAAACGAATGTTTCAGGCGCTGTTTTATGTAAATTACAAGGTAACTTTCATTTAAAATCAAAAAGAAAAATCCCGGGCAGGAATTAGTTTAATCGTCCTGCGGTCAAAGACGATCTCGTCCCTCTGGTTGAATGTCAGAATAAAACCTTCTTCCAGGCCAAACATCCCCATGGCCTCCAGGAGGCCGTCAATCTCTCTATCCTTATTCCGGTTGTCAACGTTATAGCAGACCTGGATTGCTTTTGTGATATTCGTCTTCTCCTTGACCAGAAAATCGCACTCTCCGTTTTCCCTGAAATAGAACAGTTCCCTGTATTTTTTCCTGAGTTCGATGAATACGTAATTTTCCAATAACCTGCCGTAATCATCGGAAAATCCTGTTGAATTGGCCCTTATAAATCCGTTATCAACAGAATATACCTTTTTTGGATTTATCTGTCTGCTCTTTAAAGAATAGCTGAATCTTGGCAGTGTAAAGACGATATAACTGTCTTCAAGAAAATTAACATAGGAAGCAATTGTGGTTACAGATCCGATCCCTGAGAAAGTCTTTCGGAGTTTTGAAAGTGTAAATTCCCTGGATACATTCCTCAGGAGGTATACTGCAATCTCGGTAATCAGCCCTGAACCCTTTATATTATATCTGTAGATTATGTCCCTTGCGATGATATCCACCAGCAGGTTCTGCAAAACCTCATCCATTCCTGTCCTCAAATATTCAGGAAAACCGCCGGAAAAAAGGAATTCCCTGAATGTCTCATCGGAATCGGGTTTTCCCATATAATCGAGATATTCTTTGTAAGAGAACGGAAACAATTCAATTCTGAGGTTTCTGCCTGTAAGCTTCGCTCCTAGTTCCCTGCTCAGAAGTGATGCATTGGAACCGGTGATTACTACTTTCTTTCCGTTATCCAGGAGATACCTTATATATGATTCGAATCCTGAAAGGTTTTGGATTTCGTCAAAATAATATATTTTACGATCGCCGTATTCCTCTAAGAATACCTCTTCTAAAAGTTCAAAGTCCTTCAGTTCAAATTCGGTAAGGCGGGGGTCCTCGAAATTCAGGTAATAAAAATTTTCAACCATATTCATGGACTGAACCAGAAGGGTGCTTTTACCGCATCTCCTAATCCCTGAGATCACAATAGTAAAATTTTCCATTGGTTCGACTTTTTGTAGATCTTCCCTAAAAGTGCCCTGTTCTTTTCTTTCAACATTCTCCCGCTGTGATATTACAATCTTTGAGAGCTCATCTTTTAGGATCATTATAATATTGAGATTCATCTGAAAAATAATTAAACTATCCATTACCAATGGACAATATTGACCAATACAAATGGAATGTTTCCATTATAAGTCTCGATAATATAATTAATCAAACCAAAAATGGACCTGGCGGGATTTGAACCCGCGGCCTCTACTTTTGCGAACCGAAGGGGTTTTCAACCCCTTTCGAAACCCCGACGGCGACCTTCGGTCACCT
>CAYXKC010000031.1:0-16892 GCA_964465295.1 uncultured Methanomicrobiaceae archaeon | reverse complement strand
CATCAGAGATCCTTTCGATTACAAAGATCGGGATTGCAGAGACGGGAAAGGAGGGAGAGGGTGCACGGTTCGAGATGGTTGTTCACCCGAAGGGGTGGAGGGGGAAGAGAGGGGAGTGAGTACTATCTTTTTTTTAATTAATAATTTCAGAATTATTATCTTTAATAAAATTATAGAGTTTTTCAGCGATTTGTTTTGCCTCATCTGAAAGATCATCATATGAATTAATGTGTTTCAGAGCTTTTTCACAAAATGGAGATTTTGATTTGATAGTCCCGCTTTCTTCACCATAATTTGTTCTTCTCTTCCTCTTATTTACATCAATGATTATTTTATCGTCAATTAATTCCCCAAGATATCTATTCTTTAATTCATCATCAGGGAACTCAAAGTCTAAATTTTCTTCAGGCTCTCCATATCCCTCGACAAGAACTTTCTCTAATAATTTTTTTGTAATTAAATTCTCGACCTCAAGGCAATTGAGGCAATAATATCTATCTTGTAAACATTTTTCAAGCTTCAAATGCCTCTCTTCTTTGCCTTCATCTCTATCAGAAATTAAAAATAAACGGGAACATAGTCTTTCTACATTCACTAATTCATTGTTTTCGTCACCTTCATCTTCTTCATCTAAAAATGACCAGTGAGTTATATTGTTCCCGCCATATTCAACAAAAGAATAATGGTAATCTTCCCTGAATTTTTTATCCTTACCCAAATAATCCATATACAAATCAAGATAATGTTTGAAATATTTTCGATCGGTTATCCCTTCAACCCAGATAGTACAGTTTGATAAAAATACAGATGAATTTCTGACACCTAAAACTTCAAGAGCGCTTTTATCACCCGGAGATAGATTTTCAATCCTAAATGTAGGTATTTTTCGTTTGCTATCCGAATCATCAAGTAATTTCTTTACTTTAAAAATTGATATTTTATCAAAATCAAGTGTTATATCCAGAAAATGATTTGAGTGGGTTGTAAAGAAATATTGATATTTAGATAACAATTCATCTTTTAATATGCATTCAATTAATTTTCTCTGAAGACCTGGATGAATTAATTTTTCTGGTTCTTCAACGAAAACCAACAAATTATCATTGTCATTTAAAAAGAGTGGCATTGTAAATATAATAATTGACTGAATACCATCTCCAAGCTCATATATTGGTTTTTCTTCTTCATCTCCAATTTTTATTGTTAATTCTAAATCATTTTCTTTTGGAATTAAAACAACTGGTTTATTATCAAAAAAATTCTTTGATAAAAATTCCTGATAATTAGCAACGAGGGCTCTTTGATCCAAATCACCAAGTAAATAATTTTTAATATATTTATAAGCTTTAAGACCTGTAAATATTTCAATATCCTTTTGTTTTACAAAGTTTGGAAAATAATAATTAATTATTTTATTTTCATATAGATCATATTCTTCGATATCTACATTAGTTAATGAAAAAAGGCTCCTCAGAATTGGGATATATAATTTTTTAAAGTCAGATTCAATAATTGATAAATATCCTAAATTTAAAAGATTTTCCTTAAACTCGCAAAAGTGTGGCTCAATTTTCTCTGCAATAGAAGCAATTGTATTACTTCTATTTCTAATATAACCAGTATTTGATTTACCTTGATGAATCTTATTTTCAATACCGTCTATGGTACTTTTAAATTTGTTAGATATTTCTAAATTGTAACATTCAGAATTAATATGCCACTCAAAATTATAATCTCTAGGATTTATGATATGTTTATAATCAGAAATATCCTGAATATTAATTAAAAATTGATCAATTTGATTTTTTATTTCAATATAAGGCTCATCCTCTGAAAATAACGTATATTCAAGATTATTTATTAAAATAGTCCTTATAAATCGACTTTTACCAGAATTATTCTCCCCAACAAAAATATTAATTTTAGAAAGATTCTTAATTTTCTTAAGGATCTCCCCATTATCATTGATATAATTATATGAATCACTGAAGATTTTTAAAGAATTGAAATAGGATTCCATACTTAAGAAATAATACTATTTTTAATTTTGATAAATATTCGTGTCATTCTCTTTCTGTTTAAGAACCTAAGAGGCAACCCCTGCGCAAGTTCGCTACGCATCCGCTACACGAACCCCCCTGACCTTAGGGCTTTGCGCTAAGAGGATAAGCCCGGCCTCCCGGCCGGGATTCCATTAAATTTTTGTGATTGAAAAAAGAAAATCCCCGGAGCAAAAAGGGATGCCTGCCCATCCATTTTGCGACTATCACGAAACAGGTGACCGGAGGTCGCCCCTGAGGTTTCGAAAGGGGCAAAGCCCCTTCGGGTGAAAACTCTCCTCTCTGTTTATTCCTCCCCGAACCGGCACGCCGCAACTTCCTCTTTAAACAGCCAGTTCCTGAATGCAATCGGGGTTATGACCGTCGTCAGGATGCTCATCACGACGATGGATGCATAGATGTCCTGTCCGATGAGGGCGAGGTTTAATCCCATGAGTGCGACGATCATCGCCACCTCTCCCCTCGGGGACATCCCGAAACCTATCGCGAGCGAGTTGCGGTTCGAATACCCGAGGAGTCTTGCCGGAAGGCCGCAGCCGATGACCTTTGTGAATATTGCAATAACCGTAATCACCGCAATAAAGACCAGGACCGGCATTGTAATGGCTGTCAGGTCCACAAGAACCCCGAGCGAGACGAAAAATACAGACGCGAAAATGATATAGAGATACTCCGCACCCTCGGCGATATCGCGACTGTGGCTTAGATTCAGGCCGTTGAATGACATCCCGGCGATGAATGCCCCTATTATCGCCGAAACCCCGATGAACTCCGCCATCGCAGCAAACAAAAACGCGGTCATCACCGCGAATATAAAGACGAACTCCGGATATTTCTTCGAGATGGGGCTCTTGTCCATCCTGACGATCATCTTCGAGACCACAAAAATTCCAAGGAGGGCAATTATGACGAGGAACCCGACCTGCTTTACGATGATGAAGGCAAGTCCCTCCACCGAGAACGAACCGGCCGCCACATCGGCCGTAACCGATAACGCAAGAAGACTCAGGATATCGTCGATTACAGCCGTCCCGATTATCGCCTTTGAAAATTCGGCATCAAGGAGGCACATCTCTTTTAGAACATTCGCGGTTATCGCGATCGAAGTCGCCGTTAGAGCCGTTCCGATAAAAAGAGCGCTCTCATGATCGAAACCGAAGGCCATCGCAGCAAAATAGCCCCCAATCCACGGGACTATAATTCCTACAAGTCCGATAATCCCGTACTTTGCGTTCGTCAAATCCTCGAGCTTAAACTCGAAGCCTATGACAAACATCAGTATTACAGCACCAAGCGCCGCAATCGCCTGCACGAATTCGGTATATGTAATCAGCCCGAGAACAGACGGCCCGACGACCAAGCCCAAAAGGATCTCGCCCACAACCGCCGACTGGTTGATCTTCGATGCCAGGAGGTATCCTGCAAGGGCGAAGAAGAGCAGGAGAGTCATCTGGAGTTCAATTGAAGGAAACATCGCGGAACTCATTGCCTGATATTATGTATGGCGGACTTATCAGTCTAACGGGAAAAATTGATAAAAACGAGTGCACCGACCGGGAATTGAACCCGGGCTATTGGCTTGGAAGGCCAAAGTCATACCACTAGACCATCGGTGCAGACGACATCATAGTCGCGCCTTTATATTTCTCTGCTGATTGGTATTAAAAATAGTGTTTTGTATCAGGTCCGGGGATTAGTATCCCCTGAGTTCAGCTTCGATCTTCTCGAGTGCTGCAAGACGCTTCTCGAGCGGCGGGTGTGTCGCAAGAAGCTCAGTCAGGCTCTTTCCGGAGATTGCAGGGATAATGAAGAACGCGTTCGAACCCTCGATCTCCTGCTTCTTCTTCGCCGGAACTGCATCCATCCTGCCGCTGATCTTCATCAGGGCCGATCTCAGCGCCGCAGGGTTGCCCGTAATCATCGCGCTGCCCCGGTCCGCTGCAAACTCCCTGTAGCGGGAGAGGAGAAGCATAAGCAGGGTTGCGACGATCCAGACGACGATCGAGACGATCCAGATTATAATCCATGCGCCGTTGTTGTTCCGGCCGTCGAAGAGATTCATGAATATCGCGTTCTGCATGATTATAGAGGCAAGGCTCGCGAGGAAGCCTGCGACGGTCATCGTAAGGATGTCGCGGTTCTTGACATGCGAGAGCTCGTGTGCGAGAACGGCCTCGAGCTCCTCCCTGTTAAGGGTCCTCATAATCGAATCGGTTACAGCCACAACTGCGTTCTTCGGGCTTCTCCCTGTCGCAAATGCGTTTGGAACCGGCGAAGGCATGACCGCGATCCTCGGCTTCGGGAGGTCGGCCTCCTGGCAGAGCTTCTCGATCATCCTGTGAAGCTCAGGCTCCTCGTCCTCGGATACCACCCTCGCACGGGTCGTCATAAGGACGAGTTTGTCCGAGAAGAAGAACTGGGCAAACGCCATTATGAACACGAACCCGATTATCATGAAGAGATATCCCGGGAAGAGGAAGTAGAGTATATTGATAAAGACGATATAGAGCCCGAGGATGAAAATCCAGGTCATAAAGACCCTGCCTGTAAGACCCCAGTCGCGTTTCCATTTTCCTATCATATCTATCCTCTTATATTAGCCCGGGGTCGAATAAATATATCGTCATTCTGGCAAAATCACCCCGGCAGAAAAATTCTATAAATCTTTCATATTCAAATCCGCCGGATTATTCAGGATTTTGGAACAGGGATTCCCGGAGCCTCCCGGTGCAGGTGAAAAGGGATAGAATAGTATATTTTGCTCACCCAGATTATTATCAAGTGAACCTGAATATGAAGCTCGACGAAGTAACGATAAGCAGGGCAATTCTCTCCGAACAGTACAAGATAATGACCGACTACCTCGATCTCGACTGTGCAGTCGTCGGCGGCGGCCCTGCGGGAATAACCTGCGCCGCAATACTTGCCGAAAACGGGGTAAAGGTCGCACTTATCGAGAAGAAACTCTCTATCGGCGGCGGAATGTGGGGGGGCGGAATGATGTTTCCACGGATTGTCGTCCAGGAAGAGGCAAAGAGGATCCTCGACCACTTCGGTATTAAATACACAGAGTACGAGAAGGGCTACTATGTCGCATCATCCGTCGAAGCGGTATCAAAAACCCTTGCCGCCGCCTGTGACGCCGGTGCAGAGGTCTTCAACCTGACAACAGTCGAAGATGTCGTGGTAAAGGGGGACGGTGCTGTCAGCGGGCTTGTAATAAACTGGACCGCAGTCGAGATGTCCGGTCTTCACATCGACCCCCTGACACTCAGGACTAAGATAACTGTAGATGCAACCGGCCACGACTCCATGATCGCTCACATGGTCAGGAAGAAGGGCGGGGCACTCGAGATCAAAGGCGAGGGATTCATGTGGGCCGATAGAGCCGAGACGAACATCCTAAACCACACCAAAGAGGTCTTCCCCGGGCTTATTGTTGCAGGAATGGCGGCAAATGCAGTGGGTGGCGAAAACAGGATGGGCCCGATATTCGGCGGGATGTTCCTCTCTGGAGAGAAGGCCGCCAAAATGATCATCGAAATGCTCAAAAAATAAAAAAGATCAATCCTCTTTTTCCGGATCTTCTCCAGCCGGATCTTCAAAAGAGAACTTCCCTTCGGGCACGGATATCTCAAAGCGTGCACCGACGCCCTCTTCTCCAGTCTCGCGTATCCCAAAGCCGGAGATCTCGATGATCTTCTCGACGAGAAACAGCCCGTAGCCCGTATTGGTGCCGTAATTCTTCTCGAATATTAGCTCTTTTTTATCGGAGGGAATCCCCACGCCGTCATCCCCGACAGTAAGCTTCAGCCCCCCTTCCTCTCTGGTGCAGTCGATAACGATCCCGGTCGCCTTCTCGCCGTACCTGTATGTGTTGTCGAAGAGGTTGTATAGCACCTTCTCAAAGAGAGGATCGACATAAAGCCTTAGTCTTCTGCACCTGAGATCGACCGGGAGTTCGTTGTAATATCCCTGTGGCGCCACATTTTCGACCATCTCTTCAAGAGGGATCCAGTCGGGCCTGCTGTCCCCGAGACTGGGATAATATTTCGTGAATTCGATAAGGTCACGGATCTTGTCAGAGGCCGTATTCAGCTCATCTATTATCTCATCCACCTCCGGATCGGTGCTGATCATCTTCAGGAGATCGAGGTTAAGGTTGAGAATTGTCACCTGGTTGAGAACATCGTGGCGGGTTACGGAAGAAAGCGTTGAAAGCTTCTCCCTTGCGGCTTCAAGTGCGTTTAAATACCTGACCTCGCCCGTGATGTCGATCATGGTCGCGATTAGACGAACCGGTTTTTCATTCTCGTGCCCTACGACATCGGCCTTGAGGCGGACCCAGCGCTCTTCTCCGCCCTTCTTTATCAGCCTGACTGCAATATCCTTCTTAAACCCGTTCTCAAGAACATCCCGGAAATAGCTGACAACCTTCATCCTGTCGTCTGGATGGAAATAGTCTAGGACGACCGATGTCCTGTATAAAACGTCCGGGTCCATCCCCTCCTCGCCCGCCGTTCTCCAGAATCCGCTGCTTAGATAGACGGTGTCGGTCCCGGTGTTCCAGTCGATTATACCCTCCTGGGCGATATCCATCGCAAACTTAAGGCGCTTCTCGCTCATCCCGGTATCCAGCTGATACCTCCTGAAATTTGAGATAATATAGAGGAGGAGGATAAAGAGGAATATCCCGATTATGACAGTGACGATGAGAATATAGTATATCATGGTCTCGGATTCCGCGAGACGGCCCAAAATCGTCTCCTTCGAGATATCGACCCCTGCAACGCCGACAACATTGCCGCCCGAGTCATATACCGGGGCATAACCGGACATATACTCTCCCCACTCGTCCGAATAAAACTCCTTCTTTACTGTCGGGCCGGAATAGGCCATCAAAGCTTCTTTTGGGGCTTCATTGTAGACATACCCTATCAGCGGAACAGTGAAGTCATTTCTACCGTACTCGCTGTCGGCAACAAACTCCATGGCGCTTCCGTCCCGGGTTTTCCTCAGGATATAAACATACCTTATCGATTCGGAATCCTTTTGCAGCGCCCAGAGCCTGTCCCTTACCCCGACAAAATCCGCCCCGGACTCGTCGCCCGGCTGAAAAGATGCCAGCAAATCGCCGTCCATCTGCGACGATATTATCACGGCATAGTCCTCGAGCTCATTCCAGGTTCTGTCATAAACCAGCTTTTCGTTGTGGCCGGCAAGGATCAGAACACCGGCGGTCTGGACTACGAGAAGTACGAATATTAATATTGCAATTACAGCAACTATGCCGCTGTTCTTTGGCTCCATTGGTTATGTTAGTTTCTTTTATTCAGGATAAATATTTAATCAAAAATTACAGTCAACCGCCAGAATACATAAAAATATTTTTTATGGGCATAATATCATATCATGGAAGAAGAGGGAGATACGAATACGCTTGCCGGAGCGGCATACGGAATTTTTGAGATAATACTCAACCGTGAACTCACAAAGAAGGGAAGATATCTCTTCGAGCGTGTGGAGGCAGGAGAGGACTTTCGCGAAGAGTTCGAAGAGATATTCTCGGAATTCAGCAGGGAATACCCGCAGCTTTCACAGGCTCTCGAAGAGGAGCAGGGGGGACGCGACGCGATATACCATACGCTTCTCGGGGGCGAGGGGGTGATCCCCTCCAGGACAACCAGAATGTACTGGATAGTCCAGGATTCTCCGGACTTCTCACCTGGAGATTTGGACGATGAAAAGGGGGGGAAGTGGCTAATCTTCATCGAAAAGGAGGATGTAGACGATATGTGGGCGAAGATCCGGGACGCCACGACTGCAGGGAGGCTCGGAATCTCTGCAAGGGTCAGCACAGCGAAGGAGAACCCCGAATCAAGGGACGATCGGGCTGTCATCTATGTCAACACCGCCGACTGGGAGGACGAGGACGAGGTGATGCAGATAAGAGAGGTATTACGAGAGCTCGGTGTAGAGCAGAGAATCGGGTACAAGAGAAATATCGAGACATACCACGGCGAATACAGCGAAGGTGGAAAGAAGGTCACCTGGTACAGTGCATAACATACACAGGTGAATTATTCCCTGATACTGTTTTTACCAAAATATGATTTATACAAAATAAATTCTGCAAAAAAGTATAGAGTCCGGAGAAAAGACTATCCTTTTCTTTCCTTGGACTTCGGGCGAAGTTCCGAACTTCCGCATTTGCGGCACTTTGTTGCGCGTATTGCGTTCCTTGCATTGCATTTCATGCAAATCTTGACGTTTAAGAGCCTTGCTTCGGCCTCTGGGAATCTTGCCATTTCTAGTATTACCCCTTTATATCGGTTCTATATATAACGATGCGGTAGATATTAACAGTTTGGTTTCACCCTGAAAAAATGCCGGAACGAACCGGTGCAAAATGTAAAAATAAGAGCAAAAAGAAAAGAGGATTAACAACCGGAATAAAAAGAGGGCCTAAATGGAGAAGGATTTGCCGCAGAAGATATCAAGATTACTGGATGATTTCCAGAGAAACGAGATTACAGAGAACCTGATATATATAAATCTCGCAGGGAGGGAAAAGGACGAACATAACAGGGATATCCTTGAGAAGATAGCCGAAGACGAGCTCAGGCATTACAATGCCATAAAAGAGATAACCGGCAGGGATTTCGAACCCGACAAAGCCAGAGTAGGATGGTATACGATGATGGCCCGTGTATTCGGGCTTACCTTCACGATCAAACTCATGGAGAAGCGTGAGAACAGGGCGCAGTCGGGATATTCGGAGATTAAGGAGAAATTCCCAGATATAAACAGAATTATCGCCGACGAGGAGAGGCACGAACTCGAACTTGCGGGGATGATTAACGAGGAGAAGCTCGGCTACATGGGTTCGGTGGTCCTGGGCTTAAACGATGCACTCGTGGAACTCACAGGCGCTCTTGCCGGTTTCTCCTTCGCACTCCAGAATACAGCCTTAATAGGTGCTATCGGGCTTATCACAGGTATTGCCGCGGCTCTTTCGATGGCGGCATCCGAATACCTGTCTGAAAAGGCTGAGGAGGGCGGGGAGAAGGATCCTCTCAGGGCCGCAGCATACACCGGCGGGGCCTATATAATGACCGTCTTCCTGCTTATCCTGCCATATTTCATATTCAGCCATTACGCAGCTGCACTCGCAGTCGCGATAATCACGGGAATAATCATCATATTCGTCTTCAACTTCTATATCTCGGTGGCAAAGGATTTAGATTTCAAAAGAAGATTCCTCGAGATGGCGGCGATCAGTCTCGGTGTCGCAGGGCTTTCGTTCCTGCTCGGTGTTGTTGTCAGGACTGTCTTCGGAGTGGATATCTGACAATTAAAAAGGTGACCTAAGGTCGCCCCTGGGGGTTCGAAAAAGGCGGAGCCCCTCCGGTTGCCTCGGGAGGGAGAGAAACCGGTTTTAAAAAATAACCGGTGACCAAAGGTCGCCCCTGGGGTTTCGAAAGGGGCGGAGCCCCTTCGGTCTACAACCGGTTCTCCACAAACCACTTTTTAAACTCTTCAAGCGCACGGCCCCGGTGGGAAATTGCCGACTTTTCGGAAAGTGGTATCTCTGCAAGGGTCTTATCGCCGGTGGCAAATATCGGGTCATAGCCGAAACCTTCCTCTCCACGTGGGGATAAGGCGACCTTCCCCTCTATTCTTCCCTTAAACACGAATATTCCTTCATCGTCCGCGTAGGCGATCGCGGTCTCGAAATATGCACTCCTGTCGGCCTTTCCCTCCAGTAACGCCAGGATTCCCTCCATCCCTATCGTATCAAGAACGAAAGCGGCGTAAGCACCCGGAAAACCGTTCAGTGCCCTGATAAAGAAGCCCGTGTCATCGACGATTAGGGGGCCCCCGACAGCATCGTATGCTGCCTTCGCCTTTCCGAGGGCGATCTCTGCCACATCTTCGCCCCTGTATTCCGGAAGATCAAGCTTTACATGCTCCACCGTGACAGCATTTCCAAAAAATGCCGCCACCTCCTTTGCCTTGTCAGGGTTTCCGGTGACAACCTTAAGAATCATTGATGAGTTTTATTCCTGATTTCTATTAAAGGAGCCATTATAAGGCAAAAATTAATCTAATAATTCTTCAAAAAACCCTCTCTCGTATACTAGGCCGAGGTCATCCGCGAGCCTTTCGCAAATAAGAACCGTTGCCTCGCTCATATTACCGCCGGGAAGGCCTGAGACCTCCTGGGATATCCTCGAATACTCTCTTGAAATCTCTGCAGGGGAGGGCCATCCTTCCGGTCCGGGCTTCATCGAATGCCATCCTGAAGGTCCGACCACCCTCATTTCGATCAGGCCGAGTTCGGCAGCCGTTTTAAGATCGCGAAGGGAGAAGGCCGCATCAGATATGTGATTGTGGGTCAGAATGCTCCCCCTCGCAGGCGGGCATTCAGCCTCATCGACCATTGTTGCCGATAATCCCGCAAAAAAACACATCAGCCTGCCGTCGGCGCTGAACGCAGCCGCCACCTCGCCTTTTTCTTCATCGTTCAGGTGGATCTCTTTCTCGAACTCGTATATTCTGCTTCTTACGCCGTTTCCGGCATTATTTTCCATTCGGATCACCCCGCACCTGCATGATAAGTGTATCATGGCAGGGAAAGGATAAAGAATTATCCGGGGGTAAAGGTGGTTATAGAGGAGGTGCCGGTGATGCCCGACGAGGTTGCCGAAAGAATACTCAGGATGAGATATTACAGGGATGGCGAGAATAGTTTTGAAGACCTTTGCAGGCGGGTAGCATCCGCAGTTGCAGATTCAAAGGATGAGGAGAAGGAATTTTTTGATATGATGAACTCGCTGAGGTTCCTTCCCAACTCCCCGGCGCTCATGAACGCCGGAACGGATATGAACCAGCTTGCGGCGTGTTTCACCATACATGTCGGCGACTCGATAACGGAGATCTTCGATGCGATGAAATGGGGGGCGATGATCCACAGGAGCGGCGGCGGAACAGGCTACAACTTCTCCAACATCCGACCGGAAGGCGCCTTTGTTGAGTCAACAGAAGGAATCGCCTCAGGGCCGGTCTCCTTTATGAAGGCATTTGATGCCGTAACAGGCGTCATCCGCCAGGGCGGCAAAAGAAGGGGGGCGAACATGGGCATCCTCAATGTCGATCATCCCGATATAATGAAGTTCATCGAATCCAAGAACTGCGAGGGCGAAATCCCGAATTTCAACATATCCGTCATGATTACCGACAGGTTCATGGAGCTTGCAGAAAGAGGAGACATGGACAAAGTCTGGATAATGAGAGATGACGGGGAGGAGATCACCGTCGGTATGATCTGGGACGGCATCGTTGACGGGATCTGGAGAAACGGCGAGCCGGGCCTGCTATTCTACGACGAGATCAACCGCAGAAACATGACGCCTGCACTGGGTGCAATCGATGCGACAAACCCGTGCGGCGAGCAGCCCCTCCTTCCATTCGAAAGCTGTGTTCTCGGATCGATAAATCTTTCGAAGTTCATTATGGAAAACGGCGAGACTGATTTAATGGGGCTTGAAAAGACCGTTCAGTCGGCGGTAAGGTTCCTCGACAGGATTATCGATAAAAACAGCTACCCCATCCCGGAGATTGAAGAAGCGACGAAGAGAACAAGAAAGATCGGCCTCGGAATTATGGGCGTGCACGACGCACTCATAATGCTTAAGGAGCCCTACGACTCCCCGGAAGCGAGAAACTACTGCGGGAAAGTCATGCAGTTTGTGACAGAGACTGCGGTCTCGGAGTCTGACCGGCTTGCCCATGTAAAAGGGGCTTTTCCGGCATGGGAGGGGAGTGTATGGGATAAAAAGGATATTATGGTCAGGAACGCGGGCCTGACAACCATCGCACCAACAGGATCGATATCTATAATTGCAGGATGTTCGAGCGGGATCGAGCCGGTCTTCTCATACTCCTATACCAGGATGAATACAGCAGGAGATTCATTCAGGGTTGTACATCCTCTCTTTAAGCGGGAGCTTGAGGCACTCGCGGAGAAACTCTTCCCTGAACCGGAGGAGAGGGTAAAGAGGATAGAAGAGGTTCTAAACCATGTCCACGATGAAGGGACTCTCCAGGATATCGGCTGGCTGCCGGATTCGTTTACATCGGTATTTATTACGGCACTTGACGCAGGGTGGCGGGATCACATACTTATGCAGGCTGTCTTCCAGGAGCATGTACACGCATCGATATCAAAGACCATCAATATCCCCCAGGCGACGACAAAGGACGATATCGCAAAGGCTCTTTTGTTCGCATGGAGGTGCAGGGTCAAAGGAATAACCCTCTACCGGACATCAAGCAGGAAGGATGCGGTGCTCTGCCTCGGAAAGTTCTGCGACAGCCACTGTTGAAAATGTCATTAAGGAAAGGGGAAGATTTCCCCTCTTCTCCAAAAAAGCATTAAATGCAAGGTAAGAAATACCGGACGGGGCTACCCGGAGAGGTAGCGCCCAGGCCGGACTATCGCCATTGCGAAAATTCGCGTAGCGAATTAAGCAGCGGGCTGCCCCGTCAGGGACTTATGCCCTAAATAAGGGGATTTCTTCCCCTCCCTTTCAACAGAACACAACGACATTAATCAGAATTTTCATTATCCGGAAACAGGTACGAACCCACAGCTGCAGCTATTGTCAGGACCACCCCGATTCCGAGGATCACAGGGTCCATAACCGAGAGGAAGAAGAGGCATGTAAAGATCCCCAGCACAGCAGGGACCGGAACCTTCCTGATTGTGAATGGAACCCTGTAGGGCCTCTCTTTTTCAGGCATTTTGAACCTGAGGGAGATTACGGCCGCATTTATCACTGCAAAGGTTATGAAGAGCGTAAAGTTTGCAATGAGTGCGACGTCGCGGATGTTTCCGGGGATGAGGAAGAGAAGCGAGGCGAAAAGAACAGCCACTCCCGACCATAGAGGTGTCCTCGTCCGGGGATTTACGCGTGCGAAGACCTGTGGGAGCCGGTTCTTCTTTGCCATACCATACATGATCCTCGAGGATGCGAGCATCATCAGGAGAGCGGTGTTCGCCGTTGCAAAGAGAGCGATTATGGTAAATACGACACCTCCGCCGGCAAAGGATCTCTCGGCAATCATCGCGAAGGGGTTCTTAGAGCCTGCAACCGCCTCATAGCCGGCAATGCTCACTATCGAGATCGAGACTGCGATATAGAGGATGACAGTGATCACAATTGCAATAAGCAGGCCTTTTGGTATCGTTCTCTCCGGCTCCATCGTCTCTTCGGAGAGTTTTACAATCTCCTCGAATCCCTGGTAGGCAAAGAATATGAGTGCGGAAGCCTGAAAAACACCTGCAATCCCGAGAGGCATAGCAAGATAATCGACCGACCCGATATAAGGGAGGCCGATTAGTATCATCCCGACGATTCCTCCCGCCTCGATAAGCGTGAAAACGATTGCAACGGCCGCAGACTCTTTGATTCCGGCGAATATCACAAGAGAGAGAAGGACCAGGATCCCGCAGGCGACGGGGAGGAGCGGGAAGCCTGTAAAGGTGCTGAAATAACCGGCAAAACCGAGTGCCACAGTAGAAGCCCCGACAATTCCGGAGAGAATGACCATTGCCCCGATTATAAATGCAGGCGTCCCGCCGAATGACCGGGAGGTATACCCGTACTCTGCACTCGCTTCTGTGAACATCGAGGATAGCTCCATGTACGAGAGGCCGGTGAAGGCCGCAATCAGTGCCGAGAAGAGAAAAGAAAGCCAGAGGGCGTTTCCGGAAAGATAGGCCGCTTCCCCGATTAGTGCATAGACACCCGCCCCGAGAATGATCCCTATCCCGGATATCGCTACAGCAGGGAGGGAGAGGGTACGTTCAAGAGCAGGGCCTTCGTCTTTCATATATTGTTGTTGTTCACGGTACCTTTTAAACTGATTGTGAGCAGAAGAGTGGCAGAATCGGGAAAATAAATTCCATCCTGCTGTATTATGGGAAGTTATTTATATCGTAATTCTATATTCAGAAACGATGAAATCCTCATTCCGCGTTCTCATTTCCGGGGAGCCTTCCTTTACGAAGGAGCTGAAGAAAATGCTTACCGGGATATTTCCCGGGATGTCGGCAGATACAGCCAGACCCGGGGATGAATCACTCAAAGCGGCCCTGAAAGGAAAATACGATGCAATAATCTCAGGCTTAATAGTCCCCGAAATACCCGGCACCGAACTCTTCAGCGAACTCAGGAAAAAAGGCATAGGCTGCCCGTTCATCCTGGCCTTTGATGCCGGCGGGGAGTTATTTTTTGTTTCAGTCGATGCCCTGGTGGCAGGGGCCGGCGAATTCATGGGGCTCTGCAGCGATTCTGAAGAGAGAATAAGGAGTGAAGAGGCGCTAAAGGAGAGCGAGGAGAGGTATAGAAATCTCTTAAACGGCGTTCCCGACTATATTATCGTCCACAGGGACGGAAAAATCCTCTATGCCAATCCGGCTGTAATGAAGATGGCTCCGGTCCCGGAGGAGCAGTTGATCGGCTCTGACATAATGGAGTTCATTGCCCCGGAATCACGCAAAACAGTACTTGAAAACCTGAGAAAAAGGGCAGGAGGAGAGGCCACACCGCCTTACGAGATGGCCATCGAAACAAAGATCGGGAAGAGAGTTACGGAAGTCAGGAGCTCCAATACAGGGTATGAAGGAGAGATTGCAACCATCGCCGTCCTTACCGATATAACTGATCGCAAGGAGGCCGAAGAAGCGCTTCAGAAAAGCAGAGAACAGTACAAAAGTCTTGTTGAAAACATCAGGGACATCATATACACTCTCGACTCTGACGGGACTATCACCTATGTCAGCCCGGTTATCGAGTCATATCTCGGCATCCCCCCGGGGGATATTACAGGAAGGCCCTTTGGTGAATTCATACACCCGGATGACCTTGAAGAGGTCCAAAAAAGCTTTAAAGACACGCTGAAGGGAAAAACAGGTTCGCAGACATTTCGTGTTTTTGATTCGGAAGGGAAGCCCCGTTATTTCAGGTCGTCCAGCAGAACCGTTGAGACGGGAGAGACATTCTCGGGATTTACAGGGGTTCTCTCCGATTTCACCACAGATATGACTGTAAAAAATGAACTTGTTGAAAGCGAGGAAAGATTCCGCAATATGTTCGAAAACTCTCCTCTTGCATACCAGTCCCTGAACAACGAGGCCATACTTATCGACATCAATGAAGAATGGTCGAAATTAATGGGGTATTCAAAGGACGAGGCCCTTGGCACCCGCTTCATGGATTATGTAGCCAAAGACTGTGGCACCAGCTGCAGTACAAAATTCACTGAGTTCATGGAAAAAGGGGAGATGAATACCGAATTAAACCTCGTAAAAAAGGGCGGCGATATCGTCACGGTTCTCTTTTCGGGAAAAATCCAGAGAGATTCCGAAGGCAAATTTGTCAGGACCCATTGTATCCTCAAGGATATCACCGAACGCAGGCACGAAGAAGCGGAACGCCAGTTGCTTGCCAGGATGTCCGATGACGCTCCGGCATCGATCATCGTGCACGATTTCGAAGGGAATATGATCTATATAAACGAGGAGACATTGCGACTTCACGGCTTCTCACGCGATGAATTCATGGCGAAGAACCTCAGGGAGGTAAATTCCCCCGATAGTGCAGCATTGCTTTCAGAAAGGCTCGAAGAGATCAGGGAAAAAAGGGAGATTAACTACGATGTGGAGCATCTCAGAAAGGACGGAACGATGTTCCCGATGCATGTCAATGTGAAGATCTTCGAGTGGGAGGACAGGGAGGTCCTGCTGAATATCGGAACAGACATCAGCGAACGCAAAGAGATGGAGGAGGCCTTAAAGGAGAGCGAGGCGAAGTTCAGGAACTATGTCAGTTACGCGACCGAGGGTATCTTCATCGCCGATCCCTCGGGCAAGTATATCGATGTGAATCCTGCGGCCTGCGGGATCACGGGATACACTAAAGAAGAGATGTTGAAAGTAGGGGTAACCGATATCGCTCTCCCCGGGGATCTCGAAGGGATTAACAAAGACTTCAAAAAGCTCTTTGAAGACGGAAGCCTGACGAGGGAGCTTATTATAAAGAAAAAGGACGGGAAAACAGTTACAGGAATTCTGAATGCCACTTTGCTTCCCGACAGAAATGTTCTCGGCATTTATACAGACGTCTCGGACCTGAAACGCGCCGAAGAGGGGCTGAGAGAGGCGAACAGGAAACTGAATCTTCTCTCAAGCATTACAAGGCACGACATCCTCAACCAGCTGACAGCGATAATTGCCTTCCTCGAGATGATCGAGATGGATCACGAGTACCCCCAGGATTCAAAGACCGATGAATATCTCGAAAAGATCTCCGGGGCCGCCCAGACCATAAAGAGACAGATCCTTTTTACGAAGGACTACAAGGATCTCGGCGAACAGGCCCCCAAGTGGCAGAATGCGGGTAAAATCGTGGATGAAACCGCCATGAACTCTTCATTTGGAGGCATCAGGGTCGAAAACAATCTCGGCAATCTCGGGATATTTGCAGACCCGCTCTTTGAGAAGGTAATATACAACCTCTTCGACAATGCAGTCAAGCATGGTGAAAAGATCACAAAGATCGGGTTTTACTTCGAGGAATCGGAGGGCAGCGGAATACTTGTATGCGAAGACGACGGGATGGGCGTTCCGGAGGAGTTCAAGAAGAAGATCTTCAAAAGGGAGCACTACAAGAACACCGGCCTCGGGCTTTTCCTCTCGGGAGAGATCCTCTCGACTACGGGAATTTCGATCAGGGAGAACGGGGTCTACGGCAAGGGGGCGAGGTT
>CAYXKC010000030.1:16423-17301 GCA_964465295.1 uncultured Methanomicrobiaceae archaeon | reverse complement strand
TATCATATAGATTGTTTTGCTGATGATACAGGACTTGAAGTGGAGGCCTTAAATGGAGAACCAGGCGTCTATTCTGCCAGATATGCAGGGGAAGCACACGATTTTGAGGCAAACCTACAGAAGGTATTATTTAAATTAGAAAATATTTCAAACCGGAAAGCTCAGTTTCGGACTGTAATCTCACTCATAATTGATGGTACAGAATTCCGCTTTGAAGGAATTGTAAAAGGGGAAATTATTAAAGAGAAAAGAGGCAAAGGTGGTTTTGGTTATGACCCGATTTTCTTACCAGACGGTTATAATAAAACTTTTGCGGAAATGGATATCGACAGTAAAAATACTATTTCACACCGTGCAATAGCCGTCAAAAAATTGATTCATTTTCTGGAGAAAAGAAAAAATCTATAATACGTTTTCAATCATTTTTCCAAATAAAGTACCAATCGGCATTCCAAATACCTCAGATTGCTGAGGCACAATACTTGCTTCAGACATACCCGGTACGGAGTTTACTTCCAGAAAATAGACACCTTCCTCATTAAAAATATAATCAAATCGTACCACCCCTCTACAATTTAGCACTTTATACAAATTAGCTGAAATAGCCTTACAATCTATCTCCACCTCTTGAGCTATGTCTGCAGGTGTAATTTCATCGGCCACACCAGCTGTATATTTTGCCTCATAGTCAAAAAATTCTTTATGACTGATAATTTCAGTAATAGGAAAGACATTCATTTGGCCCTTAAAATCAAATACACCACAAGTAATTTCTCTGCCATCAATAAATTCTTCAACCAAAACTTCTTCATCCTCCGTAAACGCAAATTCAATCGCATTTTCCAGATCATCTGCCTTTATGACTTTACTCATAGCAA
>CAYXKC010000030.1:0-16347 GCA_964465295.1 uncultured Methanomicrobiaceae archaeon | reverse complement strand
ACATGCAGAGAGGAGGCCGGCATGCCCAGGGATTTTCGGGCACCAAGAACGCGGCAATTTTAAACCCCTGATCTTTTAGTAAATGCATTGATTTTGACACCTTAATTCCATATGATGCAACCAGCTGATTACAATATGCCTTATTAAAAGTTAAAGCAGAAACCGCCATATTACAACTAGTATAGGGTATCCCTAAGATGTCAAAATAACCTAATATTTTCCCATCTTCTCCCGGTGTTCCATGTATAATATTAAATATTACATCGAATAATAATTTTTCTCCATTAATAGTAAGGGAAAAATCATTCTTATCAATATTGTGTCTTTTCTCTTCAGCATCTTTATATCGGGAGGCTCCGGAGATGACCACCGGAGCAGTCCCACCCAGGTTCAGGATCAAAATTGATAATGATGCCTGCATGCTATGCGAGCGGTGCATCGATAACTGCTCCTATGGCGTATTCCGGAGAGAGGGGCAGAAAATATCCGTGGAATCACATCTTTGTACTGCCTGCCACAGGTGCATCGCCATGTGCCCGAGGGACGCAATCACACTTGAGGAGAAACCGAACGAATACAGGAGCCACCCCCTGTGGACAAGAGAGGCAAGGGAGACGATCTATAAGCAGGCAAACTCAGGCCAGATCATCCTCTCAGGAATGGGAAATGCAATGGATTACCCGGTGATCTTCGACAGGCTTGTCCTTGACGCCTGCCAGGTTACAAACCCGAGCATAGATCCCCTAAGGGAGCCCATGGAGATGAGAACATACCTTGGCAAGAAACCAAAACAGATCGTTTTGGAAAAGATAAAAGAGGGCGATTATGAGCTGAAAACAAAGCTCTCGCCAAACCTGATGCTTGAGACACCGGTCATGGTAGGTCACATGAGCTACGGTGCGATTTCCCTCAATGCTCAGCTTTCGATGGCAAAAGCGGTATCGGAGCTGGGGACCTTTATGGGAACAGGAGAAGGTGGCCTTCACAGGAGCCTGTACCCCTACCAGGAGCACATGATCGTCCAGGTTGCATCAGGGAGACTGGGTGTGGATATCAATTATCTCGAACGTGGGGCAGCAATAGAGATAAAGATCGGCCAGGGTGCAAAACCCGGAATCGGCGGTCATCTCCCGGGTGAAAAGGTCGAGGAGGACATCTCACGGACTAGGATGATCCCACTTCACAGCGATGCCATAAGTCCCGCACCACATCACGACATCTACAGCATCGAGGACCTCGCCCAGCTTGTAAGAAGCCTGAAAGAGGCTACTGAATGGAAAAAGCCGGTCTTCGTAAAGATTGCGGCCGTCCACAACGTCGCCGCAATAGCTGCAGGAGTTGCCCGGTCTTCAGCAGACGCAGTGGTTGTAGACGGATTCAGGGGCGGGACGGGTGCTGCACCCAGGGTATTCCGGGATCATGTGGGAATACCGATTGAAACCGCCATTGCAGCTGTCGATGAAAAACTCAGGCAGCAGGGGATAAGAAATGAAGTCTCGCTTATTGCCAGCGGAGGTATCAGGGACAGTGCAGATCTTACCAAGTCGATAGCTCTTGGGGCCGATGCTGTCTATATCGGAACCGCTGCGCTCATTGCAATGGGCTGCAGGGTATGCGGTTCATGCTATCGCGGACTCTGCCCATGGGGTATAGCGACACAGAAACCCGAACTCGTTAACAGGATAAATATCGATGAAGCATCGAAGAATGTCTCCAATCTTATCAAAGGATGGACACTTGAGCTCGCAGAACTCATGGGGGCTGCAGGAATCAACTCCCTCGAAAGCCTGAGAGGAAACCGCGACAGGCTCAGGGGATATATGCTCGACGAGGGAATGATGCGGGTTCTTGATGTTAAGGCAATAGGAGCATGACGATGGATACAGAAATAATCGATGCATCAGGTCTGCATTATACTCCACTAAATGCGATGATACGAAAAATGATCGGAGAGGGGAAAAAGAAGATTGTCATCAACAATGTATGCGGCCAGAGATTCATAGGGGACGGTATTAAAGGCGATGATATAGAGATAACCGTAAACGGAGTTCCCGGCGGAGACCTGGGAATGTTCATGAGCGGTCCGACCCTTATCATTCACGGAAACTGTGAACATGCCCCTGGAAACACGATGGACTCGGGAAGGATAATAATACACGGGAGCTCGGGAGATGCCACAGCCCACAGTATGAGAGGCGGCGAGATATTCGTAAGAGACGATATAGGATACAGGGGCGGGATTCATATGAAGGAATATTATGGCAAGCGTCCTGTCCTCGTCGTGGGAGGAAAGGCCGGATCATTCATGGGGGAATATATGGCAGGAGGGCTCCTGATCGTTCTCGGTAAAGGTAACGGTTCGCCCGTCACGGGCAAGGGTACAGGCAGCGGGATTCACGGCGGAAGGATCATAATCCGTGGCAAAGTCGAAGAGAAAAAACTTGGAGTAGGAGCAAAGATAGAAGCCTTAAACGAGGATGACCGAAAGGATCTTGAAAAATACCTCGGAGAATACTGCAGGTTCTTTGATTGCGACTTTGAAAGACTGAAAAGTTCTGAATATACCAAGATTGTGCCTGCCAGTGCAAGGCCTTTTGCGGGCAAGTATTGTTGGGAGTGAGATTATGGGAAGAAATTACGAGGATTTGAAGAGAGAGGTCTGGGATATGGGAATATGCTCCGGGTGCGGGGCATGTGTCGCAGTCTGCCCGGCGAACGCCATTATATTCAGGAAAGGAGAAGACTCCGACAATCCGAAAAATACCGGCTACTGCAAAGATATTATGGATCACGTAAAATGCGGAGCATGCTATTCGGTCTGCCCCCGTACCGAAGAAGCAGCATCAGTAAAAAGAATGCCGGGCGAATACATCAGAATCGGCTCTGCAAGATCGGCCTTTGAAGTTCCGGGAAGACAGAGCGGCGGTGCAGTCACTGCAATTCTTGCAAACGCTTTTGATGATAACCTTATCGACGCCGTCGTTACAGTATCTGAAGACCGGTGGACCCATGAGCCTTTCTCGGTTCTTATCACAGCCAAAGAAGCAATAATAGCAACTGCCGGCAGCCGCTACAACTGGTGGGTCCCGACACTTGCCGCACTGAAAGAGGCTGTTGTAACAAAAAAATACAACAGAATTGCAGTTGTTGCAACACCCTGTTCAGCACAGGCCTTAAGAAGGATGAAAGAGAGTGAAAATGATCTCATAAAACCGTTCGGAAATGCAATAAGGCTGATAATCGGACTCTTCTGCACCGAGACATTCGATTACGGGAAACTGGTTGGAGGTAAACTCAGGTCGGAACTCAATATTGAATCGTGGAATATCAGAGATCTTGATGTAAAAGGCAGTCTTGATATAAGGCTGAACGACGGTACAACCGAATCAATATCCCTAAAAGATCTGGAAGACTGCATAAGACACGGATGCCTGCACTGTACGGATTTCACTGCCGTTGATTCCGACATCTCTGCAGGATCTGTCGGAAGCGGAGAGGGCCTGACGACAATTATCATCAGAAACAAAGAAGGCCTCGGATTTGTAGACTCTGCAGTCAGGAACGGGAAACTTGTATTCACGAATGAATACGACCCAATCCCTATAGAGAGGCTTGCGGAGAAGAAGTCGGTGAGAAAGTGAGAGAGCCCGGTATAAGTTTCTTTTAGTTTTGGGTATAAGCCCCTTCGGGGCAACCCGGGCGCAAGTTTCTTCGCTTCCGCTCAGAAACCAGCACAATGAAGATAAGCAGGTCTTATGCCCGAAACTGAAAAATTAATTATTTTATTCTTTTCAAATTTTAACATAAAACAGCATATTTAAAAATACTATTTCTTCAGGTTTCTTAAAATGTTTCTCATAAAACGGTAGTGCATCGCAAGATGAACCGCCATTAAAATCACGAAAATAAGGGCCGACAAGTCGTGGACAGTAACCCACTGCTGGTGAGTGAGCCCAAAAAAATCACTGATATAAAGAAGATTTTTTCCCTGTCCCCCGCTGCCTGTCGGCCAGAAAAGGTATAACACCAGTCCCGAGCCGGCCATGACGACAAGTGTTATAAGCGCCAGCAGATCCACCAGTGCCAGGGACTGTATCTTCTTCATATGAATTACTTCGAACCGGGAGCACCCACGACTACCGGAAGAGCATCTGCAACCTCCTGCAGCATCTCTGCCGGAATCCCCATTACCATATACTCATCGTCGATTCCCGAAAACTTTCTCGAACCATCGCAGCCCAGTGAAAAGTTCGCTTTCCCTGTCAGGTACGGGTATGCGCCGGTGTCGGCACATACCGACTGGATACCTGCAAACTCGGAGTATAATCTCCCGCCGGACTTGTAAACGCACGCCTGCGCAAGCTTCAGCATCGAGATCGGCTTTGCGATGATCAAGACAACATTCGGATCGAACGGAGTCTTTTCAAGGGGTGCATATACGGTTGCATAGGTTACGGGCTTATCGCTCCCGCCCGGGGCCTCTACGTGCGGTATTTTGCTTATCGTCCGCATGCATGCAGCCCAGGAATTGAATTTTCCGAGTTTGTAATAGAACTCCCCGGACTTAAGGGATTCAGAAAGCTCCTTTAAACCGAGTGCCCAGGCACCGCCCATACACTGGTGTTTTTCGGCCGTGGCATAGAATATTTTCCCTTCCCTTGCAGCAAGTGAAACCATTCCGCAATGCCTCATCGATTCGCCGATTTCAGGGATTCCCTCAGGTATTCCTTCTGGTGTTTTTGCAAATTTCAGTGCAACAGGAGACTGGGGCAGGTTTAAAAGATCAACAATCTTTCCGGATATCCCTGCATAATCTATTTCATCTCTAATCTCTTTCATCACATTCACAATCCATTATCTTTTCATTTACTGTTGAATAATTACGGCATCTGTGATATAAAAGTGCCGTTATCAGGAATTAGACAGTATACAGGTTAAATATATTCATATTCACAGACTACCGGATCCGTATAATAACCCTTAAAAAATTTCAATGGAAGAAAAACACATACCTTTTTTTCTCTTCATAAGAATAATTACAAATATATCACAATGAGTCCGATTGCCAGAAAACTGAAATTTATCAGCAACCGAATAGAAGAAGATGCATTAAAAGTGACATATGACCCGGCGGAAAATTCCGGATCGGTGATATACAATATCTCACTGATTAAATCGGAGGACCTGGAACATGCAATAGATATATTCAATGAAACATATCATGCAGGCCTCTGCCTTGGGGAGAGAGTCAGTTTTGCAGCTGAAGGCAGCATATTCGGGGAATTCGAGATCCCCCGGGGCCATACCGGCATAATAACTATCTGCAGTCTTACTTTCGATGCACTCCTGTATAAAAAAGGTATTCCCCTCAACCCCATTGGCGGAGGCCTGGTAGAGGTGAAGGACATGATCCCACGGAGATTTACGGCGATGATAAGATACGAATACACAACAATAGATCCAATCTCTGTTATGATATCTTACGGATCTACATCCGTCCTTGGGGTGGCACATAAGGGGAACGGAACTATAACTGCAAATCTCAGGGAATGCCACATGGAGGCCGAACCAGGCATATTCGAAATCCTGGACGAAATGAATGAAGCGGGTTTTTCAGGAGTCCTGGAAGTCGGAGTCCCAAATATACCGGTCCTTGGAATGCCTGTCACTCCAAACTATACAGGAATTGCAATGGTCGGGGGCACCAATCCCGCCGCTGCGATTATGGAAACAGGAAGATGGATCGAGATCAATTCGATGAAAGGTCTCATCGATATATCCCGTATTGGCTACCTTCATGACTATTAATATTAAAGGAAAGAACTAAAGGGCATATTCCCCGCCCCGATCTCATTTTTGAGAGTGAAACCCTTCTCGACCGCATTTCCAATCAGGTTCATCCCGCTGTATGCCACAAGCGAGAGCCTGCAGGATTCAACAGGCGTATTCAATACACCTCTTCCCGTATCGACGGGAAAAAGGAAACCACATTCACGCATCAGACCTGCTCCTTCTGAGACTATACCGGCGGCACCTTCCGGGACCTGGCGTACATTTGCGAGAACTGATCCTGTCTTCTCCCTGCACGTTCTCCCGATGGATGTATTGCGTGAACTGATGAAGAGGGAGAGCGGATCGATGGTCGTCCCCCTGTACCCGATGAGATTGGAAAAACCGGCCGGGACCCCGTCTTTAATATCTATAACTCCGCCGTATGCCATCCTTACAGGGACCCCCATCTTCTGCAGCACCCCGTCCATAGTAATACTGCATACGGTAAGGAATCCAACATGACCCGGGGGGATTCGGGGATCGGAGTCTATTACCTTATAGCCTGAAAAAAAACTGTAACCGGCATTAATCACCTCTTCAAAGGCCCCGGAGACTCCCTCTGCCTGATCATCCGGTACAATGGAAAGATTGTAACCGACATCCCCCTTTCCCGTCTCCGGGTTGAAATCGCTTTTATACGCCAGCCTCTCCAGACGTGAGATAATGAACCCTGCTCTCTCGTCGACAAGGGCTCTTTCTGTCTCTGATATCCCTTTCGCTGTAAGAAGACGCCCCCGGTTTCCAATCTTCTTTGTAAAACCCATCTCATCGAGATAACTCAGGTAATACTGGACGGCACGATCCGTCAGGACAAAACCTCTCTCGCTCATAAGCTCAGAGAGCCTCTTGGCACCGACAGGCTCCTGTCGATCTCTCAATATTCTTAAGATCTCAATACATTTCCGTTCCGATCTTATAAAACTCATAAAAGCAGGCAGTCTCCTGTTTTTTCCCTTCAGGCCCGTTATAGTATAAGTATCAGGACCAGAATTTCTATACAGGAATTATAGATTATAATAGCACTTAACCACTTTGATTGGCAGAAGTCACTTAAAAAAAGATAATTAGTATTTGCTGAGGTATCTCTCAACTTCCCAGGGGTGAACGGCTGTCCGGAAAGAATCCCATTCCATCCCTGCAATCTTTCCAAGTCCGCAGACTACATGGCTTCCAAGCGTACTGCACAGGAGATCGTCTTCAGCGAGGTACCTGTTCGCAGTGAAGAGATCTCCTGGCAGAGTATCAATATGCTCTCTTACCCGCTGGTCATCGGACATGTCGAAAATATTCCTGTTAGAACCCGCCGGGGGCTCCATATCCTTCTCTATACCTTCAAGACCGGCAGCAAGAATCGCTGCAAAGGTCAGGTAGGGATTGCATGTGGGATCAGGGCTGCGGAGTTCTATACGGGTGGAGTTGCCTCTTGGTGCGGGAACTCTCACAAGAGCAGTCCTGTTTGAAGCGCTCCATGCAATGTATACCGGGGCCTCATACCCTGGAACGAGCCTTTTATACGAGTTCACAGTCGGATTTGCAACGCGTGTAATGCCTTTTACATGTCCCAGGACACCCGCAATAAAGTGCATGGTGGTCTTTGAGAGCTGGAGCGGTTCGTCAGGATCATAGAATGCATTCTTCCCGTCTTTGGAGAGCGAGCAGTTGATATGCATTCCGCTGCCGTTTATCCCGTAAACAGGTTTTGCCATGAAGGTGGCATGCAGGCCGTTTATCAGCGCAATCGTCTTTGCCACGAACCTGAAAGTTACAACGTTGTCTGCTGTTTTCAGGGCATCTGCATATTTGAAGTCGATCTCATGCTGGCTCCCGGCAACCTCGTGATGCGAAGCCTCGATATCAAAACCCATCTCCATAAGGTTGATAATGATATCCCGGCGTACATCCTCTGCAAGATCTGTAGGCGCAAGGTCGAAGTAACCCCCGTAATCCTGAAACTTTACGGACGGTTCACCATCGACCATTTTAAACAGGAAAAATTCCATCTCAGGTCCGGTATTGAACACGTAACCCATCCCGGCAGCGCGTGCCAGCGTCTTTTTCAGGATATACCTCGGGTCTCCCTCAAACGGGGTGCCGTCAGGTTTATAGACATCACAGATGAACCTTGCAACGCGGGCGTTATCCGGCCTCCAGGGAAGGAGATTGTAGGTACTCACATCGGGTTTTAAGACCATATCGGACTCTTCGATACGTGCAAAACCTTCAATTGAAGAGCCGTCGAAACCAATTCCGAGCGTAAGTGCCTTTTCAGCCTGGCTTACCGGGATTGCAACATTCTTAATCTGCCCTTCAATGTCCGAGAACTGAAGGCGGATGAATTTCACCCTGTCAGATTCAATCTTTTCGAGCATTCTTTCAACTTCGCTCATAGAGATCAATCGAACGATGCGAAATTTATAGTTAACTCAAAAATCAATTTAGAGCCTCTATAAATTATATAGACATATATAGTAAAAAACGTTGATTCATTCTTTTTTTGTTACTTCAGACACCACCACATAATAGTTGATGGAAGATTCACAGATAACGGCAGAATATTCTGCAACACGCTTAAGGTTCTCGATAATATATCCCACATGCACGATGCCAGGTCTTCCGGCATCGAAAAGTTCATGGCTGGCCTGGTTACAGCGTTCGCTAAATTTCCGGACTCTTTCCAGGGTTTCGTTTGTCGCCTTCATATCCATCTCAAAGAAAGAGCGGACAGAACATTCAAGGATCTCCAGGGCCTCAATGGAAAGAGACTGTATAATATCAAGCAGTTTCCTCTCCATAGAGATGAACATCAAAGTCAGGACATTCTCTGCAATCTTTACCACCTGATCCCCCGCTCTCTCCATCACCCTTGCAACCTGCAGGTAATGAAGAGCCATCTCTACATTCGTACCCATCTCCCGCGAGAGAGAGGAATTCCTTAACAAAAGATTATACTGCCGCGATATAAGCCAGTACAGCCGGTTCACATCACGATCCCTTGACACCACATCCTCGGCAAGCTCCCTGTCACGCGATCTCAGGGCAAAAACCGAATCCCGGAGCATACCCAGGACAATAACCTGCATCCTGGAGATTACATTATCAAAAGGCATCTCACCGGGATTTAAAAGATCCTTTATCACAATCAGGCGATCTGTCTGCTCAGAGACCTCCTGCCCTATTGAAGACTGGATAAACATTCTCACAGCCTTGTGGGCAAAAGAAGGGACTCTCGACGGGGAGTTCAGGCGGATTGTATTAAAACCCGTTACATATGCACCGATAAGAAGGCGGTACAGGTGTTCAGGATCTTCGATATCACTTAAATCGATGCTCTTTATCCTTTCAGTTGCCGGACCGTTGATCCGGGGAGTAATTGTCAGCGAACCGTCCGGCTGGACAATCAGCCCCACGGGGTCGTTCTTACCGATCTTCGAATCCCTGATCCACTCCTTTGGCAGAGATACGATAAACGATGACCCGCCGGTTATCTGAACCTTCCTGATCTCCATATAAACACTCTTCCAGCCGGAACAAAATGCCGGGCCCGGCATATGATAGTCATATATAGAGTTTTAAAAAATATATAGTTTGTCAGGAAGATGATCTACAAAACCATAAAAAAAAGAGCCATCCTGAAGGTTATCGGGATGCGTCACCACTCTCCTGAAGTATTTTGACATTGGGAGATTTTTTATATATGTAATCATACAGGAAGCCTGAGAACTCCTCGTCCCAGATCTCTTCATTACGGTTGATTGAGTAGTCTCCTTCCATAGACTTCTTCACGTTTTTCCCGAGCCCTGCACCAGTCAGCTCAACGGATTTCAGGAGAGAAAGAACGTTCAGGTGCTTCCTGCCGATCTCGACCATATATCTTCCATCCTCTATGTAAGGTCCGGAATAAGTCATACCCAGGTGTTTTTTTAGAAATTTGTCAGCATTACTCCTGTTCCATACAGGAGGTCCTGCTCTTTTTATTACGGGAGGAAGCTCTTCATCGAGCAACTCGAAGAGCAGCACGGATCTCTCCAGGCCCATGTGGCAATCGCTCCTGAAAACACGAAAATCATTCCTTTCAAAGAGGTTTTCTATACTCCTGAGACTCTTTCTCAACTGGGGTACGAGGATGTCGGGAACGGAATAGGGATTTTCAAATACCAGGGAGTAAAGATGTGTGCCACGCCTGCGGATCTCATCATTGAAATCTTCGCGTGAGATCATCTTTTGTTCAGGTATTTTGAAGAATACCTTCGAAGGAGAATCAAGATAATCGCTGCAGAAAGCCGAGAACTCAAACATCTTAGTACATGAGAGGGATGAAGCCACGTTTCTTTCAGGATCGACGGGATCGACCACTACAAGAGGTTCGTCGAAATCCTTCGCACGGTGGCCCTCGATATCGATTATCGTTCCCGGCATCCAGGCCGCTGCATTCCTGACAACATCCTCAAAACTCCCGTAATTTAGAACAAGAAGTTCGCACAGGTAGCCTGCAAACCCTTCGGTCATATGATCCGAACCATATACCCCGCAAGACTTTGCAAACTGCTTCAGAAGAAGAATATCCCCGGTCAGGTTGTCCACACGCTCCCGGATGTACCGGGTATGAAAAGGAGTCCTGTCAACAGCGCTCTGGATCTTTGACGCGCTCCCGACATCATAGCATGGAACCAGATCAACGTCGAAACCGTTTATCTGGGTGTTGACATAGGGATGCTCTGCATACTTTTCAACAATTTCACCCCCAAAACGGGTTGCGATATCCCTTGCAAGAGCCATGCCTCTTTTCTCCAGGTCCTCCCGCGTTATAGAAGGATCGAAGAGCATGAAGACATCCAGGTCCCGGTCACCCGAGACCCAGGTATTACGCGCAACCGAGCCGGTCACCATTCCCTTTGCCTGACCTGAATCGTCTATCTCGCGGACGAGTGCCTTCGCCATCTCACCGATTAAGCGGATCTCCTCTTCACCGGGGCGAATTCTCTCAAGGCATTCTTTTTCGATTGAGGCCCTGTTCAAAATTTAACCTCCATCAAATCATCATATACTGGGCCTGAAGGCTTTAAAATACTGCTTTTGAGTATGACGGAGTCGACCGTAAACGAACCGAAATCATAATCCTGAAAAGAGGCCGCGATCGAAGCCAGGGACGGGTGGAAGCTCTTCACCCGTGCAAGAGTTACATGTGGCCTGAACTTTCTCTTCTCGCGCAGGATTCCTTCCGGTTCGAGAAGATCTTCTAACGCAGAGTTCAGTTTCGGCGACTCCCCGCCGTCAAATCCGTTGGCCCATATCACCCGGGGCCTTGAAGGATTATTGAAAGATACCCCGTGAAACGTGATCCCGAAAGGACTAAACTCCAGTCTATTAAGGGCTCCTTTAATAGACGAAACCTTCTCCGGCGAAACTTCTCCTATGAATTTTATTGTAATATGGGCTATTTCGGGATCCACATAACCCAGCTTTGCCTTCGAAAACCTGAGTTCGTTCTGGATCTCCCCTATAAAGCGGCGAAATTCTTCAGGAATTTCAACTGCAATGAAAACCCTTACCATTGATTATATTCTAATTCATAACTTAATCAATTCATCCCAAAACCAAGAAGTAAAAATTAATATAAATAATTCATATAAGGGAGATCATCAATGAAACAGGTAAACAACGATAGGGTTTTTACTCATTTTAAACAATTTACATATAACCACCTGAAGGGGGAGTTTTTTAGTGTCTGATAATCCGCAAATAACCGTATACTCACTTGAAATCTGTCCAAACTGTGAAATATTAAAGAGATTCCTGAAGTCAAAAGAACTGGAATATAAGGAACTCGACCTTTCGCTTCCTGAAAATATGACAGAACTCCGTTTGAATAACGTTTTCGTCAGGGAAGCGCCGGTGCTGCAGGTTGGCGATACATTCCTGACTTCGGCTGATATATTCAAAAACGGAGCTGTCATCGAAGAGAAAGTACTCCCTCTTTGCAAGGGGGAGTAAAGAATGACGAGGGACCGGCACAAACAATCCCAACAACGAACCCTTGACGGATTCGCAGTTCCGGACCTGCCGAAAGTAAGGACATCACGGGGGCTTATCCTTGACTGGGACAGGGAAAGAATTGTTCAGCAGCTATTGACGGAATCAAAACTGGTCGAAGAGTTTTACGGCGGGAGTGCCGCGGACGAGGACCTGGCCCGTGAAATTGCCCTGAGTGTTGAGAACAGGATCCAGAAACTGGGACTTAAATTTTTAAGCGGACCCCTAATCAGGGAGATTATGAATATCGCCCTCCTTGAAAGGGATCTCCAGCAGTTCAGAAATGTCAGCACAAGGGTGGGTACCCCTGTCTTTGATGCGCACTTAATCGATGTGGGCAGCGGATTTGAGGCGCACGACAATGCAAACCTCCAGGAGAATGCAGAGACATCCCACAAGAAGAAGGCGGACAAGATCAGCAAGGAGCAGTACCTGCTGCAGCTTCCCCCCGATCTCGCGGATTTCCATCTTTCCGGAGATCTCCACATCCATGACCTCGAATATTTCGGGACAAGGCCGTTCTGCCAGGACTGGGACCTCAGATATTTCTTCTATTACGGCCTGATGCCTGACGGAAACGGAACGAAGGCGTCGGTTGCAGGCCCTGCAAAACGTGCCGAGGTTGCGATACTCCATGCAGTAAAGGCACTCGGGAGCGCACAGACAAACTTCGCCGGCGGACAGGGATACTATAATTTTCTCACCTTCATTGCACCCTACTTCGAGGGAATGGACTACGACGGCATAAAGCAGCATATGCAGATGTTCGTCTACGAGATGACGCAGATGATGGTTGCAAGAGGCGGACAGGTTGTATTCTCCTCGGTCCAGCTCAGTCCCGGTGTGCCGAAACTCTGGAAAGATAAGCCCTGTGTTTACAAGGGAAAGGTCTGGGACGGAGTCCAGGCATCCCTCAGGACATATTCGGAGTTCGAGCGGGAGGTAAGACTTCTCTTCAAAGCGCTGATGGAGGTTATGTATGAAGGGGATTACTGGGGAAAACCCTTCAATTTCCCCAAACCCGAGATCAGCATCGAGCCTGATTTTATGGAAGAGGACGAGGAGTTCAACTCACAAAACACCGATCTCCCCACATACAACGATCTCTATCTCATGACATTCGAACTGGCTTCAAAATTCGGAACCCCATATTACGACAACCAGATCCCGCCTTACAGAGGAGCAGGCGAAGGAATCTCATGCTACCAGTGCTGTGCATACCAGTTCTCATCAGTTGCAGAGGGAGACGACCACTTTGAAGACAAGATGTACTTCAGGGACGGGAGGCATTTCTCAATGGGCTCATGGGGAGTTATTACGGTCAACTGCCCCAGGGCGGCATATAAGGCCGAAGGAGATGATGAAAGACTTTTTGCCGAACTTAAAAAACTCATGGACATCGCCGTCGAGGTCTTTAAGATAAAGAGAAGATGGATGAACAATATCAGGTCCAAAGGGAGGATGCCGTTTGCAATGCAGAGGCCTAAAGACCCTAACGATCCAGAAGGAGAGGTTCGCGGGTCTGTTGCAGTCGATCTTGAAGGACTTGTATATACAATAGGCATCGTAGGGGTTAACGAGATGATCCAGCATCACATCGGCTCCCAGCTTCATGAAAGCAAGGATGCGTTCAGGCTTGCCGTAAGAGCGATGACCGAGCTTGAGATGTATGCAAAAGAGCTCTCAACAAAGCACAACATGACTATCGCCCTTGCAAGAACTCCTGCAGAGACCACCGGCCAGAGATTCGGGGTTGCCGATCTCATCGACAGCCGCTTCCGCGAACATGCCGAAAAGGTAATGAAAGGCGATCTTGAGACCGCACTTGAACAGCTTGGAACGACATTCGACCTCCCGATATACTATACGAACGGAACGCATGTGACTCCCGGGGCAGATGTGACCCTGACCAAGAGAATGGAGATCGAGCATGTATTCTTCCCCATAGTCGACGGAGGAAATATATTCCACATCTGGCTCGGGGAGTCGAGACCCGATCCGCGGGGACTGATGGATATGGCGATGAACCTGTGCAGGAATACCCAGATTGGATACTTCGCATTTACGAGAGATCTCACGGTTGCACTCAAACAGTTCAAGGAATACAAACATGATAAAACACCTGAATCGGCTCTTTCTCCCTACGATACAGGAGCAAGAGTCTGATTTTCCTGCTGCGGCAGTTAGATGAAAAAAATAAATCATTCCAAAAAAAGGAATTAAAAAAATAAAATTCCTTCTCTTTTAAAAAAATATCAAAAAACTTACCTATAAATAACATTATTATTGAAAATTATATTGATATGCAGAAGCAGGATCTTATAGTTTTTATTACAGCTATTCTTATTGTTCTAGTTCTTGCTTTTGTCGTGAAACCTATGATGGACGGGGAGTCGGTACTGCCGGCCCAGCAGACGGCAACCACCAAACTCCCATCCAAGATCCCGGTTCCGGAAGGAGCGAAAGACAATCCCTATACCCCTTCCCTGGTAATGGAGGTAACAGCCACATCCACACCGGCCTGGGACGGAACGGCACACAACGTCCAGTTCGTCGACCCTTCCACGTATAATATCCAGTGGGAAGATCACGTGAAGGACTTCGGCTTTTCAATCCCCGCATACACCCGGCCTGAGGAAAAAGAGATGGTGCTCTATGCAACAATAAACGGGCAGTGGGATGCAACAACACAGATCATCAATATTCCATTCCCTCTCTGGGAAATTGATGCGAGGATTGAAGCGATGGGAGATGTGGGATTTGATACTGAAGGCGGAGATGACGATTCAGGAGAGGTCGAAGGGCTTGTAGCCAGCGGAGGAGAGAGCCTCGGTGTAGAATCTTCAAAGATGCATTACATCGTCCCGTGGGTCAACGTCCAGGTAATGAATGCGGACAATCCCGAAGGGCCGGTTTACATCCTCAATACTCTCACCGAAGGTCCGCTTCCGATTGAACAGGATAAATCAGAGGGTTCTTCAAGCGAGGATTTTTTCACAGAATCAGAAGAAAAGGAATCATCGGATAACGACGATACGGTCGAGAATGCGATATCAAGGGAAAACCTGAACGAATACAAGTGGGTCCATAAATTCTACGAGGGGGCAGGCAATTATTACTTCATTATTAACCCGAATATGCTCAAATCCTACACAATAGACATATATGTCCCAAAAAACCTTATTGAATCCTAAAAAAATTATTTCCTGTTTTTAAGCCCGATTAAATCACGGATTATCTTTGCAGCAACCGCTGCCGTCTGGCCGTTGTCGATCGGGCAGACCTCGACGTAATCGAAACCGCAGCAGGAAGGCCCGAACCTGTCGACAACGGATCTTATATCCCCGGGAGTTATCCCGAAAGGTTCAGGCGTGCCGAGTCCGGGGGTGAGGCAGCAGTCGACTGCATCGGCATCGATCGAGAGATATGTCTTCTTTCCCGAGACCTTCTCTTCGATCTCGTCCAGAACCGCATCAAGGCCGCGGGCATCGATCTCTTCGGGAGAGTATACATGCAGACGGGGATCGTTTTTAACAAGCTCATACTCTTCCAGTGTTCCGCTCCTTGCACCTATAACGAACACATCGCCGACACCAAGATCAAGCACCCTCCTTGTAACACAGGCATGATTGTATATTGTTCCCCCGAACTCATCCCTGAGGTCGAGATGAGCATCGCAAACGATATAGCATTCCGGAGACAGCGCACGGACTGCACCGACGGTTACAGAATGCTCACCCCCGATCATAACCGGGAATTTCCCGTCCGCAGCAATATCCCGTATCGTATCTTCAACCTGATTTATTACAAGATCCGGGAGGCATTCAATCTCCAGGTTGCCAAGGTCGCATACGGAAACGCCCGAAAGATCTACATCCAGGCGGGGCAGGTATGTCTCAAAATTGTATGTAACAGCCCTTATCGCAGCAGGAGCATCACGCGTACCCGCTTTATACGAAGTCGTCCCGTCATAAGGAACTCCAAAAATAATTATCTCCGAATCCTCATATGAAGACGAGGCGTCGGCAAAAACTGAATGGTAAAAATTTTCCATATCTTAATCGTCAAGCTTGCGCTTTCCCATGGACGATATATAAGGAATCTCCGAACCGGCTTCGAGGGAAGAGGCCTTATCGGCTCCGACATTGAGCTCGAACATCTCGAAGTCCTTTATGTCCATCAGCTGGACAGTGTCGCCGGCGATTGAGATTACCTGTGCGGTTCTTCTCTCTACGATGGGAACATACGTTTTTGCAGATACTGGCTGGACTATTGAACGCTTAACACCGTCAAAGATGCCCATTACGTCGATCCTCGATTTTGCGGCGCCGTGTTTCCCCGGCTTTGAGGTCGCGATCGAGAGAATTTTACAGGGTTCGTCTTCGACGACAACATATCTGCCTTCCTTTAACTTTCCGATTTCAGTCTGTTCTTTCATAATAACCAAACTCTACTTATTATATCTCAATCAACTTAAATAAACTC
>CAYXKC010000029.1:0-18484 GCA_964465295.1 uncultured Methanomicrobiaceae archaeon | reverse complement strand
AATCAATCGAGATGCACCACGAAGAATATGCAGAGGCAAAGCCCGGTGACAACGTCGGTTTCAACGTTCGTGGTATCGGAAAGAACGATATCCGCCGTGGAGATGTATGTGGTCCTGAGGATGCACCTCCGTCGGTTGCAGAGGAATTCACAGCACAGATCGTCGTTCTCCAGCACCCGAGTGCAATCACAGTCGGTTATACACCTGTATTCCACTGCCATACTGCACAGGTTGCATGCACATTTGTTGAACTCCAGAAGAAGCTTGACCCCAGAACCGGTCAGGTTAAGGAGGAGAACCCCACATTCCTTAAGGCCGGAGATGCCGCAATCGTAAAACTGCGCCCTGTCCAGCCGCTTGTCATTGAGAAATTCAAGGACATCCCGCAGCTTGGAAGGTTTGCAATCCGTGATATGGGTTCAACAATCGCGGCCGGTATGTGTATAGACATTGACCTCAAAGATATGAGATAATCTGGTTCTCAATATTTTTTTTGGTGAACAGAAATGCAAAAAGCAAGAATTCGTCTTTCCGGAACCGACTTTGAAAAAGTCGAAATGGTTTGCGACCGTATTAAAGAAATTGCAGAAAGAACAGGCGTAAACCTGGCAGGTCCGGTACCTCTTCCCACAAAGAAGCTTGTCGTACCTATTCGCAAGAGCCCTGATGGAGAAGGGACGGCGACATGGGATCGCTGGCAGATGCGTGTTCACAAGAGACTAATCGATCTCGATGCAGACGAGCGTGCACTCAGGCAGCTGATGCGCATTCAGGTTCCAAAGGACATCGGCATTGAGATAGTTCTCGAGAATTAAACAGGAGGCGGCAGTTGAGAGCCGCAGGATTAACCTCTCAATTTAAAGGTTTTTTTACATTTGAGAGGACTCTTGTTCTGATATTTTTGGCAGGTCTTATCCTTAGGCTTGCGTTTCTTGATCTGAAATTACTCCATCACGACGAGGCGATCCATTCCTGGTTCGCCTGGAGGCTTCTTACTCTTGGTGAGTACAGCTATGATCCCGTCTATCACGGGCCATTCCTGTATTATGTAACGGCAGGATTATTTTCATTATTCGGTGCTGGTGAGATAACGGCCCGGTTTATTCCTGCAGTACTGGGCAGCACCCTGTGCCTCTTCGTATATCCTTTATTCAGGCTTGGATATCTTAGCAGGTACCAGTCCCTGGTAGCAGCTTTGTTCATTGCCATATCTCCCAATCTTGTGTATTTCTCCAGATTCCTGAGAAACGATATATTCATTGTTTTTTTCACTCTTGTAATTCTGGTTGCAACATTATATTACATCGAAAAGGGGAAATTCCGGTATGCCCTTATTGCAGGTTCGGCTGTGGGTTTCGGGATGTGCTGTAAGGAGAATATGCCGATAGTGGTCCTGATATTCGGGGCATTTCTGTTTTATCTGGTATATTCAGGGAAATGGGAACTGCCACGTCTCTGGACCCGCGATCTTGCATGCGCAGTTGTTATCGCTCTTGGGATTATGGCTGTTTTTTATTCATCATTCGGGGCTTTACCCGAGATGCTTACGACCGGCTGGATTGATGCCATTAAGCACTGGACAGCAATGCACCAGGAGCAGAGACTCGGCGGGCCGCCTTATGTGTATATACTGTTGTTAGTACTCTATGAGCTGCCCGTATTCATACTTGCAATGTATTCGGTCTACAGATTCTTTTTTGAAGGAAAGAGCCTGGGCCGGGTTTTTAGAAGGCGAAAAACAGAAGCTGAACCAGTATTCCCTGAAGATTTGCTTGAGGATGATCTGCAGGAAGCGCCTGAAGACTACTCCCCGGAATGCGCAGATCCTCTTCAGTCTTCAGCAATAGCAAAGCCTGCAAAAGAGGAAGAAACGATTTTAGGTCCTGAATATGCCTTTGAAGATGAGGGTGCAGAGGAGCGCGGGGAGAATAGTTTTCAACGGATGGATAAGAAGAGAGAATTTGCAAGGTTCTGCATCTTCTGGATGGCTATATCCATGGCTGCATACGGATATATAGGCGAAAAGGTGCCCTGGCTCATCCTGCATCAGCTTGTTCCGATGATCTTTGTATCGGTCATCTATATTGAAAACTGGAAGAGATGGGTGCCGCTGATTGCATCCGTATTCCTTATTGTAATGACCCTTCATGTCGCATTCACCCCGGCCGATATAAACGAACCCATAGTCCAGGTCCAGAATTCCGAAGAATTGAGGGAGATCTTCGCCATGATCAATGCTTCAGATAAGGTCGCGGTGGATTTCGATGAAAGATGGCCTTTTGCCTGGTATTATTACAGTGAGGAAGGCAAAAGGGTAAATTATGTGACCGAGATGGATAAAAATATAGATTTCCTTAAAAACGGCGACTTTGATGTCATTATCGCTCATGATGCAAAGAATATTGAAATGCCGGGTTATGAGAAATATGTCCTGAAAAAGAGCTACTGGTTCTCTCTCTATGACAACGGAGACCGGCTTATTTCATACTATTTCCTGAGGGACGGAAAGGTGGGAAGCCTGAACTTCGATGTCTTTGTTAGAAACAGCACTTTGAATATCTGAATAACCCTTTTTTAGCGAGGGAGGGGGAAGTCTCCCCTCCCTGAGACTCTCCCCCATGGTGATAGGTCGCAAAAGGGATGGGCAAGCATCCCTTTTGCTCCAAAGAAATTTTTCATCCGATTTGAATTTGATATATTAAGAGGAGGTCTTTTCCCTGCCGAAGCTACCCGGAGGGGTAGCGTCCAGGCCCGGCTATCACGATGGCGCAAAGCCCTGAGGTCAGGGCGTGTTCGCGAAGCGAACTTGCGCAAGGGTTGCCCTGGCGGAGGGATAAATTTGATTAATAGTGAAGATTTTTGATATGTTTTGGGGTCACCTTCTCTCTCCCTTTTTACAAACCGTCTAAATTTTTAATTCACATTACATTCATATTTTTATGTGTCGGGATCAATCTTTCTTCAGGACGATATAATATGGACACGGGAAAAGCAGACTGGCTGTGGCAGTGTACAATACCTGATTATACAGAACTTCAGGAACATACTCTAAAAACAAACCGCTGCATCATTGTCGGGGAACGCTGCACAATTGATTACGGGCTGAAAGGAGACGAGATCCTAATCAGCGAATTTTGTAAAATAAATGGGAATATCACCTCTGACGGGGATTTTCGCCTGGATAACTGGTCGGAAGTAACAGGGGATATATATGTCAACGGCGATGCATTCCTGGGGGAGGGAGCCCGCGTAAGCGGAAAACTTGTAGTCGAGGGTGATCTTGATCTTGGTGACAATGTCCAGATTGAACAGGGTTTTGAAGCCCACGGTTGGATATCAATCAGGAATCCCATGCCTGTCATAACCTATATCCTCCTGTATCTTATCACCCTTCTGGGCCTGGAAAAAGAGGAGGAGATCGATGAATTCTTCCATAATCTTCTCTCGGAGGATGAGAGCGAGAGTTCAGTGCCTCTGCTTATTCCACCGCATTCCGTTCTTAACATGGAGGTTTTTTCATCCCCTGGCAAGATGTCGATAGGAAAGGGATGCCGGCTTCATGGAAATATCAGGGCAAAATCGATAACAGTCGGCGAGGGGTGCACAATCTTTGGGAGTCTTAATGCCGAGAATGATATCGTCATTATGGAGTCAAATGCCGTTCATGGTGCAGTAACATGTTCGTCAGGAAACGTTGAGATGAGGAAGGATTCTCATGTTCTCGGAGACGTGTCATGCAGGAACCTGCTAATCGATGAAAAAGCCCATCTGGATGGCGTAATTATTGCTCCTAATGGTGTAAAGATCCAGAGAGACTGATCTTATGAAAATCCTTGAAACATTTGAAATCGATGACTGCAGGTGCATAGAACCCACACTGATGGAACACCTGGAAGAGGGATATACGAAAATGGCCGTCTCCATTGAGGCAGGTGAAGCAAGACTCCTTATTGACGAGAAAGAGGATCCGATAGCCCTTGCACTGAATGATTCGGGTAAATGGGTGGTATCATCTTTTATCTTCAGGGATCCCAGGCTGAGTGTAATCGAAAAGTTCGAGGAGTGCGGCGGGGATCTTTTCCAGGAAGAGAGGAGCAGTTATACGGATTCGATTCGGGAATACTACTGCCGCGATATTATACGTGATTTTCCGGATGTACCTGAAGACAACAGGCCAGGAAGGGACCAGATGATCCTTGAACTTCTCGAGGAGGTTTTCGGGCACAGGTGCGGTAATACAAAGACTGCAACAGATTTTTGCTGCGGTTCGGGTGTGGCGACATCGGTACTGAATGGTATGGGTATAAACACCCTCGCATTTGATCTCGATGCCTCGCTCATATCTCTCGGGCTTAGCAAAGGAAGACTGGATCCTATGAAAGCCATGTGCATCGACGGAAGGGCCGCATCTGTTTTCTGTCCTGAGTCCGATATCTGCGTCGCCCTAATGCTCGGGGATATAAACAATATAAATTACATGATCTGGGAGAGCATGATTGGCGAGATTCTTGCGATAGGTAAAAAATCCGTTATCACGGTGGCAACAGAGGAAGAGTCTGAAAGAGTCAAAGGCTGGCTGAAGGATGAAGGTGCGTCGGTATCCTCATATGAAAACCCCCGTGATCCGATCTATGACCGTTATGTCCTTGTAGCCGAGTAGTCAGGATCCTGATTCAATTCTCTTCAGTAATTTCATTGCAAAGGTTCTTACATTGGGATCGGTGGTATCAGCGACGACCTGTTCCAGGTAAGGAGTCGCAGCTTTTCCCTGTTCAAAAAGTGCATTCTCAGCCTTTTTGCGGATAGGAGTGTTCAAATCCCCCAATGCCGAGACCAGTGGAGTTATGGAGCTGTCCCCGCCGATCCTGGCTATCATCTCCAGTGCATTTGTTCTTGATTCCGGATCTCCGTCTGTCAATAATTCTGAAAGTACATCGATTGCCTGTTCGCCGATTCTTTCGATCTCATCCCAGTTTTCTTTTGCGGCAAGGTAGTAGATTATGTCCCTCTCGGTCTCGGGAACCCAGGAGAGTGTCTCAAGTGCGAAGGCGACATGTGCCCTCTTGTGGCTCCCGGTTCTCAGGGCTTCAAGAAGCAGCGGGATTGCCTCGGTGCCGGAATTTTTAAGGGAATCCACCGCTTTTCTGCACATGAAGTGGTCGTCTGAATCCAGGACTGATATCAGGGCACCAATTGCCTTCGGTTCGCTGAAATATCCCAGTGAGACGATTGCGGCACTCTTAACCCGGCTGTTTTCGTCATTGGTTACGGCATATACAAGTGCATCGAGTCCCTGACTGTCACCTATAAATCCGAGAGATTCTGCTGCAACCATTCTTACTACAGGGTCGTTTTCTTCATACAGGACCTCGCATAGTGCGCCGATAGTACGATCTTCAGGGATCTTGGCAAGGTTCTGGGCCAGGATGATCTTTACCGCCGGCCGGCCGGTTTTCAGCTCTTTAATCATGCTCTTTACAGCAGGATCGCCCATACCTGTCAGAATTTCAGCGACAAGGTTCTGGAATTCGGGATTTTTGTCATCGATAGAGTCAATCAGCGGTTTGATTGCCTTTTCCCCGAGTATTGAGAGCTTTTCGACCGCATCCATCTGGATCATGGTGTCGCTGCTCCTGAGGCCATCGATAAGCCCTGCCAGCTCGTTGCCAGCCTTAGCAGGTACAGGTTCCCGGGCAACGCCGGCCTTTGCAGCACCTGCCTCTTCGCCAAGGAGTTCAAGGGCTTTCTTCCTGATCTTCTCGTTTTTGTCGCCGGTAAATTCAACCAGAGTTTCCCTGGCCATAAGGTCTTTTATTCCTGCAAGAACCAATATAATTCCGTTCTTCTCATATTCATTGCCCTGGACCCTAACTCTCCGGGCTTCATCCATGAGGGCATTGAACATCTGTTCGCTCATCTGACGGAGTACTGCAACTGCACAATTCCTGACATCATACTCGCTGTCATTTAGCATTCTTACTGCAAGAGATATTGCAAGTGGGTCGTTAATTTTTCCAACAGATCTCAGTGCAGTTATTCTCGCGACAAGGTCGCTGCTTTCGAGTGATTTTTTGAGGTAGGGGAGCGAACTATTGCCCATCTTTGAGACCGACAAAGCAGCCTCCATCCTCATGTCTGCGTTCTGATCCGAAAAACACCTTATGAGAGAGGGTATGGATTTCGGCTCCCTTATCAGGCCGAGTGAATGGGCCGATGCCATGCGGATATTCGGATTATTATCTTTCAGTGTCTTTACGAGGTATGGCGCGGCTTTATTGCTCTTCAAATCCCCCAGACATTCAATGGCTGCGATCCTCACACTGTCCTTTTTATCAAGAAGCAGGTAGAGAAGGCAGTCTGTTGTCTCAATCCCGCTCTGCTTAAGGTTCTCGACGGCCGCAGCCCGTACTATATCATTTTCATCCGCGAGTGCTTTGGAAAGCCGGTCTGCTTTTTCACCTTCAATCCCGCAGGCAGCCAGCTTCCTGATCCAGAACTCCTCCGTCCTGGTATCTCTCGCAGCCATTGTGGCCTTCTGCCTCTTAAGCTGTTCCTCAATTGATTCGTCCCGGCTTTTCTGCTCCTCAGCGGGCTTCTTCTTCTCTTCTTTCTGAGAGTCTTTTTCTTTTATTCGTGAGACTGCCTCAATGGCACCTTTTTTTATTGCAGGATCGTCGCTCCTCAGCGCCTCGTTGATTGCCGAATATCCTGCATTGCCCATCGCCTTCAGGACCTCTGTGCATTTTACCCTTGTACCGGGATTCTGATCGGAAAGGCCCCTGATCAGCGTTGGGATGGCTCTTTCTCTCATCTGTACGAGATCGGTCCATCTCTCTTTAACCATTAAGTACCTGACTTTTTCTTCACCATTCGCCGGTTTCCACCCGAGCCTGTCAAGAGCCCATGCCGCTTCAACCCTTACATAGGAATCAGGGTCGTCAAGGGATTTTACAAGGTAATGCTGCAGGTTCGGATTGTTCATTTCACCTGCTGCCTCGACAGCAGAATGCCTTACTGCCGGCTCCTTGTCTTTAAATAAGGTAATGAGAAGTTTCAGCGCCTCATCTGATTTGATTTTTTTAAGAACGGGGGCAATTCTTTTCCTGACTTTGGGATCCGGGTTTTTCAGGTCGGCCGATAATACCCTGACCGCATCATCTCCTGTTTTTGCAAGTGTCTCATAGTCCCCGGTACCGTAGAAGAAGAGCGCAGCCTGCCTGTTGGTTGATGGTTTCCATTTAATATTGGATAGAGATCGTGCTGCCTGTATGCTGACTTCAGGGTTTTCGTCTTCGAGTGCTTTTACAAGAAGATCGGTAATCTCTTTTCCAAGGTAATCCAGGTACCCCAGGGCAAGTGCCGCACCTCTCCTGGATTTATAGTCCTTGTCCTTCAATGCCTTTTTGAGTGGAGGGATTGCTTTTTCTCCGTTCTGGCCGATTGCACGTGCTGCACCGTCGCGAACCCTCTCCTTTCCGGTTATAAGAAGCTTCATCAATGTCGGGATCGCCGGTTCTCCATAAGTCCCGAGTATCTCTGCAGCACCGGTCTGGATAAGTGAATTGTCGTCGTTTAATGCTTTAAGCAGGTGAACTATTGCTGGTTTTCCGGACTGGCTTAGACTTATCGCAGCTTCCTGTCTCTTCTCCCAGTTCTTCGATCCAAGGGCACGGATATACGAATCTATTTCAGCATCTATGGATCTTTTATCCTGTTCCCTGTTATCCTTACGATCGAAAAGCGCCATCGGATTGTCAAAACCCCACTCTGGTTGTAGAAGTGTTGTATGAAATAATCTAAACTTTTTTTGATATTAAACTGGCTGATATAACAGATTGCGTTTGTATTATATCTTTTTCATACAACAACCTATGCAGAAACCCTGTTTACTCAACAGGGAGGGATATGATGAGATATAGAATACCTGAACTTCTTGCACCTGCAGGATCGATGGATGCCTTAAGGGCGGCTGTCTCGGCAGGAGCGGATGCTGTCTATCTTGGGGGGAAGAAGTTCGGGGCGAGAAATCTTGCATCCAATTTCACGCCTGAAGAGCTTAAAAATGCTGTAGATTACTGCCACTCACGCAATGTACGGGTATATGTGACCCATAATATTCTTGTGCATGATGCAGAGATCCCCGATTCCATTAATGAACTTTACTATCTTTTTACAGCAGGAATCGATGCTGTGCTTCTCCAGGATTATGGGGCAATGGCACTTGCATCCCGGCTTCTTCCCGGTCTCAAACTGCACTCCTCAACACAGATGACTATCCATAATCCCGAAGGGGTTTTATGGGCTGCTGAAAATGGGATCTCCAGGGTCGTTCTATCAAGAGAGATGAGCCTTAAAAACATCAAACTCATCAAAAAATCCCCTGCAGCTGAAAATACCGGACTTGAGGTATTCGTTCATGGTGCACTGTGCTGTTCCTATTCCGGGCAGTGCCTTCTATCATCGATGATCGGCGGAAGAAGCGGAAACAGGGGTCTTTGTGCACAGCCGTGCAGGAAGGAGTATGGAATTCTCTCTCTTAAGTACGATGAAGACAGGAATGTCATAGGAAAGGAGAGACTGGATTCGTGTTACCTGATGTCTCCTGCGGACCTGTGCACATACAGGTGCCTGGACTCTGTTGTCGAATCGGGGGTCGAATCAATAAAGATTGAGGGAAGGATGAAATCCCCAGAATATGTCGCTACAGTGGTGTCGGTATACAGGAGGGCTCTGGACATGATCGCCGGCGGCGGGTGGTCTCCTTCCGAAGAGGATGAGACATTGCTTATGCTGGCATTCAACAGGGGATTTACAGGGGGTTATATATCCGGGGAGTCGGGTCCGGCGGTAATGTCTACGGATCAGCCGGGGAACAGGGGAGTATTTGCCGGAGATGTTGTCCGCTATGACTCTTCAAAGAGTATCGCAACAGTTCTTGGACGTGGCCGCGTCATGCCGCAGCCGGGCGACGGGGTATTAATACGACAGGATGGGCGTGGAGATGATTTCGGGCTTGAAATACCCGGGAATGCAGTTGTGCAGGGTAATGAGATCTCTTTTCATGTAAGAAACCCCGTATCCCCCGGGAGCAGGGTATTTATCACGAAGAGCCTTCTTGTTTCAAAGCTGTTAAAGGAGATATTATCCCGGCCGGGAGGAGTTTCGGGAAAAATACCTGTCGGTTTAAGGGTCTTCTTCGACGGCAGGGTTCCGGTTGCAGCCGCTTCTTTTCCTTCACTTCATGGGGTTTTGTCAATCGAGTTCAGAGCTAAATTTTCAATGGAGGAGGCAAGGAGCAGACCTGTTGACCCCCAAGACCTGAAAAATATCTTCTGTAAAACAGGCAACCTGCAGTATGAAGTTGCAAATTACGAATCCTGCTATGAAGGAGATCTTTTTGCCCCTGTCTCCATGCTAAACGAATTCAGGAGGGATATTTTTTCAGGAATCGAGAGGAGTATGATCGAATCGTGTCTGCCTTCCGCAGAAGAAACCGCGGCGGCTGCCGGAAGAATCAGCAGTTATCTCTCATCATTCCGTCTGAAGGAAGAGGAGAAAGCCTGCCGGGCGCCGGATCCTTCTATAGGCGTATATATTTCTGGCCCTGAATCTGCAGATGCAGCATTGCGCGGCGGCTGTTCCAGGCTGTATTATGAGATTGATATAATACCGTGTGGCGATGCCGGTTCATATGCCGCTGAACTGGAGCGGGTTGTATCAGCAGCCCGGAGTTATGGTGCCTCCATGGTATGGAAATGGCCCAGGATAACGGATCATTCATTCTTTAAGATTGCTGAAGAGATCCTCTCACTCATCGGGGAGAATAAGCCAGATGGTATAATGGTTGAAAATCCCGGGGATGGTATCGCCGCCATGCGTATTGCAAAAGGCACCCCTCTCTACGGCGGGCAGGGCCTGAATATATTCAACCATCTTTCAGTCGGATTATTTACGGCTGAGTATAATCTGCTTACACTTTCATGCGAGCTTAACCATTCCGATCTGAAGAAACTCTGCAAAATGGCGGGATGCAGTCCGAACCGGCCCCTGCTTGAGTATATGGTTCACGGTCCTGCAGAGATCTTCGTATCGGAGAACAATCTGCCTGAGTCATCTCTTAAGAAGAGGTACTCCCCGGGGACCGGTTACGGGATAACGGACAGCACCGGGAGAATCTTTCCCCTGCGCATCGACGGCTACGGGAGGACGCACATATACAACTCTGCTGTAACGTGCCTTATTGACAATCTGCATAAGGTTCTTTTAACGGGTGTTGATGCCATCTCGCTGGATCTTGGACTTTGTCACCACGGCTCTGTCGAAAAGACAGTTGATTTATATAATCAGGCACTCGCTTCTTTCCGTTTGGAAGGGAGAGAAAGAAAAGACAAACTCGATTCGCTCAGGGAGAAGATCATGGAAATTTATAAGGGAGAAATTACCGCCGGCCACTTCTTCAGGGGAGTTTAACAGGGTTTATCTAGTCCTGAGATTCTCCATTCGTTCGAATAAACCGTAAACCTTTCATCCCTTGCAAAACAGACCAGGGTGATCCCTGACGCCTTAGCCATCTCAATCCCCCCGGAGGTTGCTGCAGCCTTCGATATTATCACCGGAATTTGGGCATTTGCACATTTTGATACCATCCCTGCGGGCTGTCTTCCGGTGCATCCTATATAGCATTCTTTTAGATCAATTCCGTTGAGTGCGGCGAAACCTATAACTTTGTCAAGAGTGTTATGCCGGCCGATATCCGAAACTTTGGCAATGACTTTGCCATCCCTGAAAAGAACCGAACAGTGGACCCCGCCTGTTTTCTTCCATTCCTCGGATATGATCATACCGGAGATCTTAAAGATCATGTCAGCAGTAATACGGGTGCCCGAGTCAACAGGTTTAGGGGCTTTTACTATATCCGTTCCCCCGGAGGTGGAGCATTCCTTCTCCATCTTCCCCGGATCAGATCCATATACATAGACGCAGTTTTCCCCGGTCCTCACGTTTTCAATATAATCCGAGAGTCCTTCTGAGATGACATAACCCGCACCGAGTTCGGCAATCATATCCGCGTTTGCAACCTGCGTGGTAATGTATATATCATTCAGGTATATCCTGACCCTGCTCTCAGGTGCGACCAGGTCGGAGATCCTCCTGACAGTCTCCCCTTTAACCTGTAATGCATCTACAATCTGAAGATCGATCATATTATTCAGTCTGGTTTTGTGACGGGTCTCCCCTGTGCCCGGATCTTTTCAAATTCCTCATCCGATCCCCTGGTTTTGGCGAGAAGGGTGCCAAAGCAGGGTTTTTTAAAGTAAAAAAGGATCTCTTTTTTCCTGTTTAGGAAACCTACATAAAGCGGCCCCTCCCCGAGAATGTTCACTCCCCTGATCGTGTAATTCTCAGGCATCTCGTATACCTCGGATGCTTTCTTAAAAATATATTTTACAGCGTCTTCCGGTTTTATTTCGGGATCGATGATGTCCGGACAGAGTTTATTGACACACCTGTTCATAAGATTATCAAATCTTAGTATCCTGAGAGTAAAAGGCTTTTTGATAGCTCATGATGCCTCCAGTGATATTATTAGATATGAAAACCAACTTTTCTCGCAATGTATGCAAAAAGGCTTGATAATCTTCCACCATATCTGTTCGCACAGATAGACAAACTCAAGGCCCAGAAGAGGGCTGAGGGCGTGGATATAATAGACCTGGGTGTTGGCGATCCGGATCTCCCGACGCCGTCCCACATTGTCGAGTCGCTCTGTGAAGCGGCGAGAGATCCGGGTACACACCATTATCCGGATTACACGGGAATGATCGAGTATCGTGAAGCGGTTGCATCCTGGTACAAATCCCGCTTTAATGTTGATCTTAACCCGAAGACCGAAGTCCTGGCTCTTATCGGTTCAAAGGAGGGAGTGGCTCATGTGACCGAGGCATTTGTCAATCCCGGTGAATATGTTCTTGTTCCCGATCCGGGATATCCTGTATACAAGACCTCAACTCTCTTTGCCGAAGGGAAGGTTTGGGAGATGCCTCTTATTGGAGAGAATAATTTCATCCCTGATCTCGATGCAATACCTGCAGATGTCTTAAAGAATGCATCTCTGATGTTCATAGGGTACCCAAACAATCCAACTGCGGCTGTTGCCCCTCTCTCCTTCTTCAACGAGGTTGTGGAGTTTGCTAGAGAGAACGATATTGTCGTAGTCCACGACAATGCATACTCCGAGATCTCATTCGACGGCTATAAGGCCCCATCATTCCTGCAGGCCGACGGCGCCAAGGAGGTTGGAATGGAGATGCACTCTCTCTCAAAGACATACAATATGACCGGCTGGAGAATTGGAATGGCCGCAGGCGGCGAAGAGGCAATTGCAGGTCTTGGAAGGGTCAAGACCAATGTCGATTCCGGAGCATTCGATGCAATCCAGAGGGCTGCAATCACCGCACTTACCTCCTCACAGCAATGCGTGGACGATGCCTGTAAGGTATATCAGGAAAGACGGGATATTCTAATATCAGGGTTAAATGATCTTGGATTTGAGGTCACTGCACCAAAAGCCACATTTTATGTCTGGATGAAGGTTCCCGATTCGATGAGCTTCACCCAGAAAATGCTTGATGAGGCTGGAATTGTTGTTACCCCGGGTACAGGGTTTGGTAAGTACGGCGATGGCTACGTAAGATTTGCAATCACGCGAAGTGTCGACAGGATAAATGAGGCCCTTGAAAGAATGAGGAGGATTGAATTTTGAGACTGCCCGGTCACCTGGGTGTCAGAAACGGACACCTGTTTATAGGACAGCATGATACTGTCGGACTTGCAGAAGAGTACGGCACTCCATGCTATGTCACCGATGAGGAGAGAATAAGACAGAATTTTCTTCGCTATAATAGTGCATTAAGGGAGCACTATGCCGATGTTCAGCTTCTCTATGCGGCAAAGGCGAACGGGAATCTGTCGGTGATGAAGGTTCTTGCAAAACTCGGTGCAGGTGCCGACGTCTTCTCATCCGGAGAACTTCACCTTGCACTTCTTGCAGGGATGCCGCCTGAAAAACTGCTATTCAATGGAAGCTCAAAGACCCGGGAGGATCTAGAGCTTGCAGTCGAAAAGGGGGTCCGTGTATCCGTCGATTCCCTTGATGAGCTAAGGCAGCTATCTGAGGTTGCAAAGAATAAAAACAAGGAGGTTGAGATATCCTTCAGGGTCAACCCGGCACTTGAAGTCCCCACTCACCCGAAGATTGCAACTGGTCTTGCCACAAGCAAGTTCGGAATTCCTGCTGAACAGATTATCGATGCATATAAGGCCGCCGTCGGCTCTGATAACATCACCCCCGTCGGTATGCACTGCCATATCGGCTCGCAGATTCTCGATGTAGTTCCATTTGCAAAGGCTGCTGAGGTAATGGTTGGTCTTGCAGGAAAGATTACAGAGCTTGGTGTAAGGCTGAAATTCATCGACCTTGGCGGCGGCCTGGGAATACCATACAATCGCGAGAACGACAGAATGCCCACACCCGAGGAGTATGCAAATGCGGTTATGCCTGTATTCGTAAAGGGTATTGAAAAGCTCGGTATAAGGCCTGAACTCTGGGTAGAACCGGGCCGGTATCTTGTCGGGGATTCTACGGTTCTCCTTACAAGAGTCAATTCCGTAAAGAAGGCGCACAAGAATTTTGTAAATGTCGATGCCGGTTTCAATCTCCTGATCAGGCCTGCTATGTACGACTCATACCATGAGGTCATTGTCGCAAACAGGGCGGATGAGGAGGCAGGTGAAACCTATACCGTTACAGGTCCAATCTGTGAAACCGGCGATATTCTCGCTGCAGACCGGAGACTTCCGGTAATCGTCGACAATGATCTAATCGCTGTTCTTGATGCCGGAGCATACGGTTATGCAATGTCATCCCAGTACAACGGCCGTCCAAGGTGTGTCGAGGTCATGGTGAAAGGCGATAAATCTGCACCCATGCGAAGGAAGGAAAGCATTATCGATATCCTGAATACGATGCAGAACCTGCCCTGGCACGAGGAATAGGGAGTTAGAGGGAGTTGAGAGTCCATTATGCCCTGATGGATGACCTCTGCTCGTGGGAGGAGTTTGAGAGCCTCGTTGAAGAGAAGGCTCCTGCCTCCGGAGAAGGTGACGAGAGGTCGGCTGCAAGAGAGGTCGTTTCAGATGTGGGGAGGCTTCATATATGCCTGTCTGAACTCAGGGCCGGCCCTTCTCTTGTATCTTTTTTTTGCAGGGTTATTGAAGCAGGCAGGGCTGAACGTTTTGAGAGGTCAGGCGGCGATTATGGTTTTGTATCGCGTATCCTCTGCGGTGATGAGACAGGGGAGGTCATACTCACACTCTGGGATGAGAAAGCCTTTGCTTCAGGCGAAATCTCCGAAGGAGAGATCCTTGAGGTTGTGGGGAGGTTTAAGAGAAGAGGTATGGTTGATGTCGCCGATCTCAGGAAACCGGAGAACCCCGGCGCTATAAATCTCCGCGAGTCCGGGATGCGGTCTTTCAGCCCTGTTTCGCTTGACTGTATCATTCTCGCTTTTGCAGGTAAAGGCGTTTTCAGGAACACTGAAGGTAAGGAGTCGTCCTATTCCCGAATAATTGCAGGAGACAGCCGTGGTGTTGCTGAGATAATGTTTTGGAACAATGAGTCGGTCAATTGTTTTAAGGCAGGTGATGGAATCCGTATATCAGATGCATATGAAAGGCCATCTTATGGTGCGAAAAGGAGCTATTCGGCGGATGAGAAAAGCGTTGTCTCATCTCTGGCAGAAAATAAACCCTCTATGCCCTGTGATTTATTCTCCCCGCTACCTGCAATCGATGCAGGCTGGAGGGGCTCTTTGTCTGTCGCCATAGAGGACCCGGGAGAGGTTCGTGAATTTATCACCAGAAAGGATAATCTCTCGTATGTCCGCAACATGACTGTATCAGACAGCAATATGAGTGCCAGATTAGTTATCTGGGGTGACCAGGCCCTTATGCCTTTTTTAAAGGGTGAACGGGTGGATATCTTCTTTTCAGAGGCTAAAGAGAGACCCGTCGGACCTGAAGATGAAGAAACTTTCAAATCATTCGAGATCCATGCAGGCTACGATTCATTTGTATCACTCTTCGAGAACGGTGGAAGAGATATCTGTATAAGGGGGATGGTTGTAGTCCGAAACGGATATTATAGTCTCGATGGAGAGGATTTCTCCCACCCGCTCAGGATAACGCAGGGAGGGATCGATCCGTGCAGATGGGTGGAGATTAAGGGCATCCTTTATGATTCCGGGAGGCTTGAACCAAAGGAGGTTTTTGTCATCGATGAAGATTTATCTCTCCTGAATAAACGAATCGAAGAGCTGAAACGGAATCGCGGATGCTGAAGATAATTACTTTCGCACCGCATGGCGTGTTATCTTTATAGCCGGATTAGCTATTCATTAGTATGAAAAGGCCCCGGGTGACAGCCCCGGCCCGATTAAAAAGAAAGTTCGAGAGGTATAAAAGATGTCAGAACTTGAAATTGAAGACCTGCCCGGTGTAGGGCCTACAACTGCAGACAAACTCCGCGAGGCCGGATACGGCACCATCGAGGGTATTGCCACTGCTTCATATGCAGATCTCGCCGAAGCAGCAGAGATCGGTGAATCAACTGCGAAAAAGATGATCCGCGAGGCCCGGAAGATGGCCGATATCGGCGGTTTCAGAAAAGGAACTGATGTTCTTGAGGAGAGGAAAAAAGTCAGAAAACTGACCACCTTTGTTCCTGAATTCGATTCACTACTTGGCGGCGGTCTGGAGACAATGTCGATAATAGAGTTCTATGGTGAGTTTGGGTCCGGAAAAAGCCAGATTGCGCACCAGATGGCGGTAAACGCCCAGCTGCCCGAGGATGTAGGGGGTCTTAACGGTTCGGTGATATATATCGATACCGAGAACACCTTCCGTCCGGAGAGGATTCGCCAGATGGTAGAAGGACTTGATCTTGAGGATGTTCCTCCCATAGAAGATTTCCTTGAGCACATCCATGTAGCCGAAGCCTTCACCTCCGATCACCAGATGCTCCTGGTTGATACTGTTCGTGAACTTGCAGCCGAACTGAAGGAGACGGACAGGCCTCTCAGGCTAATTGTAGTCGATTCCCTGATGGCCCACTTCCGTGCAGAGTATGCCGGGCGTGGCACCCTTTCTGTGAGGCAGCAGAAACTCAACAAGCACATGTATGATCTTGCCAAACTTGCAAAGGAGTACAATGCCGTTGTAATAGTGACGAACCAGGTGCAGTCAAATCCTGCTGTGTTTTTCGGAGACCCAACCAAGCCAACCGGGGGAAACATAGTTGGCCACGCCTCAAAGTTCAGGATATATCTCCGTAAAAGCAAAGGCGGTAAACGTGTTGCAAAACTGGTGGACAGCCCCGACCAGCCCGAAGGAGAAGCGGCATTCTCGGTCGAGATGGCAGGTCTTAAGCCTGTATGATTGATAATATCATACAGATGAATGACAAACCCCCTTTTTTTCCCCGTGCAGTAATAACCGATGTCGACGGGACGATCACAGATCAGGAGCGTCATATCAGTCTCGACTCCGTTTCTGTAATACGCACCCTGGTAAAGAACGATATCCCTGTTGTAATAGCGAGCGGCAATACTGAATGCTCGCTTACATTTCTTTGCAAGATGATCGGCACCGACGGGACTATAATAGCAGAGAACGGAGGCCTTTACAGGATTAAGTATGCCGGAGAACGGAAGATTTGTTCGGACCGTGCCGCATGTCTTGAGGCATTCAACGCTCTCAGTGAATATTATAGTAAAAGAGGTGAAAAACTTGAACTTTACAGCCCGGAGTACCGGTTTGCCGATATCGCCTTTGCAAGGACGGTAGATCCTGATGAGGTACGTGAAATAGTCTCAGGAATGCCTGTAAAGGTCCTGGATTCCGGGTTTGCGATCCATATACAGTCCGGGGATGTTAACAAAGGGACTACATTTGCCCTCGTTGCAGAAGAGATGGGTATACCGGTATCGGATTTTGTAGCAGTTGGAGATTCATACAACGACAGGGAGATGCTCCAGGCCGCGGGATTCGGGGTTGCAGTTGCAGGCGGACTGGCCGGGGCGGCAGTTGTTGCGGATCGTGTAAGCACAAAAGAATATGGGGATGGGTTTTCCGAAGTAATCAGGGATATTTTCAGTTCATTCTTTTGACAGGTACCTGTCGACTACAATGTAATCCTTGATATCCCTGACAGCTTCGAAAGGAATAAAAAGACGGTCTCCGTCCACTTTATATCCTGATGTATCAAAATCCTGTTCCGGGCGGACTACAAGGCTTTCAACATTTCCTGTATCCAGATCTATCATAATATTCCTGATTGTTCCGATAACCATTCCGTCTGTGCTCATTATTTGTTTTTTTGAAAGGTTTCGGGAAAATACATTCTTCATATCAAAAAAAATTGTGCAATTATACTATTTAAACTATCTTAAAAAAATTCAATAATAATAAATTTTTTTATTTTTTTCTGGCAAGACGGTCCTGTCTGGCCCACTTGCGGTCTAAGGGGACGGGAAGACCTTCAGGATATCTGACTGTGTCAGAATACCTATGGGTTTTTCATCTTCCACGATGACAATCCTGCCAATCTCTTCTTTTTTAAACCGTCCTATAACCTCAAAGAGGTTTATATCCGGTGGCGCGATGACAACATCTTCCGTCATTATCATATCGAGTTTCGTATCCATCGGGAGATCGTCGTTTAAGCTGTTGGCAATATCCGATAGTGTTACAATTCCCACCAGTTTATCCTTATTCATTACGGGGGCCCCGTGTATGTGATGTCTGCTGAAAAGAGCGATCGCATCCTTCATGGTGTCCTTTGTATTCAGCTGGTGGACCGGGCTGTTCATATAGTGCCGTATCTGCTTTTTGGGGAGGGATATCATCTCGGATATTGATATTAACAGGGACCTGTTTACTTCATCCTTGCCGTATATCTCACCCTTTACAAGGAGCTTATTGACCGGCGTGGGCCCAAGCACAACCTCATCACCGATTTTGAATCCCTTGACGCTGCCGATAAGCCTTATGACAGCCTGGCAGAGATCGGGGTGGCAGAGTGTAGTAAAGTCGAGTTCTGCAACATTGACGCTTTTTGAGTATTCCCCGTTAACCTGAAGCGGAACGTCGCTTCCTTTTTCATATTCCTGAAGATTTAATTCATTATATGCAAATGAAGAGGGTGTATAGCCGCCTTTCGGACCCGGGACTCCTTCAACAAGACCAAGAGCCTTAAGTGCCTGCATCTGGTTTCTGACGGTACCAGGGTTTCTTTTCAATAATTCAGCTATCTCTTCGCCCTTTATCGCTACAGATTTCCTGTGGTAAAGCGTTATGAGAGTGATAAGGATATCCTTCTGGATAAGGGACAACTCCATAATAAATTAATCATATAGGTTTACATAAA
>CAYXKC010000028.1:0-19015 GCA_964465295.1 uncultured Methanomicrobiaceae archaeon | reverse complement strand
CAGAATGGCTTGAAACCGGGGACAGGCTCTTTGAAGAGCAGCGTTATGAGGATGCTTTAGCCGCATATGATATGATCCGTGCGACGGATAAGGAATACCTTTCGGCACAGAACAGGAAAGGAAATATTCTCACTCTTATTGGACGGGATGATGAGGCGCTTGAATTGTTCGGGAAGGTTCTTTCGCTGGTGCCGGACAATCCCGCTCTCTATGATGCCGCCCTGAACAGTATGGCGAATATCCTCAGAAAACTCGGGAGGTTTGACGAGGCACTTGGACTATATGAAAAGGCGCTTGAAGCAGAGCCTGAGAACGTCATGGCCTTAAACAATATGGGGAATATTTTCTCTGACATCGGGGAGGACGGCGAGGCGCTTACGATGTATGATCGTGCACTAAAAACCGAGCCGGAGAACAGTTCCATTCTTGTAAACAAGGCGTATTCCCTGATCGGTCTCGGGAGAAACGAAGAGGCGCTTGAAATTCTTGACGAGGCGCTGAGGATAAGCCCGGGCAATGTTATGGCGATGAACAACAAGGCAAACCTGCTTAGCGAAACGGGAATGACGAAGGAGGCGATAAAGATATACAACCAGGCGCTCGATTTAAATCCCGCCCATATCCCTACGATCGTAAACTGCGGGATTGCATACGCATCGGCGGGTGAACCCGAACGTGCACTTGCATACTTCGACCAGGCCCTGATACTTGACCCCTCGAACCTGCTGGCACTTGACAACAAGGGATGTGTGCTGACCGACCTGGGTAGATACAGGGAGGCGCTCGTCGCATATGAGAGGGCACAGTCGATAAGCCCGGAGGACGAAGGGATAAAGAAGAATATTGTAGATTTGATGAAAAAGATTGGGAGATGAAACAGAACAATACCCCCGGGCGGATTCGAACCGCCGTTTCCAGCTCCAAAGGCTGGAATGATTGACCACTACACTACGGGGGTGGATAATGACTTAATCCGGGATAATGAACATAATTCGGTAAAAATTTGTTCCAATAGTATTAAGCAGATAAAATATTTTAATTCAACTTCTGCGTCATCCTGAAAATTTATATGCCGGCCCCGATCCGAAGAATGTCAGATCCTCCAAATTATTGAACCGACACCTATGAAAAGTCCTGTCACTGCATGCATGAGCAAATAATTACAGAGTTTACTCTGGAAATATCCGTCTTTATTAAAAACACCCTGAAATTAATTTTAAATACGGTTATTTTTTCTTCCACTTCCCCATCTTTGTGTCTTTTTCATATTCGTTTTTTACCGCGGCCCAGGCAACTTTGTGTGCTGTCTCCTCGCGGGATGCATCTCCCCTCCGGTCCTCTGGATCACTATACTGGTCCCAGGCATTGTTGAAAGCCGCGAGATAGATCTCCCTCGCGTGTTTAGGCAGGTTTTCTTTAACACTTTCAGGCAGTTCGTCAATAGTTTCGTATGGCATAGAATCAACTCTTTTTCTGTTTTTCAATTCATTAATTTTTGTACTGGCCTGATACCGTTTTCCTGCCCGATGTCCGGGATCAGATTATATGGTATCATCCCGGTCTTTTTTTCTTCACTCTCAACAAGGGATGATAATAGAATTACTGATATTAGTTTCTTTCGCAGATTGGATTGAAAATAAATGATTATCTGATTAGTCATCACAATTCGAAACTGAAATAATAATAAAAATTCCAGAATCCTGATATAAGCTATAATGAGCAAAAATTAGAATGAGTAGTTAATGTTGATATTATTAGATCTTTCATATCCTTATGGATACATGCCGGTCCTATTCCTGTTTCTTCATTTTCAGAAAATACTCAGATCTGCGACATCATGTGGATTCCCTTCCTGAATAAACTGTAAGTTACCTCTGGTTCGTCTTTTATCCTGATTGACTCCATTACAATAATCGATACAGCCTTTGCCTCTACTAGAGTCTGTTTGGTAATCTGAACCTCCTTCAGGTATTTCTTCCAGCCCCATTCGTTGACTTTCGGAATAATATAGAACCTGTCGATAGTGACCTTGAAGAAGGCGATAAATCCGGTGAAGAGGACACCGATGATAATTGAGTTAACCAGTGAATTTCCTAAATGTGCGAAGTGAGAGATAATTATGATAAGGATCACTGAAATTATGATATCTACAAGCGAAACGAGGAAAGAAATCGTTCTGAATTTGGTTAATATGTGGCTGACCTTCCTGTTTACATCCTCTGATATCATCGCCATTTCAGCACTTAGAATAGCAAATTTTGCAAATTCCTCTGAATTTAATTCTTCTTCCAGGTAATCCCTGACTTTTTCAGTGGTCTCTTCGACCATAACTCTCATTCTTTCCTGGGCTTCATATAGCGCCCAGTGGAGGTCGTATCGCCTGCGGTGTTCATAAATTTCATCAAGATACGAGAAAAGATCCTCGTATTTCTCAATTCTGAAGTTATGGTTGTCGAGCTGAAAGTTTTCAAACTGATCGGGATATGCGTCCTTCAGGAAATAAACGAGTCTTGTATAAAAATCGCCCTGACGCTCTTTTGTATTATGGTTATATTCGGGATTCACCCTCATTGTTGTAATCTTTATATTCAAAAAAATAAACGGTAACTCACTCCACGTTCACGATCCCGTCGACGAACGAGCTGACCTGTGCAAGCATCATGGGGTCGAGACCGCCTTCAATTGCAAGGAGTGCGCCGCCATAATTGATCTGCCTGATCTTGTTCGACAGGAAGTGGATGAACTTTATCGTCTTCAGGGTCGGAATGTAGATAAGCATGCTGCTCACAGAATCGAACAGGATGAATATCCTGTCCCCATCCATAAATTTGAGAGCTTTGGTTAGTGCTATACCGAGACTGGTCAGGTCGCCGGGATTGCTCACGCTTAGGTGTCTTTCGTCCTCGTCCGGAGCTTTGCCGAGCGAATATGCAGATATTGCATCTATGTAAAAGATATCTTCTGTGTTGATTCCTTTTTGAATATACAGTTTTTCAAGCACCGATGACGGAAAATTTGTGGTTATCACTATTGTCTTATAGCCCGCCTTTTCCGCCTGTGATATTATCCCGGTATTTGATGCACGTATGCTGCCCGGGTCTGAGAGATATAGGTATATTTCAGGATTTTCCGGGTTGATATTCTCAAAAAAACTCATTTTTTCCATCCCTCTTAATTATTGCCTTAGGAAATCCTTCATGATGTCGGGAATGGCATCTCCCATCTCCGTTGCCGCTTTTTTAAGGCCGGCAATATTTTCAAGAACTTTTTCCGCATTCGAGATCTGGATTGAGAGAAGATCGTTTAATTCTTCCTTGTTGATATCCCCTTTTTCATAAAGACCTATAATATCCCTGATATTCGTCTTGATCATCTCGAGGGGTTTTTCCAGCCTTAAGACCGCCTCTGCCATAAATGAAAGCAGTTCCCTCTCGGCCTTTCTCTCCTTTGTGTGATCTGAGATAATGAGTACATAACCGCCCAGGACTTCTCTCTCATTATAAACCGGCGATGCACCAAGGCTCAGATCAAGGACAGTCCCGTCTTCTATCCTGATTTTTACATCTTTGCGTTTGTTCTCCCTGTCCTTAATGGCCGATTCGATTGTTTCACAGATATTTGTTTCAGCTGAATTCTGGAGAAGTTCTGAGACATTTCTATTCATTACCTCCTCCTTTTTGAAGCCGAACATCCGCTCAGCTCCCCTGTTCCATCCGGTTATACCGAAATCAAGATCTGTAAGGATTACCCCCTCTTCACTCTCTTCGATTACTTTTCCGAGCATTGCCCGCTCTGCATTAGCCCTGAGCAGTTCGTCAATGTCCGATATGATGTGGACTGCGCCTGCAGGTTTATTTTCCCTGTCGAATATCGGGTCGATAGTTATCCTGTAGAATCTGCCTTCCATTTTAAGGATATAGCTCTCTCTTCGTCCTGAAATCCTGCTTTTTACAAAAGGGCACCCTTCAGTAAAGGTATCTGTCCCGTGAACGAGTGTATGGCATTTTTTTCCGATTATATCCTCTGCGGACATATCGAGAAAATTTTCAAACGATCTGTTGCACAGGAGAATCACTCCGTTCGCCGACATAATAAATGCCGGGTCATCAAGTGCGCTGAAACACTTTGACCAGTAAAAATCAGGGTTTTGCTTCTGTTTCTCCGCCCATGAAAGAAAATTATCCGATTCTTCAAAATTATCTGCATCTCTGTTCATTATCCACACTTCCGTTATTTCCCGGATATTTCTGAATGCGAATTAAACACATAAATCTATTTTGATCACTGCATTTGTGAGATTAAAAAGGTATAACAGTCTCAAGATTAAATTCCAATCATATATGAAGGCCGCAGAACATCTGGGTACAATCAGCAGGGATCACGGGGATTTTGTCAGGCTGTTCGTCCTTGTTGTATACTTTCTTGTCGTCGGAATCCTTGCGGTCTATGCATTCTCACCCATGGGCGGTGAGATGGGCTACATTCTTGCGAGGCTGATCCCTCATCTTTTCTATATCCCACTGGTGCTTACCGCCCTGTGGTACCCGAAGAAGAAGTTTGCCCACATCATCATCTTCTCATTGATCTTCTTCACTCTTATATCCGGATTCCTGATCAACGGGTGGAGTCTGGATGCAGTCTTCATGGTCTTCACCTCATTTATCTATCTATGGGTTTTCATCGCGATTCTTGCAATCCCACAGGTACAGCTAAGGGCCAGGGGGCTTGAGACCGGTCATTCAGAGGGACCAGCCGTATTGCCCGGGTCCCCGACAGCCGTGGATGTGGAGGACGAGACACCGTCCCGGATGCCGATAATCCCCCCCACGCAGATTGCACCCCTGATTGAGTCCTTCCGTCTTGGTGAGGAGCTTGTTACAAAAAACACCTCCGCGGCGCTGAAGGCGATCGGGCGGCCGTCGATTCCATATATTATCGAGGGAATGAGGAGCGATTCGATCCCGGTAAGGGAGAATTGCGCCAGGCTTCTTGGAGAGATGAACGATACAGGCTCCATAGAGCTCCTGATGGTAACAATGGCCGACCCCTCCCGGAGGGTTCACAATGCCTCAACCCAGGCACTTGCAAAGATGGGTGATCCGGCCGTTCCCGTTCTTCTTGAAGGTCTCGGGAGTGACAACTGGAAGGTCAGGGCCGGTTCGGTGGTGGCACTCAGGATTATCGGGATGCCTGAGACATTATCCCTTCTAAAAGGAATGATGGATGACAAGAGCCACTATGTTCGTAAAGAGGTCGTAAAATCGCTTGCCCGAATGGGAAAAGACGATGTCCTCGATTCGCTCGAGGATGCACTCGATGACGAATCCCGTGGAGTAAGGCTCGCTGCTGTTGGCGGTCTTGGCAGAAGCGGGAGAAAGGAGGCGATTGTTCCCCTGAAAAGAGTTTTGGATGAGGAGACGGATGCCGAGGTCCGTATCAGGGCCGTCCATTCGCTGGAACTGATCGGGACTTCCACTGCATATGAGGCGATAAAGACCGCTCTCTCGGACAGCGACCCGGAAGTGATGTCTGCGGCATGCGAGATACTAAAAGAAAATTACAGGATCTGAATATTCTTAGATCCTGTGCCTTATCGATTTCCAGGGATAAGGTGTCGCCGCGAATATCAGAACAGATATAATCACCGGGATTATGAGGAGACCGAATGCGGTCGGTATGGTCGTCATATCTGCTATATATCCTGTAGCGGCAACACCGAGACCTCCTGCACCAACTGCAAGGCCGAGCATAAGCCCGGAGACCGTTCCTGTTCCCCCGGGGGCCATCTCGTGCGACATCGCGACCGTAACGGCGAAAGACGACCATAGCAGGTAACCGAACGCAATCAGCGACAATAGCGATATTATGCCTGAAGATGTGATGAAGAGAGCAAACGGGGGAATACATAAGAGCAGGCTTGCAAGAACGTACTCCTTTCTTCCGTATTTATCTGACATTCCCGCCCCTATAACCTGGCCGAAGACACCGGCAATCAGCATTCCCGATGTAAGCAGGTTTGCCATAACAAGGCTCATGCCCGTCCCGGCGAGATATGTCGGAAGATAGGCGACCGAAGCAAAGATCACCCATGCCCTGAAGGCCGATGCAGTGACAAGCAGCCCTATCGGTTTATAAGGAAACTTCACATCCTTTTTTTCTTCCACACTCTCTTTTGTATAATGGTCCTCAAGCTCCGATACCGGGGGGAGGACCTTCTTCAGCAGAATAACGATCAATACCCCGGGAATAACAATCAGTGCAAGCCCGTGAAGTCCGAGGCCCGTGCTTCCAACGGCAAGTCCTACGAGTATAGGGCCGATGGCAAACCCGAGGTTCCCTCCCACGACAAAGAGAGACGTAAGCCTGCCGCGATTCGTCCCTGCCGCGATCCTGCTGACAAGCCCCAGCGCACTCGGGTGGAAGAACGCATGCCCGAGGGCACCTGCAATCGCGAATGCTATCAGGAACCAGTAATTTTCCACAAAACCGATGAAAGACATGAAAAACGCGGAGATCATCACGCTTGCTCCGATTGGCATTCGGATATTCTTCTTGTCATAAAGCCAGCCAACAACCGGCTGGGTGAAAGAGGATGAGAGGTTGTATGCGGTCACAATCAGTCCTGCAAGAAAGTATGAGTACCCGTTCTGGAGTATAAGGAGCGGGAGAATTGCAGGAAGGACCGGCGAATAGATATCGTTTACCATATGGGCTGCAGATAAGCCCAGTATAGAGCGGGTTGTCTTCTCCATGTCTGGTTATAGTTTAGTAATCCGGATTATTTCAACCCCGATCTCGACCGACTCTTTTTTATGATGTGGAAATGTTCTTTTAATCGGGAATTCACATTTCACGATCTCGTCGATCTCTCCTTTGTCCCTGATATAGGATCTTATGAAAGGTGCACTCCCTTCGTTGAATATCCCGTACACAACTCCGGCGCATTCGAGTGCCTTGTCGATAAAAGGCCTGTCGGCATGTTTCTTCTGTGCGCCGAAGGGAGGATTCATGACCACTGTATCAAAAGGCCTGCATTCGTAATCCACGATATCGCCGGTGACGAAATCGACTTCTACTCCTGTTCGATCCGCATTTCTTCGTGCTGCCTCTATTGCACCCTGGTCAATATCCACCCCCGTGACGGCGGAGGCCCCGAGAAGCGCTGCCCCGCACGCGATAACACCTGTTCCGCAACCCGGGTCGAGAACCGTCTTTCCCTCAATATCGCCTCTCATGAAGGCATGGTAGAGGATTCTTGCCGCAACGACAGCAGGTGTTGCGTATTGCTCCAATGCAGGGTCAGGTGCCGGGAATGTCTCAAATCCCTCCAGCAGAATCTCGAGTCTCCTGAGTTTCATCACTTCACCTGATCTCGTCGATCCCGAAATCCTCCCATTCACGGACGCCGCAGACGATCTCGAACTCCTGCGGTGAGAGGACGGGAACGGGGAATCTCGCCTGGTCGTCGTACGCGAGTCTCGGGCAGGCGGTATTGACGTAGGCATCGTAGCCGAGGTTCAGGAGGGCTTCGGGTGTAATCTCGCCGATCTCTATGATGTCTGTTTTATCACTGAGTGCCGCAAGCCTCTTCGCCAGGTCTTCACGTCTCTGCCCCGATTTTTTGCTGAGGAGTATTCCAAAGTTCTTTGCGCCGGATGCCTTTTCAATCAGTGCATGCCTCTTCATGAGCAGCCGGCGCTCGTCCGGAATCTCTATGCTTCCGGTATATGGATCGAAAGCGACGACTCTCGAACCTGTTGCGATATGAACCCCGAGCGGGTGGAATATGCCGGTTCCGATATACAGTATCTCCTTACAGCCTGTCTCCCTTGCCGCATCGAATGAGCACCCGAGGACCTGTCCCTTAAAAGGGGTTCTCTCAAAACCCCCGGCGATTACACATTCGGTTCCATGATCTTTGAGAAAATGTGCGACATCTTCAAGGAGGTGAACGTGCTGGATTGTCGTTACAAGGCCGATCTTTTTTGATTCCAGAGAAGAAACTGCATCCGCAAGTCGTGAGATGTCAAAATCCTGGCTGAAATATTCAAAGATGACATTCTCCCTCCTGTCAACAGGAGCATGGCCGATATGGACGAGGATGTCGCAGCTTTCAATAAGATCAAGGTCAAGATCGCAGGCCCCCCAGCAGGGATCGCCTGAGACCATGACATCGTATCCCTCCTTTTTCAGGACATCCGAGATCTCGTGGGCTCTTCTTTTAAGCCCCTCGGGAAACTGGAGGGCGACCCTGTGCACCTCTCTCTCCCCGAGCATCGAGAGGATCCTCTCTGCCAGTCTTTCAATTCCAGTTGATCTATTTTCAGAATTTTTTATCGATGACATTTACTCCGTTCTCATCGACTTCTATCTCAACAAGATACTTATATGGTCTGCCGATGTCGCATTCGCCGCGTTTAATTACGACAAGGACATCAACAACCTCTGCCTTCTTCTGCTCGAGCCCTTTTAAGAGCGCCTTCATCGTTCCGCCTGTCGAGAAGACGTCGTCGACGATAACGACACGGTCGCCCTCATTAATACCGTTTAAGTAAAGTTCGCCCTTCGAATATCCGGTAGTCTGGTGCAGGGCGAGTTCTCCGGGAAGATCGTACCTCCTCTTCCTGACGATTGTAAGCGGGAGGCCGGTAATCATCGAGAGGGCAACACCGATGTGTATGCCCATCGCCTCTGCAACGACAAGTTTGTCTGCATTGTCGAGGTCGAGATTCCTGAGCATAAGCGCTGCAACCTCCCTGAGAAGTTCGGGCTCGACTATGGGAACACCGTCGCTAATCGGGTGGATAAAATAGTTGTATTCGCCTCTTTTTACAATAGGGCAGCTTTCCAGTGATTTTACAAGTTTATTGAACATTACATCTCTCCTGCGTCATTCAAAAATTCTTCCAGCGTCTCTCTTGTGACATGGGGCATGCAGACGGTTCTCATATGCCCGTGTCTCGTCCTTGATACGACCCATCCTTCAGGAGTTTTGTCGCAGCAGAAAGATGCCACGTTTACTAGAGGCTGAACAGCGACCGGATATCCCAGTTCCTCCATTCCTCTGATTAAGAAACTGTTGTTCTCCATGCACTTCTCTACAACCGAGATCATTCCCTTCTTTCCAAGATGGTCGAGGACCGCAAGCGCACCTGCTACAGGGCCTCCGGGCCTCGTCCCGCAGAGAGTACACTCTTTTTTAACGGTTAGATAAGGGGTATCTACCTCAGTTGACGTGAAATAATCCGGGTCCCTGACAAGTATACACCCGCAGGGGATCGTCGACATTCCCATCTTGTGCGGATCGATGGATATGCTCGATACACCTTCAAGCCTGAAGTCAAAGACGGGTGATCCGGGGATGAAAGGAAGTACAAGCCCCCCGAATGCCGCATCTACGTGGAAAAAAAGCCCCCTGTCAACCGCGATATCAGAGAGATGCGCTATGGGGTCGACGGTCCCGTATTCGGTTGTTCCTGCAACTCCCACTATACCTACGGTGTTCGCGTCGATCTTCCCCTCCGCCTCTTCAGGGTCCATGATATACCCGGCGTTTGACGGAACCTGCCGCATCTCCACCGAAAGAATCTCGCATGCCTTTTCAAATGAGAAGTGGGCGGATTCGGGTATGATTACATTCGGGTTCTTCTTCCCCGCACTTTCTCTTGCAATTCTTAATGCCTGGATATTCGACTCCGTTCCACCTGATGTCGCATAACCACAGGCTTTCCGGAGGTTCATAAGCGCACCGAGTCTTTCGACAAGTTCGGCTTCAAGCGAAGCTGTTCCCATAAAGAGCCCGGGGTCGCCCAGGTTTGATTCGATAAAAATGTTGTGCGCCCGGACTGCTACCGGGTGCGGGATGGTGCACATCGATGAGAGCACCTTCCTATAGCTCCTGTCCGCCTCCTTTACTGAAGAGAGATGCCGGAACAGTAACTCTTCCCCGAGACCTTCTTCCAGCATTAAGCATTACTTCCTTGCCGCGTCAAGCAGGATCTTCTTTTCAGTGCGTGCAGCCGTCTCGCGGATCTTCTGCACCGCATCGATATTTGCAGAGACGCTTGTAATACCGGTCTCAACAAGCCATTTTACCATCGCGGGATCGGATCCCGCCTGTCCGCATATCGAGCACTCGACTCCTGCCGCCCTGCATTTCTCTATTGCATATTTAATAAGCCTCAAAACCGCCGGGTGCCCGGGGTTGTACATGTCCGCCACGTTCTGGTTGTTCCTGTCGATTGCCAGAGTGTACTGTATCAGGTCGTTTGTACCGAATGATGCAAATGAGATCCCTTCTTTTATGAATTCTTCAATGAGTATTGCACTTGAGGGGATCTCGACCATTATTCCGAGAGTCCTGTTGTCAACGTCGACTCCCAAATCACGCATGAGCTCTCTTGCGGCAACAAACTCGTCCGGGTGGCCGACGAGCGGGAACATGATGCCGAGATTGTCGTAGCCTTCTTTCCATAGCCTCTGGAACGCTTCGACCTGGAGCCTGAACTGGTCCGGGCTCTGGAGGTCACGGCGGATTCCACGCCAGCCGAGCATCGGGTTGTGCTCTTCCGGCTCTTCCTCTCCGCCCTTCATGTTGCGGAATTCATCGGTCGGAGCGTCGATTGTCCTGACCCAGACCGGCTTTCCGGGGAATTCGTCCATGACCGTCTTTATGCCGGTATAGAGTTCGTTGATGAACTCCTCCTCCTTTTTGTTCCTGATGAACCAGCCTGGAGTCTTTCCGAGGCCGAGAATCAGGTGTTCGATCCTGAGAAGACCTACGCCGTCTGCTCCTGTCGCAGCAGCCCTCTTTGCCGCTTCGGGAAGGGAGACGTTGACCTTGATGCTAGTGGCTGTTATGATCTGTGCGGGTGTGACAGAGGGTACCTGAACTCCGGCTTCCTGCGGGCCTGCACCTGAAGAGACTGCTCCTTCATATACCACGCCTTTCTCTCCGTCGACAGTCACAATCTGGCCGTCGATAAGGGTGCTGGTCGCCTTTTTTGTTCCGACAGTTGCAGGTGTTCCAAGTTCACGGCTGACGATCGCCGCGTGGCACGTCATTCCGCCTTCATCCGTGATGATTGCGGATGCCTTTCTCATCGCAGGAACCATGTCGGGGTTGGTCATCTTTGCGACCATTATATCGCCTGTATTGACCTTGCTTAAGTCCTTTGTCGATGAGACGATCACTACTTTTCCTGTTGCAGTGCCTGGAGACGCACCCTGTCCTTCAAGGATTATTTTTCCGGTTCCTTCCACTTTAACACCTGATTTTGAGATTCCTGTATTTTTTATTGTCGTTATCGGGCGGGACTGGAGGATGAATATCTCATCTCCCACTATACCCCATTCGACGTCCTGCGGGACGTCATAATGGTCTTCGGAGATTTTGGCAAATTTAGCCAGTTTTCCAATCTCTGCATCTGAGAGAACCGCCTTCGTCTGCCTGTCAGCCGGCACCCTTACCTCCTTTGTACCATGAGTGCCGTCAGGCAGTATTTCGGTCTCCTTTGTGGCAATATACCTGTCAACCACACGCCCTGATTTGAGATCGTAGACGTAGTTGTCGGGGGATACCGAGCCGGAAACGACGGCCTCGCCAAGTCCCCAGGATGCCTCGATGATGGTCGTGGGCTCTCCTGTTACGGGATGCGAGGAGAACATAACTCCTGCCTTTTCCGAATATATGAGCTTCTGGACCACAACGGCGATATCGACGGCGCTGTGCTCGAATCCCTGCTTGACCCTGTAATAGATCGCCCTTGCGCCGTAAAGCGAAGCCCAGCATTTCTGTACTGCCTCAAGAAGATTCTTCTCTCCGGTAATATTCAGGTAAGTGTCCTGCTGCCCGGCAAAGCTCGCATCAGGAAGGTCTTCTGCAGTTGCACTGGATCTTACTGCAACTACTGCCCCCTTCCCCATCTTTTCGTATGCTAAAAGAGCTTCTTTTTTTATGTCTTCAGGCATCTTTGCAGCCATAACGATCGCCTTGACCTCTTCGGCAACCTTCTCGAGCTGATCCGAGTCCTCGACATCTATCTCTCTAAGCCGGGAGAAGATCTTCTCTTCGATCTTTGACCTGACGAGGAATTTTCTGAATGCCTGTGCTGTGACGACAAATGCAGGCGGAACAGGAAGGCCTACTGCCGTCATTTCGCCCAGGGAGGCTCCTTTCCCTCCGACTGACGGAATATCTTCTTTTTTTATCTCTGCTAGCCACAGAATATCTGGCATTTTGCTCATGCTGAAAAACCACCCGGTAAAGGTTGTGTAAATATCTTGAACTACATGGATAATTTATGTTTGCCAGTACAGGTCTGGTGAAGAGGGAGAAAAATATCAAGATATAAGATGTAGAAATAATAAAGAGGATTTCCAAGTGACATACAAAGTGCTGGTCAGCGACCCGCTGGCAGATGAAGGAATAGAGCTACTTCGCGGATTCTGTGAAGTGGATATCAATACAGGCCTCTCCGAAGACGAACTAATCAAAATAATCGGGGATTACGACGCTCTTTTGGTAAGAAGCGGTACAGAGGTTACCGCAAAGGTTATCGAGGCTGCATCGAAGCTGAAGTTTATCGGAAGGGCCGGTGCAGGTGTCGACAACATCGATACTGATGCGGCAACCCAGCGCGGTATCATCGTTGCGAATGCGCCTGCGGGCAATACTCTTGCAGCCTGCGAGCATACTCTTGCGATGATGGCGTCTCTTGCGAGAAAGATCCCGCAGGCCAGCGCCTCGGTGAAGAAGGGCGAGTGGAAGAGATCCGCGTTCATGGGCGTCGAGCTTAACGAAAAGACCCTCGGTATCGTGGGCTTCGGCAGAATCGGGCAGGAGCTTGCAAAGCGTGCAGCCGCTCTCGAAATGAAGGTCGTTGCCTACGACCCTTATATCAACGAGGAGAGGGCGAAGGAGCTCGGCGTCGAGGTTATGACACTTGAGCAGCTCTTCCCGGTTGCAGATTTCATTACCGTCCACACTCCGCTAATCAAGGAGACAAAGCACCTGATAAACAAGGATACGATCGCGGTCATGAAACCGGGCGTCAGGATAATCAACTGTGCCCGCGGCGGAATCATAAAAGAGGACGATCTTTATGATGCGATAGTTGCAGGGAAGGTCGCGGGTGCCGCACTCGACGTGTTCGAGGACGAACCCCCGAAGGAATCAAAGATTGTGCAGCTCGACGAAGTGGTGACAACGCCCCACCTCGGTGCATCAACGGTCGAGGCGCAGCTGAATGTTGCAGTCTCTGTTGCAAAGCAGTGCATCGAGGTTTTGAAGGGCGGTTCTGCGAAGTTCGTCGTAAACGCCCCGATGGTTCCTCCTGATCAGCAGGAGAGGATCGATCCTTACGTGAAGCTTGTTAAGAAGATGGGAAGCCTCCTGATACAGCTTGTCGAAGGAAGAATCGAGTCGATAGAGCTCGAGTATGGCGGAAAAGCGGCAGAGTTCGGGAGCAACTCCAAATATATAACAAGGATGGCTTTAAAGGGGATTCTCGATCCGATTCTCCAGACACCTGTAAATATCGTCAATGCCGAGCTTGCGGCAAAGGAGAGGGGCATCAGGGTTTCGGAGACCATTACCGACAAGTCACTTGGATTCACTAACATAGTTACGATAACGATAAAGACGGATAAGATGTCCGAGAGCGTCAGCGGAAACGTTTCATCCCCGGAAAAACTCAGGATCGTAAAGATCGGCGAGTACATGACCGATATGACCCCCGGCGGGGATGTCGTCATCTCCAGGCACCACGATGTCCCCGGAGTCATCGGCCAGTTTGCAACGATTATCGGGAAGTACGGTGTAAACATAGCCGGGATGCAGGTCGGCAGGAACCAGCCGGGCGAAGAGGCGGTAATGGTCTTAAACGTCGATTCCGAGGTACCCCAGGAAGCTATGGACCAGATATTAAAGATCGAAGGCGTATTTACTGCAAAATATGCCCACATCTAACTTTTTTTCACCTGTATTCTCTAAGCTGGGTTATAATGTCGATAGAGTGCTTTTTTTATTCGTAAATGAAATACCAGTCATAACAGTACCGCCACTGCAGGATGTCTGGTGTTTATGAGAGTTGTATCATTTTTATCGGCAATGGTCTCGTTGTCGGCCCTTCTAAAGGCGTCTTATGACAGGCTTTACGCCCCGGAAAACGCTGTGCCTGAACTTGAAACTCCGCTTCACGCACAGTTCAGGAGAACGATCGAGAGCATGGAGAGGCTTCTTGAGAGCATATATGTCGCGTTCGGGTCTTCCGTTCTGGGGCTTGTAATAGATCCCCCCGATCCCCTCTGGCAGGCGGACCAGGTCTTCAACGAATTTAAGAGATGTTACAGGGATTTTGTCGCGGAGTTCAACAGCCTGATCTCGGAGATTCGCATCAGCGGCGATGATGTAAGGAAGAGGCTGGGCACCGAATGGCTTACTCTCGATAATATCGGCAGGGTGTTTGAGAAAGGGAAAGTCGAATGGGATGAGGTCGCATCCGAAGGCGGCCTCAAGATCGCAGATCCTGTCATAAACAACCCGAGGCGGTTTAACACGCACCTTGCCGGAAAATTCCGGGAGTTCCTCCATGAGGAGATGGATATCCGGGATTTCGAACCCCTTGATATGGTATCATCGATTCTCAGGGACAGCGAACTTGTCGGCCTTGCAGGGGCGCGTCTCAGGCGGTTTATGGATGACGAAGAAGGGAGATGAATTAACCGCCTTTTTATTAGCTGACTGACCTCAAAAAACCGTTTAACCATCAATCCGGAATAATACCATTTTCATGTATTTATGGCCTTAGTGGCAGGTTATTTATACTTAGAGTTACTATTTTTTAACTAAATGTAATGTTTATTATACATTATGTGGGGTCAGTCTTTCCTGATGGGCCCTGCAACCCGGCATTCCGGGTTTATGATATAATAATGAAGGTTTCAGACATGAAAAAAATAAAACTGATATTTGGAATTATGATCCTGCTTGCCGCAATTCCATTTTCTGCGGCGGCGGCAGATGAAACGGATACTTCCTATACGTACATAACAGTGACGGGGATCGAATATTATCCTGAGGTTTTCATGCCGGGGGACACCGGCACACTGAAGGTTACAGTAAAAAACACGGGTGAAGAGAGTGTTTCCATCAACAGGGCCGAACTTTATTCCCAGGAGATAAAGAACCTGAATGATGCCGCTTACGACACGGTTGGGCCCATCGGCCCGGGAAACTCGCTGGACTTCACCTTTAATGTAAAGGCCCCGACAAAAGAGGGGATCTATTACCCGCGGTTTTATCTCGACTTCTCAGGTTCAAGCAGTCTCTCTTACAATGTCCCTGTGAAGGTAGACGGGACCTGTCTTTCAATATCGCTCATCGATTCCCCGGAATCGTGGCAGCCGGAGATATCCAAATTTGTTAAGATAAGGGTTGGAAATCCTGGTGAGTCTACGGCCAGTGGAGTAATTGTATATGCCTCCGGAGACTGTATCGAGTCTGCGCAGACAAGCTATTTCGTGGGTGCTCTTGAGTCCAACGAGTACGTGGATCTGACATTCGAGATTACTCCATCCAGTGAGACGACGCTTGAACTGACTGCAGAATGGAAGAACGGGATGAATTCGCATAACTCTGAAATATCCGTTCCTGTGGTGTTCGGGGAGGATACTACCGGTGCTGAGATGATCATCAACAACGTCGATGTATCGGGTGGTACGGTAACTGGTGATTTAGCGAATGCAGGACTTGAAGAGGCCTATTCGGTCGTCGTAACGGTTGGATCCCCGGCAGAGCCTTCGGAACCGTACAGGCAGTATGTTCTCGGATCGCTCGAGCCCGATGACTTCTCCAGCTTTGAGGTCTCCTACTCACTCCAGGGCGGGTCCTCCTCTTTTCCGCTTTTAATAACCTGGAAGGATGAGAACGGGAATTTGTATTCCTCCGAATATATGGTGTCCGCCTCCTCACAGGGACAGGCGGCTGCAGGCGATGGATCTGTGGCATCCGGAGAAATGCCATCAGGAATGTCCGACGGACGGAGGAGCGGCGGAATGGGAATGATGGGCGGAATGGGGTCGGGCTTTGCCAATATGCCCGTATTTGAGGTAATCATAATCCTTGCAGCAGGGCTGGGTCTTCTCATAGGGTGGAAGAAAGGATACCTTGCAAAGGCCCGTAAAGCCGTGCATGAGAAGCTGAATAAACAGGACAGGAAGCAGGAGTGAGACAGATGACCGGCAGGCCGGTTATAAAACTGGAGAATGTCACAAAGATCTACTCGCTCCCTACAGATGACGTAATCGCCCTGGATGATGTCAGCCTCGAGATAATGGAAGGAGAGTTCGTTGCCATTATGGGCACCTCCGGTTCGGGAAAGTCCACCCTCCTCAACCAGATAGGCTGCCTTGATGTTCCAACATCCGGCAGCCTCTATATCGACGGCAGAAGTGTCCGGGAACTGGATGACGATGAACTGACCGACCTTCGCCGGGACAAGATAGGGTATATATTCCAGAACTTCAACCTGATTCCCCTTCTCGATCTCTGCGAGAATGTCGAGTACCCGTTAATCTTGAAAAGAAAGAAGAGGGACGATACGGGCCGGCCGAAGGATCTTCTTGCGATGGTCGGTCTTGATGAAACGAGGGTCCGTCATAAACCAAACGAGATCTCCGGCGGCCAGAGGCAGAGGGTAGCAATCGCAAGGGCGCTTGTAAACGATCCGGCGATCCTTCTTTGCGACGAGCCTACAGGAAATCTCGATTCAAGGACCAGCGCCCAGATTATGGATATGATCTCCGGGCTCAACCGTGAGGGAAGGACCATCGTAATGGTGACCCACGAGCCCGATATTGCAGAGTACGCGGAAAGGACGATCGTCATGGAGGACGGGAGGATCGTCTCATGATCTTCGGAGACATCTTTCTCGAACTCTCGATAAGGAATGTCAGGCTGAACTTCCTGAGGTCACTTCTTGCGGCGATTGGAATCGTAATCGGTGTGGTTGCGATTACTTCAATCGGGATTATGGGTGCGAATATGACCCTGTCAATCACTGCACAGCTGTCTGAAAGCGGAAATGTAATCATGCTATCTCCTGATTCCGGAGGCGGTGGCGGTGGTGGCGGCCCTCCCGGGATGGGAGGCGGTGGCGGCTCTTCGGACGATGAGGACGAATATATCGACAAGACCCAGCTTAGAAAGATCCAGCAGGTGGCAGCGTCGGGAGATAATCTCGTCGTTCCGCTGTATACGACAAGCGAGAATATCGATGTCAGCGGCCAGGAAGGAAAGGCGACGATATACGGCATCGACATGAACCTGCTCTTGGACCTTGTAGAGGTTGAGGAGGGATCTATGCCCCTTTCAACGAGCGGTGTTCTCGTCGGTTCCTCTCTTGCCGAAAGATATAACCTGAAGATCGGAACCCGGATCAAGATCGGAGACGAAGAGGTTGAAGACGATGATGACATTCCGCAGTTTACCGTTCGTGTCACGGGCATACTTGAAGAGAAGGGAATGTCTTCTGATCTCAGCACGGACAATGCGATCCTGATGGATGAGGATCTCTATACCGGGCACCTGGGCGGAGAATACGAGTACGACCAGGTGAATTTGATTGCAGGAAACATCGACGATATCGAACAGCTTGAAGAAGATCTCGATTACGCCCTGAACTACAGGGAGGACGAGGTCCGGATACAGGATTCGGGATCGATGATTGATACGATCTCGGACACTGTCGGGACTATGACCTCGTTTATGACCTCAATCGGTGCGATATCGCTTCTAGTAGCCGCAGTATCGATATTCAACGTCATGATGATGTCGGTTACCGAGAGGATAAAGGAGATTGGCATTCTCAGGAGTATCGGAACGAGGCGGAGCGAGATCCGGAAGATGTTTCTATACGAATCTATGCTCCTCGGGGTGGTCGGTGCAGGCATAGGAGCCGTTGCAAGCTTCATCGGCGGATACATCCTCACATACGGAATGATCGGTTCGACTGAGTATTTCTTCACTGTTGATAGCCTTCTCTATGTCCCTCTCGGAATGGTGATTGGAATTGTGATATGCATTCTCTCGGGAGTGTACCCTGCATACAGGGCGTCATGCCTCGACCCGATAGAGGCGCTGAGGTCGGAATAGAATTTTCTTTTTTTGTTACCGGGCTTCCCATAGTTTTGAAGGGCATAAGCCCCTGACGGGGCAGCCCCGTGCTTAATTCGCTCCGCGAATTTTCGCAGTGGAGATATCCCGGCTGGACACTACCTATCCGGGTAGTCTCGCCCGGGAGAGATAAATTTTGGAGCTAAAGGGGATGCTCGTCCATCCCCTCTGCGATTTATCGCACTAAGGAGGAGACTAATAGGTAGGGGCAAGTTCCACCTCCCTGGATTATGGATATATATGCCCCAAATATCCGATGAGCATATGGCCTGGAATTTAAAGAGCAGGATCTCAGAAGAGTCCTGTAATCAATCAAAAATATTGTCCTATAAAAATTGGTGCAAAAGTAAAAAATTATTTTTCATAGGTGAATACGTCCTCGATTGTCACCTCAAAATACCTGGCGATCTTGAATGCAAGGTCAAGGGATGGATCGTATTTTCCTTTCTCTATCGCAAGTATCGTCTGCCTCGTTACGCCAAGCTGGTTTGCAAGAGCCTCCTGCGTCAGGTCGTGCATTGCCCGGAACACTTTAATCCGATTCTTCATCGGAATCGTATCCTCCGTATTTATTGTTGTAATAGATCCTGAATGCCACAAAAAGGATTATGACCCCGACAAGCATGATCAGCTGGCCGAAGATCGGTCCGAATATTGCACGACGGATATCCCTGCTGAAATCGATGAACCTGACAATGGAAGCGAGGAGTATGGAAAAGCTCATTATCCAGAAGATCTGGAGGGTTCTTAGCGCAGATTTTGAGTTTACAAGTTCAACTCTCTCATCCCTTCCGCCAGGTTCTGTCTTCTTTCCAAGATCCATCAGGAAATATGCAATAA
>CAYXKC010000027.1:0-19071 GCA_964465295.1 uncultured Methanomicrobiaceae archaeon | reverse complement strand
GTTCCGCCACAGCTGCCACCCCTTCGGGTTGCCAGAGTTGCAGCCGTCCCTTCGGGACGCCAGCAACAAACAGAAAATATGATAGTCGGTTGTGCCAAACAGTCATATCTGGGACTGGTGTATATGAACAGACTTATCGACTATAATGAACTCTGGAAGCTTTACATGCGGAGGCGGGGCTTCGATCCCCGGGCTGACGTTGACCCTGTGGAATTTTGGGACCGCAGGGCTGAGAACTACATAGATTCCAATGTCTCTCCGGACGACAAGTGCCACGAGCTCTATCTTATCGACGTGAGAACCGGAAACACCGTGCTGGACGTGGGTGCGGGCGTAGGAAGGCTCTCCGTTCCGATTGCAAAGAAGTGCGCACATGTGACGATCGTCGAGCCGTCGGGATCTATGGTTACGCACCTGAAGAGGAATATGGAGGGCTCCGGGTTCTGGAACTACACCATTGTCCAGAAGAGATGGGAGGATGTCGCAATAGGAAGCGATGTTCACCAGCATGACGTGGTGATATCCGCATTTTCGATGGGAGTAATCGATGCGAAGCAGGCTCTCCTGAAACTCGACCAGGCGGCCAAGAGAGCTGTATACGTATTCTGGTTCGCCGGCGATCAGGACTTCGACGGGCTTGAGACATGGCTTAAGGATCAGGGAATAGAGAATGACAAAGAAAAAAACACCCTTCCTGATTATATTCATCTTGTGAACATCCTCTACCAGGCGGGAATCCAGGCGAATATCAAGATAATGGACAACGAGTGGAACGCTGTCTATCCTGACGTGGATGCTGCGGTCGTCTCGGCGATCGAGTCGGGGATAGTAACAAGAAACTACGCGGATTACGCCCGGAGATATTATGAAAGCATAATGATTGCCGGCGAGAATGGCGAGTGCATTATCCCGAAGAAGAAGAAGCAGGCGATGATCCACTGGAAAAAAGGCTGAATACCGGGGACTGGCATAATGAAAGGCGTATTCGATTATAACGAATTATGGAAGTTCCACCTTTCCGAAAGGCCCGGTTTTAGCGAGAAGGATGATAATCCGGCTGAATTCTGGGACAAGATGGCTGAGCACTACGAGCACTCGTCCTCCCGGAACACGGAGAACAATATCAGGGATTTTATGCATCTCGATATCCGGCCGGAGGACACCGTTCTTGACATAGGTGCAGGTAACGGCAGGCTCTCGGTTCCGATGGCCTCAAAGGCCGGTTTCGTCACCGCCCTCGATCCTTCGGGCAGGATGCTCGAAAAGCTCGGGGCAAATATGAAAAAGACGGGATTTAAGAATTATAAGACGATCTGTTCGCGCTGGGAGGATATATCGGTCCCGAAGGATATCGGGGTGTACGACCTTGTCGTCTGCTCTTTCGCCCTTGGCTTCTACGATCTCCGTGCCGCTCTTGAAAAGATGGATAAGGCTGCCTTCAGGTCTGTCTGTCTCTTCTGGTTCGCCGGAAATAAGCACGACGACGGCCTTGTTTCATATATCGCCGACACCAAATGGCAGAAGGCGGATGAAAAGCCACCCTACCCGGACTACCAGTACGTAATCAACATCCTTCACGATTTGGATATCTTTGCGAATGTAACAATCGAGACCTACGAGTGGAAATACCCGTTCGAAAGCCCGGACGAAGCGGTAGAGCAGGCCATCCATTTTAAAAAGATCAGTCCTGAGGATCGCGACACCGCATATACATACTATCTCGACCGGCTGGAGGAGGATGAAGACGGGTCTCTCTTCCTCAGGACAGAGGCCGATCAGGCGTTTATAAAATGGGATAAGAGGGCGGACTGAACATCATTTTGCCGGGAACTTCTCATCGAGGAGCTTTCCAAGCCGGAGGATATAGTCCCTACCATATTTTCCGTTTTCAAGATTTGTTATAAGTTCTTCAGGCAGAACTTCTGCGGGATGATCCGCCATGACTATCCCGAGGATCATGCTGAGAGTTGTGTCCGTATCTCCGCCCAAAGAGAGCGTCTCTGCTATCGCCCGTGTAGGATCCTGGTGATATTTTTTTATTATGAAGAGCACGGTCCCGAGAACGGGTTTTGCATCTGTATAGGGCGGTCCGAAATCCCGGTATTCCCCGAGTATTGTCTCATAATCGAACTCTTCCAGCGAATCGACGGCTTTTAGGTAATCGCAGGTTCTGGTCCAATTTTGTTCCATATGTTGTATAATATGTCCAATGACATCTTTCCGCGGACCACAATCATAGTAGAAGTAATGGGACGCAAGGGCCACTGCCACCGATGCCGAGACGGCATGGGGATGGGCGTGTGAGATCTCCGAGTTGATTACCGCTTTCTTTATCACGTCTCCGATATCCGGGAAAAATCCGATGGGAACGGCTCGCATCGCCGATCCGTCGGACTTTCTATCTGCTTTCTGTATATCTGTCATCGAGACGATGAACCCGGATCCGTTCCGGGAGTTTTCGAGCATGGCAAGTGTTTCACGCGAGTAGCCCTCCCGCCTGTCGCGTTTGTACGCGATTACAAAGTTTTCGGCGAGAGTTCCGGGATCGAATGTCTCTCCGAGCATAGTCTCCGCGACAGCGATCGACATCTGGGTATCGTCGGTATAGATCCCGGTTCCTTTTGCGTATTCTTCCGGGGCTTTTTCGATAAGGATCCTGTCCCCCGGGATGCTCTCGTATTCCCTGCCGAGTGCGTCCCCGATGGCAATCCCGAGCATCATCCGCTGTGCTCTGCAGAGGTCCATAGGTTATAGTACGTGTTCACCCGGATAAAGGGATTGGCAAAAACCGGTATCTGCATGAAGGGCGATATTAATGCAATGGATACTCAGGCCGCACCTCCGCTGCTCGACTTTGAGAACGTGACCGTAGTGAGGAACGGGAAGGAAATTCTTCATTACATCTCGCTTATGGTTGATTCCGGGGAGAATGTCGCGATTTTGGGCCCGAACGGTTCGGGGAAGTCGACCCTCATCCGGGCTATCACCCGCGAGAACTATCCTGTCCTCTCCGACAATCTTCGGTTCAGGATCATGGGCCGGGAGGTCTGGCATGTAGGCGAGCTCAGGACAATGCTCGGGATCGTATCACCCGAGCTCCAGCAGGTATACAACAGGGAGACGACCGGCCGGGACGTGATCCTCTCGGGATTCTTCTCAAGCATCGGGCTATTCATGCACGAGATTACCCCGGAGATGAGGGAGAAGACCTCGGAGATTCTCGAGTTCCTGGAGATCGAACATCTCGCCGACCGCCCGATGATGCGGATGTCGACAGGCGAGGCAAGACGTTTTTTGATCGGGAGGGCGCTGGTTCACGACCCGAAGGCACTGATTCTCGACGAGCCGACGACCGGCCTCGACCTCCATGCACTCTATCATTTCAGGTCGGCCATCAGAAAGATCGCGGCCTCGGGGACGAACATAATCATGGTGACCCACAACCTTCATGACATAATCCCGGAGATATCAAGAGTGGTTCTCATGAAGGACGGAAGAATCGCCGGGGACGGGCCGAAGGAAGAAATTCTAAAGGATGATATAATCGGCGGCCTCTTCGATGTCCCTGTTACGATCAGGAAGGAAGGCGACTGGTTCTACGCGAGTGGGTTTTGATATTAAAAGCAAGGATTAAGCTTCTTTGAGCAGACTACTGATTAGATAAAATGGATGAATATCTCTATAAAACGGCCCTGCTGATCCTGATTATTGCATTTCTTTTCGTCCGCGGACCTTTCGTGATGAAGTCCCGGAAGAAGGAGAGTAAGGTCATGAAGAGTTCGGTAACGGACAGGCTTCAGGTCGGGCTGAGCACACTTGGGATGATGGTCTTTCCGGTGATATTCTGCCTCTCCCCGTACTTCGACGGGTTTATGATGAACCTCCCCGGTGCCCTGAGAATCGCCGGAATTTTCGTCTATGTGGCATCGCTCGTGCTGATGTTCCTTGTTCTAAGGGAGCTCGGCGGGGACTGGTCGATGAATCTGGAGCTTAAGGAAGGCCACAGGCTTGTCGTATCGGGGCCTTACAGGTACGTCCGCCACCCGATGTATACGTCCTTCTTCCTCATGATGGCGGGACAGTTTCTCATCGTTTCGAACTGGTTCGTCGGCATCTTCGGGATCGCTTCGTTCGGCCTTCTTTATGTTTTAAGAATCCCGAAAGAGGAGAGGATCATGGAGGAGGAGTTCGGGGACGAATACAGGGTATATTCTGAAAGGACGAGGAGGCTGATCCCCTTTTTGATCTGATTTTTTTGGGGATTTTCAGACTGGATCTGTAATACTAATGAACTACTAATTTCTACTAAATTTGTATTTGAGCGATCAGCTTAGGATTCTTATTTACATCATCTATCAAAATACAACAAACTGATAGATTTTGATACATAATACTAAATTATGGAACAGTGAAATGAATCCTTTCTCCCTCCCCGAATTTCATTTACAAAATCTATCAAAATGTAATAAATTGATAGATAATGATAATATGGATCAATTAGATATAGAAATTTAGTCATGAAGCTCCCTCAAACTCCGGAATATTCTGAAGAAGACTTACTAAAGGCATGGGGATATATTGAAAACCATGATGTAATGGATGCTGTATTCAGGTATAATAGCAAATACCTCCACTGGGAGGAGCTGAGGCGACGTGAACTCCCCGTTGATCCTCTGTATGTCTGGATACTGATGAAGTTCTTCAGGGACAGAGAGATGAAATATCTTCATTTCGATAAGCTTGAGCTTAAATACGATCTTCTTGACGATTTTATCGAAAAGCTTCATTATCTTGATAAATCTGCCGCAGGAACCATCTCGTCTGGTCTCGATTCGATGTCCCGCGATAGGGACCAGTTTATCATCAATTCCTTAATGGAGGAGGCAATCGCATCGAGCCAGATTGAGGGAGCCGCGGTCACAAGGAAGATCGCAAAAAAGATGCTCCGTGAGAAGAGGAAACCGGTCAATAAGGACGAACGGATGATCCTGAACAATTATATCACGATGAAGGAGATCACTACGATAAAGAATCAGGATCTGACATCTGAACTGATATTGCATATTCACGCGAACATTACCCGTAATACTCTCGAAAATCCAGAGGACGAAGGTCGTTTCAGGGACAACGATGAGATAAGGGTCTTTGACCAGTGGGGAAACATCCTGCACACTCCTCCGGATTTCAAAAAGGTGGAGGAACTAATCGGAAAATTTTGTGAATTTGCAAACAATGACGAGGAGCAGTTTATTCACCCGGTAATAAAGGGAATAGTCCTTCATTATCTCATGGGGTACATTCATCCATTCAATGATGGTAATGGCAGGTGTGCAAGGAGTATCTTTTATTGGTATATGCTTAGGAAAGACTACTGGCTATTCGAATATATGGCGGTATCAAGGGCGATAAAAGATACCAAGGGCCAGTACAAGATGGCATACCAGTATACTGAGAGTGACGGTAACGATCTCACGTATTTCATCATGTATAATCTCAAGGCAGTGAAGATAGCGGTCGACAATATCCTGAAGTATATCGAGAAAAAGCAGAGAGAAAGCAAACAGGCGCTAAAAATTCTCCAGGAAAGTGATGATCTAAATCTTCGGCAGGCGAATATAATCAAGTCGCTCATAAAGGAGCCAGATAAACCGGTAACGATCAAAGAGATAAGGGAGACATATCACATCGCATACGGAACGGCGAGAAACGATCTCTTCCATCTCGAAAAATCCGGGTACCTACAAAAGCAGAAATCCGGAAAAGAATTTTATTTCATATTCAGGGGTCTGAAAAATCAGTGAACCGCCCTCTAATGGTTAGCAGGCCGAACAGAGCCCGGCAAAGGAGATAATCAGAAACATCCCGGATATCAACCGGAGGCAGGCGGAAATTCTCAGGGAGATAATGGAGACCCGGGGTGTCGTCTACGAGACGGCGGGAACCGATCTCTTAACGCTTGCGGATCTCGGCTATATCAGGAAGGAGAAGAAGGGAAGGGAGTTCGTTTTCCGGTTTGATGAGGGGAGTGGGTTCGGAGGGTGATTATCACTCTCAAAGTTTTATTTAGAGAGAAAGGAAGACGTTTCCCCCTCCCTTTGATTCTCCCCCCTCCTGGGGATAGGTCGCAGTTGGGGATAGGCGAGGATTTCCCTACCGAAGGGCTGCCACCCTTTCGAAACCCGCTGCGACCTTCGGTCACCGGTTTATTCTTCTAAAAATTTATTCGCGGAGCTTGCGGAGCGTACTTGCGCAAGGGTTGTTGCAATATAGGGATTTTCGTTATAACCCTCAAAACCCCCCGAAAACCTGATGTAACTCAGGGAGTAACAATAAGAAGATAGAAATGCAGAACGATCTCACGCAAAACCTCACCGCCCTCGGGCTGAAGGAGTACGAGGCGAAGGTCTATTCCGCCGCAGTCGGGCTCGGGGAGGGTTCCGCCAGGCAGATCCACCAGGTCTCGGGCGTCCCCCGGCCGAGGGTGTACGACACGGCCGAAAGCCTCGTATCCCGGGGCTTTTTAAACGTAAGAAGGGGAAACCCGCATATCTACGTCCCCGTCGAGCCTGCCGTCGTCATAAACAGGCTCCGGAGCAGCATCGAATCGGCCGCAACCGACGCACTCGAAAAGCTCGACACCCTCTCGCTCGATGCAAGACAGAAGACCTCCCCGATATGGTATGTCCAGGGCGAATGGAGTATTAAGAGGCATTTCGAGGCCCTTACAGTGAAGGTCAGGGAGGATCTCATAGGGGTCTGCATGGACTACGACGATATCGACGACTTCGCACCCGTCCTAGCGGAGATCTCAAAGAACTACGACGTCAAACTCCTCTTCCCAAACGGAAAAAAGGGGATGACAAGGTATCTCGGGAATTCCATGCTTTACAAACCCGGTGAGTTCTGCGAATTCTTCCAGAAGAACATCTATGCAAACATCTTCAAAGGGCCGGTCTCGGCCGAGGGCCAGAGGTACGAGCTGAACTACATCTTCATCGCCGACGAGAAGGAGTACATGATCATCTACACCCAGGAAGGTGTCAGGCATGCCGTCGTAATCACACTCCCGTTCATAATCTGCATCCAGAAGCAGTACATGAACAAGATGGCGCAGCACTCGGAAAAAATAGAATAGTTCAGAGAAGCTTAGTCTCGGCCACGGGTCTCGGGACCTTTCCCACGAGCACCTTAAAGACCGAACCGCTCTCGTTTATCCACCTGTGGGGGATGTTTGCAGGACTCTCTATCAGACTGTCCTTTCCGGCAGTCTCCCTCTCGCCCCCGATCTCAACAACGCCCTCGCCTTCGAGGACATAGAAGAAGACGTCAACCGGGGTCTTATGAAGCTTCAGGGCTTCTCCGGGCTGTAGCGTGATTACGACCACAACCGCGTTTTCGGTATTGTACACCATCCGTGCATCGACATTGTGCGGGTTCTTGTTAACCGGCTGGTCGGAGAGTTTTGTTATTTTCATCTCAATACCTCAATGACCTCATTGTCGTTCATACGCCTTAATTCTTCATCGGAATATACGGGATTAAGTTCAGGAGTTCAGACTGCAGGGTATCAAACCCAATCCTCTCCATAAACCGTGCTGTTCTCTCCCCTGACTTTCCGTTCGCCTTGTAGTACTCAAGAAGCCTCTTTGAGAGATCCAGGACCTCATCTTTCGAGAGATCTTTTGCAATTATGTTGCCAATCCTCGGCCTTCCACCGGAGTTTCCGCCGAAAGAGACCGTCCAGCCTTTTGCGTTCCCGAATACGCCGAGATCCCTCATAAGGCTCTCACCACAGCATCTCGGGCATCCCGAGACCCCGATCTTCACCTTGGCGTGCAGATCCATATTTTTGTAAAGCTCATCCATCTCAAGCCCGAGGGTCAGCGAATCCTGGTTTCCGTACTTGCAAACCGCCGTTCCCGGGCAAGTCTGGACATAGTGAAGGCACGGCTCGGTCGCCTCGCCGATTGGCATCCCGAGATCGGCTTTGACCTTGTCGATATCCTCTTCCTTAATCCCGACAAGAACCATCCTCTGCCCCGATGTCATCTTGATTATTGGGATATTATACTTCCTGACCGTCTTTACTATGTTTTCGAGGTTTTCAGGGGAGACAAGCCCCGCCGGGCTCCCCGGAACGATGGCGTATGTCTCTTTGTCCCTCTGCACGATTGCTCCTTTAATCTTCTCTTTCATAGTTGTCTCCTACCTTTTTTAAGTCCACTATACACACCCTGTATGTATAATGCTGCTGTAACCCTGAGAGTAACAGGATTTATTGTATGTTAAGTGATTGGATTCAGATAAAAACACCAGCCTGCAAAACCCAAAAACAGGAAATAAATTAACCTGCATATATTCCTCAATGGAATACACAACAAGAGAAATAATCATCTTCACCGCGTCTGCCGTCGCAATCCTTGCAAGCCTTGTAAACATCCTCCAGGGTGCGACCGGGACGGGCCTGTGGGTATCATCCTTCGTGATCGTGATGTTTCTGATCGTGATTATCGCGACGGCCAGGAAGGCGTAAAAAAAACGATGATAACAATCCACTGCGCAAAATGCGGCCAAAAGCTCTTCCGGTACCAGAAGATCGGGAAGGGAAAACTCCTGCACTGCTGGCACACCCGGATATCCTCCGATCATACCGTCCGGGAGGGAGACGACGTCTTCTGCCCGTGCGGGAATCATATCGGGGTCGTTGAGGGGCAGTGGATCAATCTCCACGGCGGATCGTTTACAAAAAAGGGCTCGGCGCTTAAGAAATAGAATTGATTTACGAATATAGGGACATCAGCTCGAATTCAGGACCGGTCCGGATCTTCGAACCTGTAGGCCCCTTTCGGCACCGTCATCTCGAAGCGGGCGCCTTTCCCCGGATCTCCCGTCTCCCTGATCGAAATATCTGTAATGGAGAGGATCTCCCTTGAAAGAAAGAGTCCCAGTCCGGTTTTTTTGTCCATTCTTTTCTCAAATATCTTCTCTTTCTCATCCGAAGGGATGCCGCACCCGTTGTCCTGGTAGATAAGCAGGAGAGAGCCGGGCAACTTCTGGTAAAAAAGCGAAATCCGTGTTGCACCGTTCCCGTGAATGACAGAGTTTTCGGCAAGAGAAAAAAATACCTCCTCCAGAAGGGGGTCTGCAAAGATCTCCAGTCCTCCGAGATTTGTAGAATGGGTTATTGAGGCTTTTGAAAGATCCAGGTGGGAGATTGCAAACAGGAATTTCTGTTCCGCGTTTTGCCATTCCGGCGGTTTTTGCCCGAGGCTCTGGTATTTTTTTGCGAAATCAAGAGATTCTCCTACCGTCCTGATGATCTCAATCTCCTTATCGATAAAATCATCCCTTATCTCACCGGAAGTACCCTGTTTCATGAGTTCAAGATAGCCGTGGAGGGAGAAGACCGCGTTTTGTATATCTGTAAAGGTCACCGTGTTTAAGAGGGAGAGTTTCTCCGTCGCCCTGTCAAGTGCTGTTTTTGCCATCTTCTGCTCGGAGATATCCTCGGAGACGACGAGGACCGTCATCCCCCCCTCTCCCTCCGGCATAGCCCTCATAATCTCCTTTAACCAGAGAACGGTCCCGTCCTTCTTCATCTTCTGGAATTCCCCGTAGACCGGCTTTTGGGGATTGTCAAGGCATTTTTTAAATAGGGCCCCGGCATTTTCCCGGTCCTGCGGGTGGAATAGATCCATGAAAAGTCTTCCTTTAAGCTCGTCCGGGCTGTATACCAGCTGCCGGGCGCCGAAATTGTTTACTGAGAGAATGTATCCTTTTGAATCGAGAGTGAAATAGATCGAGGGATTTTCGTCATAGAGAGCCCTGTAACGCTCTTCACTCTCGCGCAACGCATCCTCGGCCTTCTGAAGTTCATCATAGTTCTGCTTCAGCTCCTCCTCATCTGCCGTAAGCATCTCGTAGGCTTTATTAAGGTCTTCATGCTTTTGGGAGATCTCCTCCTCCGCCATTCGCCGGTTTATGACGTCGCGGGCTATGAATATAAAGCCGGCCAGAACAAGCAGATACGCAAAGATCCTCAAAACCACAAGGGCCGGCTCCAGAATATCCTTTAAACCGAGGAGAAGGGAGAGATGGGATATGCCGAATAGAAAAAATGCACCTCCTATAGTAAGCGGGGTGTAGCTGGCTGTCTTTTTCGTCCACCATATACTGGTTATGACGATGCCTGTACAAAACAGGAGATTTATAGCGCTTATCAGGTCGAAGACGAATTCCATATTCCTGTATCTCCTCCGTCGCCGGACTGCCTGTATGCACCGGCCGGGACGGTGATCTCGAAACAGACCCCTCTGCCCGGCGTTCCCTTCTCGCTGATGGTAATACCGGTAATCGCAAGGATCTCGCGGGCTAAAAAGAGCCCGAATCCACTATTTTTCCCATAACCCCTCTTAAAGATAAGCTCTTTGTCCGTCTCATCTATACCTGATCCGTTATCTTCATAAACGAGAACCAGTTCTTCTTTATCTCCAAAACGGGATGTAAACCGGATTTCGGTCGCACCTTCGCCGTGGCGGACTGTGTTGTCGACGAGATTGCAGATAACCCTCGGTAAGAGGGGGTCGGCGTATATCTCAAATTCTCCCACATCTACGGTGCATTTCAGGCCCCGGGGAAGAAGCCCGGCAATCTGCATCCCTGAAAAATCGCCGGGGTTCTGCCATGCAGGCTGTTTCACACCGATATCCTGGTACATCTTTGTAAATGTAATCTGCTGCTCAATGTTGGCGGCGGCCTGCGCTGCGCCGCGTATAAACATTTTTATCTCATCAGGGGCATTTTCGGAATCCATGAGATCCAGGAATCCCTTAAGGCCCATCAGCTGGTTCAGGATGTCATGTCTTGTGATCGAACTTAGAAGGTTCAGTTTCTCATTTGCCAGGCTGAAGGCCTCCCGGGCACGCCTGAGATCGGCGGTACGCTCCTCGACACGCACCTCAAGATCGCTGTAAAGAGTCTTAAGCTCCTCTTCTGCACGTTTACGGTCGGTAATATCACGGATAGATTCAATCGCACCTGCCACTTCCTCTTTCTCGTCATAGAGCGGCGTCGCCTTTCCCCAGAGCACCACCGGTTTTCCTGCAGGACTGGCATAATCGGTCTCCCCGAAGATTGCATCCCCCTCCCTGCGGACCATCGGGTAGTATCTGTGCTCCTTCCCGATATCCGGTTTGAGAGCAAGATCTATCAGGATCGGCCGCCGCTCCCCGTAGAATGCGATAGCATACTCATAATCGCCCCGTCCGATAATATCACCGGCCAAAACCCCGGTCATCTCCTCCATCGCCCTGTTCCATGCAATTACCCTTCCCTCAAGGTCTATAACGAACGTAGAGTCAGGGAGGAAGCTGATTATATCGGCAAGCCTTCTCTCCGACTGCGCGAGTGCTTTTTCCGCCGCTTTATGCTCGCTTATATCGAGTATAATCCCCTGGTAGTGGGTTATCGCTCCCGATTCGTCACGCCTTATCCATGTCCTGTCGTCGACCCACCGGATATCCCCGCCCGCCGTCATTATACGGTACTCCTGGCTGAACTCTTCTCTGCCCTCCATGGCACTATATGCCGCAACCTCTCCTGCAACGCGTTCGCTGTCATCCGGGTGGATTATCGACGAGAATACAACCCTGCCCTCAAGAAAATCCCCTGTACTATAACCCATCTGGCTGATATTTTCGGAAACGTATTCGACCGGCCAGCCCTCTTCGGCCTTCCAGAGGAAGACTATCGCAGGGCTGTTCCTGACGATAAAGTCCTGCTCCCTAAGGGCGATATCCTCCCTGATATCGCAGGTTTCATCGCGGGCGTCCAGGTTGTAGATGACGCCCCTGACCCCTTCATTCCTGCCGTTCCTTTTCACAAGGTTCGAAAAGATTATCACGGGGAATGTTGTGCTGTCTTTTCTGACAGCCGTATATCTCTCCCCTCCTAAATCCTCCCCCGCAAGCATCCGCCCGAGGTTCTTTTTCGCCCGGCTGCGATCGCCCGGGACGAGAAGGTCGAAGACGTTTATCCCTTCTTTAAGATCCTCCTGAAGATACCCGAAGGTCTCAAAGCCGATCTTATTCACAGATCCAAGGTTTCCCTCCAGGTCTGTTTCAAAGACCGTCTGCGGCAGGAGTTCGACAAGTTCACGATACCTCTTCTCAGATTCCCCGAGCTCTTCCTCGACAATCTTCCTGTCGGTTACATCACGAAGGATGCCCGAGATTGCGACGATCTCCCCGTTTTCATCGAACACCGGGGCGCCGCTGTCTTCCATCCAGACAAGTCCTCCGGATTTGTCGTGTATCCTGAAGACGGTTCTTGTTGGCTCACCGCTTAAAAGCGTCTTTTTCAGATCTTCAACAACAATCCCGAGGTCATCTTCAAAGATGAGATCTTCAATCCTTTTTGAGATAAAATCACCGGGTTCAAAGCCGTATCTTTTAACCTGCGGCCCGACATGCGTGATAACACCTTTAGTATCAAGAGAATACAGGATATCTTCAGTCATCTCCGTCAGGATCCTGTACTTCTCCTCGCTCTTCCTGAGCTCATTTAGAGCTTTCCTTCGTTCAGCCGCCTGTATTATCTTGTGTTCGAGCTCTTTAAACTGCGAAACAGGGTCTCCGCCTTTCTGGAGGTAGAAATCGGCTCCTGCATTGAGGGCTTCGATTGCAATCTCCTCGCGCCCCCTGCCCGTGAAGAGTATAAAGGGAACATTGTTCTCCTCCTCCCTCAGCTGCCTGAGAAATTCAATCCCGTCAGTCTCCGGCATCATGTAGTCAGAGACTATACAGTCGATCTCCTTCTCTTTCATTATCTCCACCGCTTCCTTTGCTGAAAGTGCCGTTTCCACCTTCAGCCGTCCTGAAAGCTCAAGGAATTTCTTACCCACCTCAAGAAGCATCGATTCGTCGTCTGTGTAAATAACGGAGAACATTGGATATTTCACAATTGGGCAATTCTCTATATAAAAATTGGCAAAACGGCCATTTCATTACCAGTTTTAGAAAAAATGACAGTTTAATGGGGGAAACTGGCAGGAATTCTATTTTAAGAATTTATCGACGGTCCGGAAACCAAAGCAGAAATCTCATTAAAGATTTAAAATAATCATTATTCCGGAAAAATAGTGATGAATGCAGTCGAGGCAGAGGGTCTGGAGAAGAGATTCGGGCATGTTAGAGCGGTCAGCGGCGTATCGCTTTCAATACCTGAAGGTGGCATATTCGGTTTTCTGGGTCCTAACGGGGCGGGGAAGACGACCACAATACGGATGATTACAGGGGTTCTGACCCCCGATTCGGGTAGTGTTTTGATATTCGGGGATGACGTTCATGAAAATCCTCTTAAGGCCAAACTCAGGATGGGTGTGATACCCGAGAACGGGACGGTCTACAGCGACCTTACTGCAGAACAGAACCTTCTTCTCACTGCAAAGTTTTACGGGATGGAGAAATCCCTCCGCGAGAAGAGGGCCGCAGAGATCATCGATGCGCTTGGCCTTACGGAAAGGAGGAACGATCTTGTACGGCTGTTTTCCAAAGGTATGCGCCAGCGGATAAGCATAGGCTGTGCGATCGTTCATTCGCCCCCGCTGCTCATACTCGACGAGCCTACTACCGGCCTCGACGTATACAGCCGCCGGCTTGTAATAGATACGGTCCGGAGCATGAATGAGGACGGGAGCACCGTCCTGCTCACCACACACAATATAGACGAGGCAAATGCGCTCTGCAACGATATCGGAATAATCAGCAACGGCAGGATCATAGCCTCGGGGAGTCCCGAGAGGCTGAAGAAGACCTTCGATACGTCGCGCTATGTTGAAGTTGCATTCGACAGGGACGCAGGGCCTGCACTCTTCTCAATTCCCGGGATAAAGAAGGCCGAACAATGGGGCGACAAGTGGAGGATATATTCGGATGATCCCGACGTCGCGGTAAAGAGCCTTGCAAAGATTGCCGAACGCGAGAACCTCTCCATAGTATCGATTGCGACATCCAGCCCGTCGCTTGAAGAGGCGTTTGTAAAACTCACCGGAGGTGCCTGAGAATGGACTTGCAAACCTTTGCACGGAGCATCCTCATCGTCACCGAGAAGAACATGAGGATATACTACTTCAAGGGGCCTGTTATGATCTTCGGCTTTCTCTTCCCGCTGATAATGTTCTTCACCTTCTTCATCGGCAGGGACCTCGATCTCGTCCTTTTCTACCCCGGGTTCCTGGGAATGATGCTCTTCTTTACCGCATCCTCCGTCGGGCCCCTGATAACACCATGGGAGAAGAGGGAGAAGACTTACGAGCGGCTCTTCTCACTTCCGGTAATACTCGAGAGCATCATAATCGGCGATATACTGGCAGGAGCCGTATTCGGGGTTGCAGTCTCTATTGCGGTCTTCTGCCTGTCCACGCTGCTACTGTCCCTTCCGGTTGCAAATGCAGCCCTTCTCGTGCTCACAATAGTCCTTGGATCGGTTGCCTTTGCAGCCCTCGGGACCCTGCTCTCATCTCCCGCGACAAGCAACCCGTCGAATATCATGATGTTATCAAGCCTTATCCGCCTGCCACTGATATTCATATCGGGGATTTTCATACCTTTAAGTCAGCTTGAAGGCTGGAGCTATATCCTAACGTCCGCATCACCGCTGACATATATCGTCGATCTCTTCCATGCATCCCTAAACGGAGATGCCGTCTACCCGTGGTGGGTCGATGTCCCCGTGATCCTGCTCGTAATCCTTCTTTTCATTGGTTGTGCGAAGGCCATTCAGGTGAAAAATATTTCAAAAGGCCTTTGAATCAATCACCTCTTTATCCTTCAATCCGGAAGTTTCCTTTTGGAACAGTTATCTCAAAGTTCACTCCCTCTCCCCATCTCCCTTTCTCAGCGATTTCGATACCGGTTATAGCAAGGATCTCGCGGGATAGAAAGAGGCCCAGGCCGGTGTTTTTGCCAAAACCTCTCCGGAATAGCTTCCCCCTGTCCTGATCATTTATTCCAACACCGTTGTCACGATACGATATTACAATATTATCTGCAGATTTCATAAATGAGATTGAGATCTCTGTAACTCCTTCTCCATGGCGCAGTGAATTCTCGATCAGGTTATAGAACACCCTTTCGATCAGCGGGTCGGCATAGATCTCGATATTATCAAGTGAGATGTCGGTGTGAATGCCCTTAAGGTCAAGCGAACCGCTCGCCCTGGCTGCTATATCATCCGCCCTGAACCATGCAGGTTCATTAAACCCGATATCCTGGTAGTATTTTGTAAACTCTATCTGTCTCTGGATAACGTCGATTGCCTCCTTCTCTTTTTCGACATATTCCCAGATCTTTTCATTTTTAATCAAATCTTCAGAAAGTTCCAGGTATCCGCGGATGACCATGATAGTATTCAGGATGTCGTGCCTTGTGATGGTGGAGAGCATATTGAGTTTTTTATTGGCCTGCCTGAGCGCCTCCTCCGCCATCTTCCTCCCGGTAATATCCTGGTTGGCACCCCGGGTCCCGAGAATCCTGCCTTCATTATCCGTTATCACACCGAACCGGACGACAATATGCCTGACTTCCCCGTCTTTTCTGATAATCCTGTGCTCCACTTCGGATTTAAAGTTCGGATCAGTGGCCTCATTCGCCTTTTTCACCTCTTCGGCAACCAGATACCGGTCATCGGGGTGGACAAACTTTTCTGCGTAAACCTCCGCCTTCATTTTGTTTCCTTCAAGGTCTTCGGTTGAGCCATAGAGCGAATAGAAACGGTTGTCGAAGGTGAATGTGTTTGTGGCAATATCAAAATCCCAGTTTACCAGGTGCGCCAGGTCCATGGCCTCTGCAAGCTTCCTCTGATTCTCCTCTAATTTCTTCTCCACGTCCCTGAGTTCAGAAACGTCCTCAAGCGTCACGCTGCCGCCGACAATCCGTCCGTCCCGATCCTTGATTGCGGAAGATGTGACATGGAGCCAGGTGCCGGATTCCTGCATATCCGCAAAGAAGAGCGTTGCGGTATAGGCGTCGTCGATAAACTCGCATTTCCGGCAGCTGTCGCCATAAAATTCTGGGATACTGTCGGTAGCCCTGTCAACGATCAGGTCTACTATACAGGGCCTTTCGTTGGGGTAAAAGGCCTTCCAGTGCTTGTTTGTACCGATGACCTCCTCTGCCTTAATTCCGCTGTACTTCTCGAGTGCCTCGTTCCAGATTATTACCCTGTGATCCCGGCCGATTACGAACTGGGGTATGGGCGAGCCGTTGATTATTGCCCCGATCCAGGTCTCGCATCCCCCCGGGGAATCCGTCATACTTCCCGGAGGCTCTTTTGTAAAATCCATAATCTCCTGTGCCTGATTTATGTGATGGTAATTATATAAAGATAATGCTATAAACAAAAAGCTTCGTCTTATCAAAATTAACACTTTACCGGGCAGTTCTGTACGCCGCATTAGGGCTTCAGGAATAATTGATAAAGATAAAGTATTCAGGAAATTTAATTACACACAATGCACTCCGTCCTCATCGTCGATGACGAACCCATCCTGCTTCAGGTTACAAGGGCATATCTTGAAAAGAGCGGTGATATATCCGTAGATGCAGTGGATTCAGGGGAGAAGGCGTTATCCGCAATAAGGAAAAAGCAGTACGATGCCGTGGTATCTGATTATCTTATGCCTGGAATGGACGGGATCTCGCTGTTAAGGGAGCTTCGCAGTTCAGGAAACGATATACCGTTTATCATCTTCACAGGGCGGGGGAGGGAGGAGGTTGTAATCGAGGCCTTCGACTCGGGAGCCGATTCCTACATCCAGAAGGGCGGCGATCCGGTCTCCCAGTTCAGGGAGCTTGTTCACAAGATCAACCAGTCGATCGCGGGGAGAGAGATAAGAAAGGCGCTGGAAGAGAGCGAGACAAAATTCAGGAATATGGTCGAGCTTTCCCCGAATCTTATAATACACAGCGACTCCTCGGGAAGAGCTCTTTATGCCTCTCCATCCTCCCGTGAGATCCTCGGCTATGAACCCGGGGAGATTATCGGTAAAAGATATACTGATTTTATTGAGCCCGGGAATCTGGATCTTGTCGAGGAGCGTGCCGGATTTCTCCTATCGGGAGAGGGAAGGGATTTTATCGAGGTTAAGTTCCTCCGGAAGGACGGGACGTATGTTGACCTCGAGTTGTCTGCAGTCTCCCGCCTGAATGGCAAAAAAGATACCATTCTGGTTATAGGCAGGGAGATCCCGGATCGTAGAGGTGACGGAAATGTCAGCGGGATATGCGGGGTTGAAAAGGATAGCCCCGGGGATAAGGGACTGGAGAATGCCCTCGCACTTGCAAACCGGAAACTTGCACTTCTCTCGAGGATTACAAGGCATGATCTAAGGAACAAGATTACCGCGATACTGGGCTACATGGAGCTTCAAAGGGATGAAACCGCGGATGAAACCATACTTGGCCTCATCGACCTGCAGGAGTCCTCTCTCGATGAGATGAATGAGATCATCGAATTCCTGAAGAAATATGAGACCGTTGAATCCGGGCCCGCCGGTTGGATCGCCCTCCGGCCGGCGATAAGCGAATACCTCTCCGCGAATGATACGGGCAGGATTCCTGTCAGAATAGAGCTTGAAGGGCTCGAAATTTTTACAGATCCCATCTTTCCCATAATCTTTTCTGACCTGGTCAAAAACTCGGTTGAACATGGCGGAGACGTCTCCTGCATCAGGATATGGTGGAGGCGCGGGGACGGGTATACCGGGATCTTCTTTGAGGACGACGGCTGCGGTATTCCTGTGGAGAATAAGGGGAAGATATTCAACAAAGGATTTGGCAGCGGGAACGGCCTTGGGCTTTACTATGTCAGCGAGATAGTTGGAGTTCTTGGCATGTCCATAACAGAGACGGGGGAGGAGGGAAAAGGGGCTCTATTTGAGATCCGTGTCCCCCCGGTTCTCTGCCGGTATCCTCATGTTGAGTGAAAGCCGGGGGTGAAGATCGGTTTTCCTGGTAATTTTTGTGCTCTTTGTTAAACATATAAACTTAATTTATTCGTGCTAAAAGGCAAACAATATTTACTTAAAACCCGGATTACCTATTGATGAAGAAACAGGTTCTGATTTTTTCGCTGGCTATACTGGCTTTATTTGCCGTTTTTTCCGGGTGTACCGGAACGCAGGGTGCTCCGGGAGCATCCGGGGGAGTCAATGAAATCATGGTCTATTGCGGGGCCGGGATGAGCGAACCGATGGAGAAGATCGCATCGGAGTTTGAGGCTGAGACCGGGATTCGTGTAAACTACAACTTCGGGGGCTCCGGGACTCTTCTCTCGCAGATGGAGATAACAGAGAAGGGCGACGTGTATATGCCAGGATCAACAGCCGATTTCAGGACGGCACAGGACAAGGGATTTATCGCGTCCGAGGCGCTTATTGCATATCATGTCCCGGTAATCGCGGTACCTAAAGGCAACCCTGCAAAAATTACGTGCCTTGCCGATCTCGGAAACGAAGGTGTCAGGGTCGAACTCGGCGATCCCTCGGCATGCGCAATCGGGAAACTCGGCAACAAGATAATCGAGAAGAACAAACTCAACTCGACCATCTATCCAAACGTAGTCTCGAGAGCTGCAACCGTAAACGAGATCGTGATGCACACGTGCCTCGGCAACGCGGACGCCTCGATAATCTGGGAGGATCTCGGGGATTCTGACGAGCTTGAACTCATATACATACCAAACAACCAGAATATGGTAAAGATCGTCCCGATAGGAGCACTGACATTCTCAAAGAAATCTAAAGAGGCGCAGGATTTCGTCGATTTCGTTGCATCCGAAAAGGGTCTTTCGATCTTTGAGGAATACGGCTTTACGACGTACCCGAGCGACAGGTACGGTGATGTAAAGGCCTGAAAAAATTTTTTTTTAATAATAGAATTATATCGTCTCGAAACCGAGAGCCCTGTTCGTCATTGCGACCGATTCTTCGGCAGTAGCGGCTCCGCCCGTCATCGCCCTGATGCAGTCCACGTTCTCGACGACGACATCGGCCTCCTGGTGTATCGCCTGGAA